>JACOUH010000177.1 GCA_016177925.1 Planctomycetota bacterium | reverse complement strand
GAGCCCGAAGGACGCGGTCGGAACATTCCCGTTAGTATAAGGAACTGTTTCCGCGTCCGGCGAGCAGAGACGTCGGCGTTCGGGTTGCCGAACGGACTCAGGTGCGGATGCCGAGGAAGACGACGAGTTGGCGGCAGAACTCGGGGAGATCGTCGGTGCCGCGGCCGGTCAGGAGGTTGCCCTCCAGCACAACCGGCTCGTCGCGGTAGCGGGCGTCGGCGGCGCGAAGGTCATCGCGGATGCCGGGCGACGAGGTGGCCTGTCGCCCGCTCAGCGAGCCGGCGCTGAGCAGCAGCTGCGGGCCGTGGCCGAGGGCGGCGACCGGCCGATCCTCGTCCATGAAGGTGCGGGCGACGTCGACGGCCTCCTCGCGCAGGCGGAGCCGCTCCGGCGATTGCCCTCCGGGGATGAACAGCAGGTCATACTCGGCGGGATTGACCTCGCGGATCGGCGTGTCGGGCGCAACGCGGTAGCCATGCTGCCCCGAGACCCCCTGGCCGGCCGGGGTGGCGATCGTCACCGTAAGTCCTTCTTCCATCAAGCGATACCAGGGACAAAAAAGCTGCAGGTCGTCGAAACCGTCGGCGACGAGGATCAAGACCTTCATGCGGTCAGTTCCTTCTGGAAGGGAAGAGATTGTGGTTGCTTGAATTGTAGCTCAATCCCCCCCGCGAAAAAAGTGCAGGCCGGCCGCGGATGCAAACGCGGAGCTGCGCGGGCGGTGTTTTCCTGCGTTTGTCCGCGAGCCTCGGGCGAGCGCGACGCCGACACTCGCCCGAGGCTGGGAGAAGGACATCCTGGCCCTCTTGGGAGAGATGGCAAGAGAGAATGAGGACGTGCCAGAAAGGAGCGGTCCCTATGCAGACGTTTCGCGTGACGGCGAAGACGGGCAAGGATGGGACGTTGCTGCTGCGCATTCCGCTGGGAACGCCGGAAGCCGAATTCGAGGTCGTTGTCGTCGTCCAACCGAAAGAGGCATCGACCACGCCAACAACGCCGGAAGAGCGCGGCTGGCCTCCGGGCTATTTCGACCTGTTCGGCTCGATCGACGACGAGACCTTCGTCCTGCACCCTCAGCCGGAGTTGCCGCCTCCCGTGGAGATCGAATGATGTACCTGCTCGACTCCAACGTCTGGGTCGCATTGCTTCGTGGATCGGTGCCCCTGGTCGCGACGCGCTTCCAGGTGGCCAACCCCGCCGACCTCCGGGTCTGTTCGGTGGTCGTCGCCGAGCTGCGATACGGTTGTGCCCGGAGTGCGAAGCCGGTAGCCAACCGGGCCACCGTCGACGTCCTGCTCGCCCCGTTTCCAAGCCTGCCGTTCGATGAACAGCTGCACGTTGGTGACGTATAATACTGCGGAATTCAGCCGGGTCCCGGCCTGCTTCTCGAAGATTGGGAAATGCCGTGAGCATCATTTTCGCGCTGAAGAAAGGAGATCGTTCCGATGTGGAAGGAGTGGCGGGGGTGAAGAAGCCCACCAGGAAGAAACCGTCCTGGCAGGACCACAGGAAGGTGTGCGTATCGAGGAGCAGGGTCATTCCATGTACTCCTTGAAGTCCTCAAGGGGGGCATCAAAGTCGGGGGCCATCCAGAACTCGGCATTCCGGTAGCAGCCCGCCTTGGATGGCCACAACGTCCGTTCGAGCTTCTTCACCTGGGCCAGCGGCTGCCCGTGGTCCGTAATGGTGATTTCCTCGCCCGGCAGCAGCTGGCCGAGCAGTTCCGGCAACCTCGCCTGGGCTTCTTGGAGTGTAACGGTCGGCATGGTCGGCTCCTGTGCTCTCAGGGCGTCGCTGGCGTGCAAAGGATTGTCGCACCCTGGTCCCGGTACTTCAAGTCCCCGGGCTCGCTGGGTGGATGAGGAGGAGCATCCGGGCCGGACCGCGCGCAGTCTGAGTGTGAAATGATGAGAAAGAGAGAGTCGCGCGAATGCAATGCAACGCATTTCTCTTCCTCCATTCTAGTGGACGAACGATCACGCTGCAAGACGGAGCTGGATGCAAACCGGGAGACTTGACCTGCGCCGGGGCCGCGGGGATGATAACTCCCTGACAGCCCGCACTCACCAATGGAGGAATCCATGTCTTCCGTCCTGACGCGGCGCTCCCTGGCGGAGCGGTTCGCCGCCGAATTCCCGACCTCGAAGAAACTGCACGACCAGGCCCGCGAGGTCTTCCCCGATGGCGTCACGCACGACCTGCGCCACCTCGAGCCGTTCCCCGTCTACGTCGACCGGGCGGCCGGGGCGTACAAGTGGGATGTCGATGGACACCGCCTCATCGACTACTGGTCGGGCCACGGCGCCCTGCTGCTCGGACACTCCCACCCGGCCGTCGTCGAGGCGGTCCAGCGGCAGGTCGCCCGCGCCACCCACCCGGGAGCGTGCCACGAACTGGAGGTCGAATGGGGACAATGGGTGCGCCGCCTGGTGCCGTCGGTGGAGCGCGTGCGTTTCACGTCCTCGGGCACCGAGGCGACGCTGATGGCGCTGCGGCTGGCGCGGCTCTTCACCGGCCGGCCACGCTTCCTGAAGTTCGCCGGCCACTTTCACGGCTGGCACGACTTCGTCCTCCCCGCTACCGACCCCCCCTACGAGGCCGCCGTGCCGGGCGTCCTCGGCGAGGTGCAGCGCGATACCGTCGTCGTCCCGCCCAACGATCCCGACGCGGTGGAACGCGCCCTGGCCCAGGACGCCTCGATTGGCTGCGTCATCCTCGAGCCGACGGGCGGACACTGGGGACAGGTGCCGATCCGCGGGCCGTTCCTGCACGCGCTGCGCGCGATCACGCGGCGACACAACCGGCTGCTGATCTTCGATGAGGTCATCAGCGGATTCCGCGTCGCGCCGGGCGGAGCACAGGGACACTACGGCGTCACGCCGGATTTGACGACGCTGGCGAAGGTCCTGGCGGGCGGACTGCCGGGCGGCGCCGTGGCCGGCCGTGCCGACGTGCTGGCGGCGATCGAGTTCCGCGCCGGCAAGGGGAAGATGAAGCATCCCGGGACGTTCAACGCCAATCCGCTGTCCGCGGCGGCCGGCGTGGCGGCGCTGCAGGAGGTCGCCAGCGGCGAACCGTGCCGGCGGGCCAATGCCTCCGCGAAGGACCTGCGGCAGCGATTGAATGCCCTGTTCGAGGAGCGGGGCATTCGCTGGGCGGCCTACGGCGACTTCTCCGCCATCCGCCTGCTGCCGGACTATGACGGGCCGCGGTTGCGCGAAGACACCGTCCCCTACGACGGCGACTTGCGCCGTCTCAGCACCGCGCCCGACCCGCGTCTGCGTTCCGCCTTCCGTCAAGCGATGCTGTTGCACGGCGTCGACCTGCCCGGACTGTCGGGCATGACGACCGCCGCGCACACGGAGGCCGACGTCGCGGAAACAGTCCGGGCCGTCGCCGGAACGCTCGAGCTCCTGCACGCGGAGGGACTCGTGTAGCAGCCCGGTGTTGGCGAGCGGGGGTTGACACCCCCCCCGGTCGTGGAGCGGGGGTTGGCACAGGACCGGGGCGTTTCCACTCGCCGCTCGCCAACATCGAGAGGGCAGCCGCTGTCCGGTTGCGGTTGACACGTTTGCCTCCTCATGCCATGTTCTCGCCCCGTGTCCGAATGGCATCGGAACGCGAGGAGAGAAATCGCATGACCCAGACTCGTTGGCGGATCCCTGCCGCCCTGCTGTTGTCGGCCCTGGTTGTTGGCGTGTCGCGGGGCGAGGAGCCGGCGCCGGCAGCGTCCCCGAAGAAAGACTGCCCCGTCCTGACCAAGCTCCCGTACATCAACGGAAAAGCCGGCGATGCGCTGCTGCCCGGTGACGGGCGTCTGCTGTCCTCCCAAGGCCGCGACGACGGCGTGCGTGCCTCCTCCAGCCGCGCCGATGGGAGCACCCTGCACGCTTCCAGCGCCCGTCGCGGTGCCCATGCCGCCGGTGGGAATGTATCCCTACCCCCCCCTGCCGGCGCCGGTGCCGTCGTTTGGGATGTATGCGGCCATTCCACCTCCGCCCCCGGACTGCGGAACTTACGTCGTTGAGCTGAAGGTGATGGAAACCCGCCCCGGTAAGGAAGAGAAGCTGGTTGCCCAGCCGCAGCTGAGGATCATGGCCGGACAGACTGGCTCGCTGTGCTACCCCGTTGCCGGAAAGTCGTTCTCCGCCACCTCGTCCGGAGAGCCGCAGGGCATGATCGGTGAACAGGAAGTCGATGTCTGCGTGACTCCCACCGGCCACAACGACCGCGTCCTCCTTGATGTGACGTTTCAGCAGGTCGAGCAAGATAGCAAGGCTGCGAAGTATTACGTCGAGCGGATGAGCGGTGTGCGGATGTGCAAGCAGGTCAAGCTCGGCAAGACGGTCAAGCTTCCCTGCGACCTGCCGAGCACGGGCGAAAAGGTTCACTGCCGCATTGAGGCCACCATCAAGAAAGCATCTGCGAGTCGCGATGTCTCGGTCGCGGCTCCCTCCATGCCGCCCTGCTCGGAGCCGTGCCCCTGTCCGAAGCCGATGGATGCGCCCGTGTGCGGTCCCATCGCCCCGGTCGATTGCTGCATCCCTGTGATGCCTCGCTGCATCGAGCCCGCGAAGAAGGCGCCGAGCCCGAAGCTGAGGCTCTGCGTGGGCCACTGGGCGGACGGCAAAGGGGTTCTGGAGATGAGAGGCTCGGGTGCGGGCCTTGTCCTCACGGATAAGACAGTGGTGAATCTGAAGGGTTGCGTCCCGCTTAAGATTGCCATCGTGGACGGGCAAATCTCCCTTACCGGAGAGCAATGCTCCCTGAAGGCGAAAGCGGATCACGTCAGCATCACCCCGCATGGGTGCCTCTTGCTGGAAGGGCACGTTCACGTTGAAGGGGCAGGAGATGATGAAGTCATCGAGATCCAGGGCGGGAAGGTCCGGCTAAAGCTCCCCCGGCCCTGCCAGACCGGCGTCATCTCCTCGCCGACCCTGATCCAGTGATGTAGCCGACAGGATCGTTTCGCCGCGAGCCGCTGGCGAGCGCGACACCCGCGCTTGCCAGAGCCTCGCGGCTTAGCCCGACGCGCAAGCGAGGCTGGCAGGTGTCCTCGCTTGCGCGTCGGGCTAAACTGTCTCTACAGGTATCAATTTCGCCCCGTGTCAACGGGCCGTGTGACGCTTGTGGGCTGCGAGGCCCAGACCGGCGATCGATGGTCGCCTTCCAGACCGCTGCGGGGACCGCGTCCCTTCCGGGCGAGGGCTCGGCGCGCGAGTTGCACGACAAAGTCAGCGTGGGAGGTGCCGGCAGCGAGTACGCCGTCCGCCAGGGCCGCCTCGGGGCTCAGGTCGGGGTTGGGGTTGGCCTCCAGGATGAAGACCTCGCCCGATGCCGCAACGCGGAAATCGACACGGCCGTAATCGCGCACCCCAAGCACGCGATACGCCCGCAGCGCCAGGTTGTGCAGACGCTCCTGCAGTTCAGGCATGACGCTGGCGCGCTCACAGAACGGCGTATGCTGAAAATCGACCGAGCCGACGCGCCACTTGGCGTCGTAGGTGACGATGCGCCATGCGGTCCCGTCACGCGGCTTGAACATGAACTCCGATGGCGGCAGGGCGCGCAGCGCGGGCACCTCGACGACGCCCACGGTCAGCTCGCGGCCGTCGATGTACTGCTCCACCAGCACCGGCGGGCCATACCGCTCCAGCAGCAGGGCGACACGCTTGCGGAGCTGGCCCAGGCCCGTCACGACGCTGCCCTGGTCAATGCCGACGCTGGCGTCCTGGTTGGCGGCCTTGACGATCACCGGCCAACCGAGGTTTCCCGGCCGTACCACGGACTTCAGACTCGAAACACCTCTCTGAAGGCGGGAATCCGTCGCTGTATCGACGACGAAGAAGTCGGGCGTCGGCAGACCGGCGGCGTAGAGGACGTGCTTGGCCAGCGGCTTGCTGCGCGACAGGCCGATCGTCTGTCCCGTCGAGCCGGTGAACGGCACGCCGAGCCACTCCAGCAGCCCGGCGAAGGTGGCCTCGGTGGCGGAGTCGTCGCCGAGCCCCTCGAAGAGGTTGAAGACGATGTCGGGCCCGTGACGGCGCACACCCTCCGCAAGGGCAACCGGGTCGCGGCCAACGGCGAGGCGGCTGACCCGGAAGCTGGCGGCGGTCAGCGCCTGGCAGACGGCCTCGGTCGTTTCCAGGACCTCGCGCTCCGACTCCGACTCGGGATGCGCCTCCGGCAGCAGCGGCTGGTTGTACACGACAAGGACGTGAGGAGCCAAGGAGGCACCTCCTTTCCTTCTTCCGCCATCCGTCAGCTGCCGGGCGACGGCGGATGTCCGTTCGTCAAACCCGGTTCGACAAGTTGCAGGGGGAAGAGTCGCTGGCCTCCGTTCTTGGTCTGCTCGGCGTCCAGAGCGGCTGCCCCTTCCCCGCAGCAGCTGTTCTGTCCCGGGCGGCCCCCATCGCGCCGGGCCATCCGTTCGTTGCCCTGCGGGATCAGGGCCGTCTGCCTTCCCTGGAGGAGCGAACTGACGCCCTGCGTGGGGGCGGCGAGCGGCGCTCCGGTCGCCGGCTTGTCCTCGGCCTGGTAGCGGACCAGCAGTCCCTCGTAGTTGCGCAGAACAACCGCGTCGTCGGACATCGACACAAGGTAGTTCGGCATCAGTGGAATCTTGCCGCCGCCGTGCGGGGCGTCGACGACATACGTCGGCACGCCCAGCCCGGACAGATGCCCGCGCAGGCCCTCCATGATTTCCAGTCCCTTCCACACCGAGGTGCGGAAGTGCCCCGCCCCGATGACCGGGTCGCAGTGGAAGAGGTAGTAGGGCCGCACCTTGATCCGCAGCAGGGCCCGCATCAGGGCGAGCATCGTCTCCAGCGAGTCATTGACGCCCTTGAGCAGGACGGTGTGGTTGTTGATCGGCATGCCGGCGTGGAGGAGACTCCGGCAGACGCGTGCCACCTCTGGCGTGATCTCCCGGGCGTGGTTGAAGTGCGTCTGAATCCAGACCTTCTCCGCCGCAGCCAGCAACTCGATCAACTCCGGGTCATACAATCGCTGCGGCAGCGTCACCGGGACACGCGTGCCGATGCGGATGACGTCAACGTGCGGCAGGGCGGCGAGGTTGTCGAGGAAGAAGCGGAGTCGAGCGATCGGCAGAGTCAGCGGATCGCCTCCGGAGACAATGACATCGCGGATCTCGGGGTGGTCGCGCACGTACTCGATCATGCGCGCATCATCGCGGCTGATCGCATCCCAGCCGCCGCGCACCATCGTCGCCCGCTTGCGCGTGCAGTAGCGGCAATACATGGTGCAGACGTGCGTGATGACCAGCAGGGCACGGTCGGGGTAGCGGTGCGTCAGTCCCGGCACGGGGGCGTCACGATCCTCCTCGAGTGGGTCCTCCAACTCGTAGCCCGACGGGTTCTCGCGCTCGCGCGGCGACGGCACCGACTGCAACCGGATCGGATCGCCGGGGTCGTCCGTGTCGATAAGCGAGAAATAGTAAGGCGGAATGGCGAGTTTGTAGTCGGCCTCGAGGGAGCCGATCGCTTCCAGCTCTTCAGGCGTGAAGGTGAGGAGGTTGCGCAGCTGGCGGACGGAGCGGATGGCATTCTGGGACTGCCAGCGCCAGTCGTCCCAGAGGCGATCGGGCACGTCGCGCCAGAGGGGGTGGCGTCCTTCGGCTTCTGGTGCGCTCATCGTTCGAGGGCCTCTGCTCAACCAGGCGCCTGGCGTGGGGCAGGCTTCTAGCCTGCCTTGCCGAAGAGGCAGGCTGGAAGCCTGCCATGCCGAAGAGGCAGGCTGGAAGCCTGCCATGCCGAAGAGGCAGGCTGGAAGCCTGCCATGCCGAAGAGGCAGGCTGGAAGCCTGCCATGCCGAAGAGGCAGGCTGGAAGCCTGCCCCACGACCTACAACCCCTTGTATCGTCAGCTTGCCCCCCTTCTGTTCACCCGGAACGACACGTCTTTCGCATTGCAGGTGATTTTCTTTGGGCGGACGGCCGGTTAGACTGATCGACCATGAGCACAACATCCTCTTCCTCGTCGGGCGGTGGACTGATCCGGGCGCTGGGCCCGCTGATGGCCACGGCGATTGTGATCGGCACCGTCATCGGCTCGGGCATCTTCAAGAAGCCACAGACGGTGGCCTTCAACGTGCCCTACTTCGGTCTGGCGGCCCTGGTCTGGGTCGGCGGCGGCGTGCTGGTGATGCTGGGAGCGCTGGCCTACGCAGAGGTGGCCGCGCTGCTGCCGCGTGCCGGCGGCAACTTCGTCTTCCTGCGCGAGGGCTACGGCCGCATGGCTGGCTTTTTGTGGGGATGGGTCGAGTTCTTCATCATCAAGAGTGGCTCCATCGCCGCCCTGGCAACGCTGTTCACCCTCCAGTTCCGCCGGTTGCTTCTGCTCTCAGCCCCGGGCCTGGGCGAGCAGCTCGGCTACTGGCAGCAGCGGATTCTGACCGTGGTCGTCATCCTGCTCCTGGCGGCGGTGAACATCCGCGGCGTGAAGTGGAGCGGGGGGCTGCAGCTGGTCATCACCCTGGTCAAGGTAGGCTCCCTGCTGTTCATTATCGCCCTGCCGTTCCTGGCGTTCCTGTGGGTGTCGGGCAGTGGGACGCGGGCGGCGAACCCAGCCCGGCTCGAACCGTCCTGGCCCGATCGGGAGCAGCTCACGTTCAACCTGCTCGGGGGCTTTGCCTCGGCGCTGCTGGCGGCACAGTGGGCGTACCACGGCTGGCAGAACCTTGCCCCGGTCGCCGAGGAGGTCAAGGAACCGCAGCGCAACATTCCGCGATCACTGCTGACCGGGACGGCCATTGTCGTGGCGCTCTACCTGGGTGCCAACCTCGCCTACTCGCTGGTCCTGACCCAGGACGAGATGAAGGGGATGAAGGAGGACGCGGCCTTGCAGCAAGCCGCGGAGGCGGAAGGGAGGCCCCACGACGATACGGTGGCGATCGGTTTCTGCCGGGAAGTGCTGGGCCCGTTCGGCGTGGCGCTGGCGGCGGCGGCGGTGATGTGCTCTGTGTTTGGGGCACTCAACGGCGTCCTGCTGGTCACACCTCGGCTGCTGTACGCAATGGGCGAGGATGGGATGGCGCCGCGGGCGCTGGGGGCGATCCACCCACGCTACCGGACGCCCGCCCTGGCCATCCTCGTGCTGGCGGTATGGGCGTGTCTCCTGGTGCTGGGCGTGGCGGCGCTCACGGAACTGGATGTCTTGGCGGCGGGCAAGGACCACTTCAACATCCTGACCGACTTCGCCATGTTTGGCGCGGTGATCTTCGAGACGATGGCAGTCCTGTCGATCTTCATCTTCCGGCGGACGATGCCCGACGCGCCCCGTCCGTATCGCTGCTGGGGCTACCCGGTGGTGCCGGCGCTGTACGTGATCCTGCCGGGCATGATCCTGGTGAACATGTTCTTTCGAGAGCAACAGGAAGCACTGACCGGCGTCGGCTTCATCGCCCTGGGCGCGGCGGTCTACTGGCTGTATGGACGCCGTCGAGCGGATTTGAGACGATGAGGGCGGGTTGACACGAGAGGAGACGAGACGATGTCCGAGCAGACCAAGGCATCGGTGCCGCTGACGATCACGCCCGAAGCAGCCGAGTTCCTGCGCAAGCACCAGGCAGAGGAAGCGTTCCGCACGATCTGTGACCTGGCGCGTGAGTGCTTCCCCGACCTCGTGCGGCTGCACGCTCGACTCGAAAACGACTGGGACCAACCGGGCGTCCAGTACGTCGAACTCGAGGAAACCCTGCCGAAAGATTATCCGTTGGACCAGCTCCGGGTGCAACAGAAACGGCTCTACCAGCGCCAGGCGGAACTGGTGCCGGCAGCAACGCGCGAGATGATTAGCCACTGGTTTCAATACGCTCGGGAGTGACCATGCAGGCGAGCGAGTTCCAAGATACCGCGGAACGGCTATCCCAGGGGACAACAGAAGGCGACTGGCGCTCGGCCATCAGTCGCGCCTACTACGCGGTCTTTCACCATTTCCTGGACTTCTTTCTCTCGCAATGGTCTTGATCTGGGCAGCGGAGGGCAGGCGCACATGCTCCTCTACCACGCGCTAAATAATTGTGGCTACCCGGCGGTTCTGCCCGTTGCCAACGCGGTCAATGACCTGCGTCTCATGCGGGGAAAGGCGGACTACAAGCTGAGAGCAACGATCGACCAACTCACGGCAGTGGGAGCGGTTCAGGCAGCCCAGGACATTGTCGACGACTTCCAGAACCTGCTGACCAGCCTTGCGCCGGTCGATATCGTCGACGGGGTGCGCAACTACCTGCAAGCGAGCGGCCGCCTTCCCAAGCCCTGACGGCCGTCACTTCTTCCCTTCCAGTTCCTGCACCACCTGGGCGACGAGGGCCGGGTTGTCCTGCTTGTGCAGGTGGTCGATGCGCGACTGCGGGATGGCGAGCTTCTGCATGGCGCTGATGACGCGCTTCCAGACGCCCTCCCGTTTCTTGCCCTCGCTGAGGTACAGTTCGCTGACCAGCTCAGCGAGGCGCTGGCACTGGATGGCGTCCTGGTTATTGTAGTAGCGCTTGATGATCCGCTGCTGATGAGGCGAAAAGTCTTCCAGCGACATCGACTTCCTCCTTTCCGGCGCTCCTGTCGAGTTGGGACGGACGTCCCTTGCTCGCCGTAGCTTGGTGGAATTATCGGACGCCGTCAAGGGCGGCCTCGCGGCGCGGGGAACAATTTTTCCAGATTCGCGAGCCACTCGGCAGGTCGTCTCGACTACAATCATGCCCAACTGTTCGCGGCGCGTCGCCCTGGTAGGCGGATTCCGCCGGAATCCGCTCCGTGTCCAGCAGGAGCCAGCATGCGCGTGGTGGTGCAGCGCGTCCGTCGGGCTCGCGTCACGGTCGGCGACGAGGTCGCCGGCGAGATCGGCCAGGGGTTGCTCGTCTTGCTGGGGGTAACGCACGACGATACCATCGACGACGCCCGCTGGCTGGCAGAGAAGACGGTCGGGCTGCGCATCTTCGCCGATGACGAGGGGAAGATGAACCGCAGTGTGGTCGATGTCCGCGGCGGGGTGCTCGTGGTCAGTCAATTCACGCTGTACGGCGACTGCAGCAAGGGCAAGCGGCCGAGCTTCCTCACGGCGGCGCCGCCGGAGATCGCCATTCCGCTGTACGAGGGGTTCGTCGATGCGATCCGAGCCCTCGGCGTGCCGGTGGCAACGGGGCGCTTCGGCGCAATGATGGACGTCGAGTTGATTAATGCGGGGCCGGTGACGCTGATTGTAGAGAGCAAATAGAGGATGGACCATTCATGGCACTGCGGGACCAACTATTCGCGAAGAAGTCGCTCAAAGTGCTGCTGGAAGAGATGGCCGGCGAGCACCGGCTGCGCCGTGTCCTGGGGCCGGTGACACTCACCGCCCTGGGCATCGGCGCCGTCATCGGCGCCGGCATCTTCGTCGCCACCGGCGCCGCGGCCAAGGACGTCGCCGGCCCGGCCCTGATGGTGTCCTACGCCGTCGCCGGCATCACCTGCATCTTTGCCGCCCTGTGCTACGCGGAGTTCGCCTCGATGGCGCCGGTGGCCGGCAGCGCCTACACTTACGCCTACACGACGATGGGCGAGCTGTTCGCCTGGATCATCGGCTGGGACCTGGTCCTGGAGTACGCCGTCGGCGCCGCCACGGTCGCCAACGGCTGGTCGAGCTACTTCCAGAGCGTGCTCGGCAAGCTGACCCTCGTCCTGCCAGTCGCCCTGTCGGGGGCGCCGTACAAGTACGACCACGGCCACATCCTGCCGAACGTCGTCGCCGAGTACGCACGGGCCGAGGTGAGCCCAACAGTGCTCGCGGGGGAGGATGCGGACGAGAAAGAGAAGGCCAAGCCATTCTCAGTGACCCAGAAGGTGATGGAAACCAAAGAAGACAAGGCAACGTGGGCCGACGGGCAGTCCCGATCCGCCAACGGTATCTTCTGGGTCTTCACCATCAAAGAGAAGGAAAAAAAAGAGAAAACGACTGTTGTTGTGGGCGAGGTTGGAGACACGACCACGGAGGCCAAGATCCAGAACCCGCAGCGGGCCGTCATTAACTTGCTAGCCGTCCTGGTCGTGGCCGTGGTCACGATCATCCTCGTCAAGGGGATCAGCGAGAGTGCCGGGTTCAACGCCTTGATGGTGGCTATCAAGGTGGCGGCAGTGCTATTCGTCATCGTCGTCGGGGCGTTCTTCATCAACCCCGAGAACTGGTCGCGCGACTTCGCTCCCTACGGCTGGACCGGCGTCAGCTTCTTCGGCATCCCCGTCCTGGGAGAGTCCAACCAGGGGGGCGAGCCCGTCGGGGTGCTGGCGGGGGCGGCCATCATCTTCTTCGCCTACATCGGCTTCGACTCGGTGTCCACGCACGCCGAGGAGGCGAAGAATCCCCAACGCGACGTGCCGATCGGCATCATGGCCTCCCTGCTGATCTGTACCGTCCTGTACATCGGCGTGGTAGCGGTACTGACCGGCATGGTGCCCTTCAAGGATCTGAGTAAGGACGCTGGGGTGTCAGATGCCTTCAATCAAGCGGGGCTGAAACAAGCTGAGTTCATCATCGCGGTGGCCGGAGTTGCCGGCATCACGTCGGTGCTGCTGGTCATGATGCTCAGTGCCCCGCGTGTCTTCCTGGCAATGGCCCGCGACGGGCTGGTGCCGCGGGGCGCCTTCGCCAGTGTCCACCCCACCTTCAGGACCCCTTGGATCAGCACCATCCTGATTGGTGTCTTCGTTGCTACCCTGACTGCCTTCCTGCCTATCGACGCCCTGTTGCACCTGACGAACATCGGCACGCTGTTCGCTTTCGTGGTCGTCTGCGGCGCCGTGCTGATCATGCGCCGCACCAACCCCGAGGCCGAGCGGCCGTTCCGCTGCCCGTTCGTGCCGGTGGTCCCGATCCTGGGTATCGCGTTCTGTCTGTTGCTAATGCTGTCGCTGCCGGCCGCGAACTGGTATCGACTGTTCGGCTGGCTGGCGCTAGGACTGTGCATTTACTTCTTCTATGGGCGGCACCATAGCCTGCTCGGCAAGGAGCTGCGCGGCGAGATCACGACGCACGGCGTTAGCCCCGCCGGCATGCTGCGGGGAGGCCCCAAGGAGCCATGAGCACCGCCCCGTTTGGCGAACCCGACGCGCACGGCTTCCAGCGCCGGCTCGGCCTGTTCGACTGCACCATGCTCGTCGCCGGCACCATGGTCGGCTCGGGCATCTTTATCGTCTCCGCCGACATCGCGCGCGACGTCGGCTCGTCGGGCTGGCTGCTATACCTGTGGGTGGTGACCGGCGTCATGACCATCATGGGCGCCCTCAGCTACGCCGAGTTGGCCGGCATGATGCCGCACGCTGGCGGGCAGTACGTCTACCTGCGCGAGGCGTACAGTCCGCTGTGGGGCTTCCTCTATGGCTGGGCGCTGTTCCTTGTCATCCAGACGGGCTTCATCGCCGCCGTCTCGGTCGCCTTCGCCAAGTTCCTCGGTGTACTCGTGCCGTGCCTCGGCACCGGGGACGAGGCCGTTCTCTTCCGCGTCAGCGACCTCAACATCAACCTGACGCTGTCGCTACCGTGGTTGCAAAAGCCTTTGAGCATCTTCAAACGCACCGAATTTACCGTCACCGGCGGGCAGCTCGTGGCGGTTGTCATCGTCGCAGTGCTGACGGCGATCAACTGCCGCGGCCTGCGCGAGGGCAAGTGGGTGCAGAACCTCTTCACCGTCGCCAAGACGCTCGCCCTGCTGGCGTTGATCATCCTTGGCCTGACCATCGCGCGCGACCCGGAGGCCGTCCGGAAGAACCTGGAGAACGCCTGGGAGGGGACGGCGGACACCTCCCGCTTCGACGAGGTCAAAGGGCTGATCGGCGGACCCGATGTGCTGGTGGTGTTGATGGTGGCGGCGGGGGCGATGGTCGGCGCGCTGTTCTCTGCCGATGCGTGGAACTACGTCACCTTCACCGCTGGCGAAACGAAGAACCCGCACCGCAACCTGCCGCTCAGCCTGCTGTTCGGCACCGGGCTCGTCATCACGCTCTACCTGTTAGCGAATGTCGCTTACCTGTCGGCCCTGCCGGTGCGCGGCTCGTTCGTGGTCAACGCCAAGATGCGCGCACTCGACCGCAGGGCGGCAATAGCCGAAGGCGCCGGAAACTTGAAGGCGGTCAAACAGGTTCAGAGGGAGAAAAAGCACTTTCTCGAGGGGAAGACCCCGTTTGAGCGCGGCATCGCCTATGCCAAGGACGATCGTGTCGGTACGGAGGTGCTGGAAGCCAAATCGCCGGGGCTGGGGGTCACCTTCATCGCCCTGACGGTGATCGTGTCGACGTTCGGCTGCGTCAACGGCCTGATGCTGATGGGAGCGCGGCTCTACTACGCCATGGCGCGCGACGGCCTGTTTTTCCGCGCCGCCGGAACCCTGAATCGGCGCGGCGTGCCGGCGGTGGGCCTGGTGATGCAGGCGGTCTGGTCGGTGCTGTTGATCTTCTCCGGCACCTACAGCGATCTGCTCGACTACATCATCTTCGCGACGCTGATGTTCTACGCCCTGACGGTGGCTGGCCTATTCGTGCTCCGCTTCAAGCGGCCCGACGCCGAGCGGCCCTACAAGGCGTTTGGCTATCCCATCGTGCCGGCGCTGTACGTGCTCTTGTGCGCCAGCATCATGCTGAACCTGCTGGTGGTCCGGCCGAAGTACACATGGCCGGGGCTGATCATCGTCCTGAGCGGTATCCCCGTGTACTTCCTGTGGCGCCGGTTCGCCCGCCGCCCTGCCCTACCAGACTGAGCAA
>JACOUH010000013.1 GCA_016177925.1 Planctomycetota bacterium | reverse complement strand
TGCTGGACGACTTCGGGGAAGGCAACGATGCCGGCCATGGCCGGAACCTCCACAAACGACCGAGGCGAAGGAAACCCTCCGACAATGTACAAAAAGGACCCATCGAGGCCAGAGAGTCTTTACTTTGCAAAAGCCCAGTTACTTACCCTTGCTGAGGAAGCCGGCCGAACCGGCGGAAGGCGGACAGCCCCGCGGGCGCCCGCCACAACCCACGCTCCCAGACCATTTCGGCGGCAATCACCTTCGCGTCCGCAGCCCGTTCACGCCCTATCGTCAGCGGGCGCAGATGCTTTACAGGCCGCAAGCGAGGCGGCACCTGACGTTCACGGAAGCTGGCTACCATTACCCCCAGGGCACTCACCTGGGCCATATCCTGTCGGTGTTGAAAATACTCGGCGAGGGTGGGGATAGGACGGGAGGGCCGTTGGATGATCGGTACGTCCGTATGCAGGGCGGTCTGGGAACAGGCCGCGTTGCCCATTACCGCCGACAAGTGAAATACAAACTGCAAGCGTCGATGGAGTTCGGCATCATCACCGACTGCCGAACGGCTCCCTCTGGTCAAGCGTACGCGCCGGCGCTCACCCTCGCCGGTCGGGAACTCTATCAAGCGCTCAGGCCACTACTTGACCGCCTTGACCTTTCCCAGCCGGTCGGCCGCGACGGGATTCCAAGTTCCCGAATGCCGGAGCAGCCCGAGTTCTACAACGGGGCGATACGCATGCTGATTGGCAGGAACCCGACCGCAGGAGAGGTCGTCCGAAGACTTTTACTGTCCATGCCAGCCGTCCGGCAGATGAGGCTCTTCCTACGTCGGCAGCCCCGAGCTGCGGTCAGCAAGAACACCGTTTACGCGAAGTTCTTTCAGCAGCCGGAGGTCGTGCGCTTTTCTCAGAAACACGGAATCCCGCCTGCAACGCAAGAAGGTGCTAGGCACCGTTGTCCCTTCCTGCTTAACGTCCTCGATGCCTGCGGAATCATCCGGCAGACGCAAACGACCGTAACCCTGGTGTGACTACCTACCTGAAACACTTGTGAGACAGGGTGCCCCGGATTATCTCGGCGCTGTTGAACAGATCAGCCACGTCCGTCGTGAGCGCCAACTGCTTGTCCAGGTACTTGAAAATCTTGCCGTCAACGTCGCCGCTGATGCTGTGGCGGCCCTCTTCGATGGCTACTCGGGTAGTGATACAGCTACCGGCAAAGAAGTCCAGAACAAGCGAGCCGGGGTAGGACAACGCCCGGACGAGGCGGCGAACGAGGGCTGCCGGCTTCTGCGTGGGGTGTCCGACGCGCTCCAACGAGTTGGCGCTGAGGCGGCTAATCCGCCAGACGTTCGTCGGGTTTTTGCCCTTCTCAACGCTGGCGGGACGCAAGCGCTTGTCCTTCAGGTACGCTGCCTTCGTTGCCTCGTCAAACGGTTCACGGACGGCATCCAGATCGAACCAGTATTGTTTCGACTTGGCGAACCAGACGATCTCCTCGTGGCGGTTGGCGAAAAAGCGGTGGGCGCTCATCCCGTTGGCGTAGTGCCACACGATGAGGTTGACGAGCCGCATGGAACTATGCTTGCGAAGGTGGCAAACCAGTTCCAGCAAGTCGCCGGAACCAGCTTCGTCTTGGTACTGCAAGCCGCCGAAGATGGCGATGCTTCCCGAGGCGGACAGGACGCGCTCCGACTCGGCAAGCCAAGTAGCAGCCCAATCGCCGTACTTCTTGTGCGAATCCCACGACGCCATGTTGATGTTGTACGGCGGGTCGCACACAATGAGTTGCACGGATTCGTCGGGCAACTGCCTTAGAAGATCACAGCAGTCTGTAGAAAGGACGCTATGGAAGGTGCGTTCCGGGGGCGTGGGCGAAAGGCATTCCTCCGACGAGTGCGGCTTGCCGTTCTTCGCCAGCCAGTTCATTCCAATGTGGCCGGCGTTGGAGTGGGACCGATTCGCCATGCCGATTCCTTTCCTCCCGAAGAAGCGGATGGCATCCTTGTCGGCCAGCCGCCCGACTTCCGTGCGTCTCCTTGGCGATGCGTTGATAGTCTCTTGCCTCACCGGGCTGCTGTCAAGCCCAGACGCGCGGCCTCTCTTCACTCTGCGGCAATCACTCGTCGCCCCAGCGGTACGGACGGCTTATTCGTCGGTAAAGAGATCCTTTCTCTGCGCGGCATGAGGTGGACCCCTTTGTCTCATACACCACCTGCCATTTCTCTGTCCCCGGTGCGGCACGAGGCAGGAAGTGCCAGTCCGGTGAGCGAACATCCCGAAGCCCCTGAGTATCCTCTCGGTCAGGAATTGACTCCCGAAATGGAAGCGGACTGGCAGAGAAAAAAGGAGGTCGGGGAGGGAATGTGGGTTGATTCTGAAGAATTGACAGCCGCAGAGAGCAAGTCGTAGGGCGGATAAGCCCGCGATCTCGCCCTTAGTCCGGGCGCAACGCATTTGCTACGATTGCAACGCATTGAGTGGCCTTCTGGCGAATGTGTTGCAAAGCGCAGAAGCGGGGCGGATTCCAAGCGCCGGCCAACCCGTACGGCCCGCGGCTGCGTACAATAGAGAAGCAGGGGAGGAGAACACGGGAGACATCATCATGATCAAATCATCGGTGGGGATGCTGCTGGGTGCCGCCTTGGTGTTACCGATTACTCCCGCCTCGGCCGGTCCCGGCGGCGGGCATCACGGCGGCGGGCATGGTGGCGGTCACGGCGGCGGGCATCACGGTGGCGGACATCACGGCGGCGGACATGGCGGCGGCTCTCACAGCGGGGGCTTTCATGGATCGGGCGGGCGCCCGGTCCAGTTCTCGGGCGGGAGCTTCCACTCTTCCGGACCGCGGGTGATCTCGTCGGGGTTCGTCACCGGCGGCGGACGGATCGTCACGGTTTCCGGCACGGCGCTGCCGAACAGTGCGTTCGTCCGTAGTCTGCACACCCACTCGGGCCGCAGCCGGACGCTGTTCTTCTTCGGCTTCGGCTCGCCATTCGGCCTCTACGGCGGCTGGCTGCCGACGTATGGCTATCCGCGCTTCGCCTACAATGGCGGCGCCTACGTGACCCCGGCCTTCGACTATGCCCCCGACTACGCCTACGGCAGTTACGGTCCGCCGCCGCCCGGCGAAACCGCTCCACCGATGCCGTCGGCGGACAGCACCGAGCGAGCGGTCAACTTCGCCCAGCAGGGCGAGCAGGACTTCAAGGACGGCCGCTATGATCTCGCCCTGCGCAACTGGAGGCACGCGCTCGTCGATGACCCGCGCAACGGCGGGCTCGTACTGCTCGTGGCCCAGGCCCTGTTCCAGACCGGCAACTACGCCGAGTCGGCCGGCGCCGTCCAGCACGGCCTGGCGATGCTGCCGACCGACCAATGGGGTACCGTTCTCGGCAACTACACCAGGCTCTACGGCAATACGCAGCCCTTCGTCGACAGCCTGCGCGACCTGGAGAAGCGCCGCAAGGAGAAGCCCAACGATCCCGCCGTGCGCTTCCTGCTGGGCTACGAGTACGGCTCCCTCGGCTATCCCAAGGAAGCGGTCGAGGAACTGGACAAGGTCTTGAAGGTCGCCCCCAAGGACGAGGTCGCCAAGAAGCTCCGCGACCTGATGGCCGCCAAGCTGCCGAAGGAGTCCTAAAGAAGAAACAGACCCTCAACCGGCCCGGCGCCTACTTAGCCCGACGCGCCAGCGAGGCAACCTGCCTTTCTCGCTGGCGCGTCGGGCTAAGCAGGCACCGGGCCGGTCGGTTTGGGAAGAACGACCATGTCCGGCCGAGTGTTCACGATCGGTCTGCTGCTGGCCCTGGCCGCCTCGCCGCGCGTGACGAACGCCCAGGCGGGGCGCCCCGTGCCGCCTCGGAGCAGCACCTCGCCCTGGTACTACCACAATAGCCTGATCCCGCTCCGCCCCGGATTCTCCGCCTACTACAACCCGTATTATCCTCTCTATCCGTCGCCGGGCTTGCGACCGATGACGCCGCTGACGCCGGCAGGACTGTATCCCGTGCCGAGACTCTTCCTCGGCTCGGAAGATGCTCGCCAGCCGGAGGTCGACTGGTACGGCCGCGGCCGCACCGAATTCTTCCGCCGTGACTACGACGAAGCAGCACGCGACTGGCGTCGCGCCGTCGAGCGCGAACCGAAGGACGGTAACCTGCGTGCTCAGCTGGCGCTGGCGCTGTTCCAGGCTGGCGACTACGCCGAGGCTGCCGACGCCGTTCGGCGTGCCCTGCCCCTGCTGCCCCAGGAGAAGTGGCAGAGCGTGATCGCCAACCGCGACCCCTTCTACCGCGACCCGGGCGACTACACCGACCGCCTCCGCGACCTGGAACAGGCCTCGCGCAAGAAGCCCGACAACTCCGCCCTGCACTTGCTCCTGGGCTATCATTACACCTTCCTCGGCCGCGATCACGACGCCCTGCGTGAACTGGACCGGACGCTGCAACGGTCTCCCAAGGACGAGGCCGCCCGTACGCTCCGCAACGCCATCCGCTTCAAGCGCCAGGGTTGACACGCTCTTGCGCCGCTGCCCCTCCTGTCGCCGCATTCGCCAGAAGGCGGGCAACGCGAACCCGCCTTCTGGCGAACGCGGCGGTGGGCGACGGTTCCGGCAATCTCCGGACGTCCTTGTCTCGTCTAGGAAATCGGTGAGCGACATTCCCCGGTCCGTTTCTCAAAGGGACTTCCCATGATGCGTTCGATGCTGCGCGGGACCGCCGCCTTGCTGGCGGTCGCGGGACTCTGCCTCGGGCTCCCGGCAAAGGCCGCCGACAAGAAGGACGAGAAGAAACCGGCGAAGAAGCCACAGGTGGAAGTGGTGTTCTGCCTGGACACGACAGGCAGCATGGGCGGACTGATCGACGCCGCCAAGCAGAAGATCTGGTCGATCAGCAACCAAATCGCCTCCGGCAAGCCCACGCCAGAACTGAAGATCGGCCTGGTCGCCTTCCGCGACAAGGGCGACGCCTACATTACCAAGGTCTACGACCTGTCGGACGACCTCGACGCCGTCCATGCCAACTTGAAGACGTTCCAGGCGCAGGGCGGGGGCGACACCCCCGAGCACGTCAACCTGGCGCTGTTCGATGCGGTCCACAAGATCAAGTGGTCGGCGGACAAGAAGACGCTGCGCATCATCTTCCTGGTCGGCGACGCCCCGCCGCACATGGACTACACCGACGATGTCAAGTATCCGGAAACGTGCAAGAAGGCGTGCGAGAAGGGGATCATCATCAACACCGTGCAGTGCGGCGGCGATCCCGAGTGCGCCAAGTTCTGGCGGGACATCTGCGCCAAGGCCGAGGGCTCCTACGTCCAGATCGAGCAGAGCGGCGGCGTCGTCGCCATCTCGACCCCCTTCGACAAGGAACTGGGAGTCCTCAACGACGACCTGACGAAGACGACGCTCGTCTTCGGCAATCGCCGCAAGCAGATGGAGAGCAAGGAGAAAGTGACCGCCGCGACGGAGCTACCGGCGTCCGCCAAGGCCGACCGCGCCGGCTTTGGCGGCAAGGACGGTCGCGTCGCCACCTACGACCTGCTCGACGCCGTCAAGGCGAAGGAGGTCGAATTGGAGAAACTGAAGAAGGACGAGCTGCCTGATGAGCTGAAGAAGCTCAGCCTGAAGGAGCAGAAGGCATATCTCGAGAAGCTCGACAAGAAGCGGACCGAGCTGCGCAAGAAGGCCGTCGAGTTAGACAAGAAGCGGACGGACTACATCCAGGCCGAACTGAAGAAGAAAGGCAAGGATGGCAAGAGCGCCTTCGACAACCAGGTCCTGGAGATCCTCCGCAAGCAGGCCAAGAAGAGTAGCATCGACTATTGATCTGCAAGGACAACGGCACCTGGCGAGCTTCTTTCCGTGAGCGCGACCGCCCGGGGCCTTAGTGCCGCTCTCGCTCGAGGCAGAGTTATGCGTGCCGGTCGACCTCGAGGCCTCTTATCGGGACGCCTGTCAGCGCCGCCGTGTCGACGAGGTGATCGGCCCGAGCGCGGGGCAGTGATGCTTGGGGAGGGCGAGGCTCCCGCCGAGCCTCCGGCGCCCGGCTCGGCGGGAGCCTCGCCCTCCCCTTGTCCGCCGTCGGTCAGCGGTTCTCCTTGTAGTAGTTGATGAGCCCGTTCGTCGAGGCGTCGTGGCTGGTCACCTTGCCCGGTCCCTTCAGCTCCGGCAGGATTGCCTTGGCCAGCTGCTTACCCAACTCGACGCCCCACTGGTCGAACGAGTTGATGTTCCAGATCACGCCTTGCGTGAAGATCTTGTGCTCGTACAGCGCGATCAGCGAGCCGAGTGTCCGCGGCGTCAGCTTCTTGAACAGGATCGAGTTGCTCGGCTTGTTGCCGGCGAAGCACTTCTGCGGCACCAGCTTGTCCAGCGCCTCCGCCGGCAGCTTCGAGCCCTTCAGCTCCGCCCGCACCTCGTCGGCGGTCTTGCCCTTCATCAGGGCCTCGGTCTGCGCGAAGAAGTTCGACAGCAGGATCGGATGGTGCTCGCCGACCGGGTTGTGCGTCTCGATCGGGGCGAGGAAGTCGCACGGCACGATCTTCGTGCCCTGGTGAATGAGCTGGTAGAAGGCGTGCTGGCCGTTGGTCCCCGGCTCGCCCCAGATGATCGGCCCGGTCGACCACTCGCACGGCGTGCCGTCGCGCGTGACGCTCTTGCCGTCGGATTCCATGTCGCCCTGCTGGAAGTACGCCGGGAAGCGGTGCATGTACTGGTCGTAGGGAAGGATGGCGACTGTCTGGGCGCCGAAGAAGTTGTTGTACCAGATGCCGACCAGCCCCAGCACGGCAGGCAGGTTCTTCTCGACCGGCGTGGTGCGGAAGTGCTCGTCCATCGCGTGGCCGCCGGCGAGCATCTCCTCGAAGTTGTCCATGCCGATGAAGACCGCGATCGACAGGCCGATCGCCGACCACAGCGAGTAGCGTCCACCGACCCAGTCCCAGAAAGCGAACATGTTGGCTTTGTCGATGCCGAACTTCGTAACCTCCACCTCGTTGGTCGACAGGGCGACGAAGTGCTTGGCGACGTGACTGACGTCCTTGGCAGTCTTGAGGAACCAGTCCTTGGCAGTGTGGGCGTTGGTGAGCGTCTCCTGGGTGGTGAAGGTCTTGGAGGCGACGATGAACACGGTCGTTTCGGGGCTGCACTTCTTGAGCGTCTCGACCATGTGCGTGCCGTCGACGTTGGAGACGAAGTGGACGCGCAGCCCCGGCTTGCCGTAGGGCCGGAGCGCCTCGGTGGCCATGACGGGACCGAGGTCGGAGCCGCCGATGCCGATGTTGACGACGTCGGTGATGGCCTTGCCGGTGTATCCCTTCCACGACCCGCTGCGGATCGCCTCGGAGAACTGCCGCATGTGGGCGAGGACGGCGTTGACCTCCGGCATGACGTCACGGCCGTCGACGAGGATGGGGCGGTTGGAGCGGTTGCGCAGGGCGACGTGCAGGACGGCGCGGTCCTCGGTGGTGTTGATCTTCTGGCCGGTGAACATCTTCTCGGTCCAGCCCTTGAGGTCGGACTCGCGGGCCAGGTCGAACAGCAGAGAAAGCGTCTTGTCGGTGATGCGGTTCTTGGAGAAGTCGAGGAGGAGGTCGTTGAAGCGGAGCGAGAACTTGTCGAAGCGCTGGGCGTCCTGCTTGAACAGGTCGCGCATGTGGACATTGGCGATCTCCTTGTGGTGGGCCTCGAGGGCCTTCCACGCTTCCCGCTGCGTCGGCTTGGTCATCGGTGTCGCCTTTCGGAGAAGGGAGAGAGAAATTCTTGGTTAGCCGCGACGCGCCAGCGGAGCGCTCCGCTGGCGCGTCGCGGCTAACCGATGGTGCGACCGGCCCAGATCACGGAGATTATACGACCTCATCCGGCACAAACAGACCCCTGACGGTTTTCTTTACATGGACAGATGATCCCCCTCTTGCTGAACATTTGCACGCTAGCAAGGGGATTTTCAGTTGATTTCGGGGGGTGCGGAGGATTACGATTACTTCAGATCGCCCGGTGGTTCGGTGTCTCAGTGAAGGGGGGTAACCTATGCTGACACTGTGGGGGGGAAAGCAGCGGTTTTGCGACGGCCTCACGCGTCGCAATTTCCTGCGGATCGGCGCGTTCGGGGCCAGTCTAACGCTGGCCGACCTGCTGCGAGCGAGGGCAGGGGCTGGCTCGACGGTCCCATCGCACAAGGCCGCCATCATGATCTACCTGCCGGGCGGCCCGTCGCACATGGACATGTACGACATGAAGCCCGACGCGGCCAAGGAGTTCCGCGGCGAGTTCAAGCCGATCGCCACCAACGTCCCCGGCATCCAGATCTGCGAGCACATGCCGGTGCAGGCGCGCATGTTCGACAAGCTCGCCACCGTCCGCTCGATCGTCTCCGTCGACGAGCACTCTGACTCGCTGGTCATGACGGGCTTTCCCGAGGCCCAGAACGTGACCGCCCATCGGCCGTCGTTCGGCGCCGTCGTGTCGAAGGTGCGCGGCAGCAGCGCCGATGTCCCGCCGTTCGTCAGCCTGTACGGCATGTCGCGCGGCACCGAGCCGGGCTACCTCGGCGTGGCCCACCGGCCGTTCACCCCGTCCGGAGAGGGAGAGGCGAACCTGCGCCTGCCGGGCGGCGTCGACGCCAAGCGCCAGGACAACCGCAAGGACCTGCTCAGCTCCTTCGACAAGGTTCGCCGTGAGATCGACGCCACGGGCACCATGAAGGGCATGGACTCATTCACGACGCGTGCCTTCGACATGGTCGCCTCGGGGACGGTCCGCAAGGCCCTCGACCAGACGCGCGAGGAGCCGCGGACGCGGGACCGCTACAAGGGCGTCGAGGTGTTCCTGACGGCGCGGCGGCTGATCGAGGCGGGCGTTGGCTGCGTCACGCTGGCCTACGGCAGCTGGGACACGCACGGTCAGAACTTCCAGATCCTGAAGCAGCAGTTGCCGCAGGTCGACCGCGGCGTGGCGAACCTGGTTCAGGACCTGTACGACCGCGGCCTGGACAAGGACGTGCTGGTGGTCATGTGGGGCGAGTTCGGCCGGACGCCACGTATCAACGGCACGGCGGGTCGCGATCACTGGGGCCCGGTCATGAGCGCCCTGGTGGCCGGCGGCGGCATGAAGATGGGCCAGGCCATCGGCACGACCAACTCGCGCGGCGAGATCCCCAAGGATCGGCCCGTGACCGTGCCGAACGTGCTCAGCACGTTCTACCGCGCGATGGGCATCGACCCGGCGATGACCTTCCCCAACGGCAGCGGCCGGCCGATGTACATCCTCGAGGAGCGCGAGCCGATCTCGGAGCTGCTGTAAACACTCCGTGGGGCAGGCTTCCAGCCTGCGAGGCAAAGGCAGGCTGGAAGCCTGCCCCACGGGAAGAAACGAAGACGGCCGGAGGGGTGACAAGCCCCCCCGGCCGTTTTTTCTTCCACCTCCCAGCCTGTCCGTCGTCCGCGTCCTGGGCCGGTGCCTCGGTGAATCGCACCTGGACCGGCACTCCGCAGAGGCGTCCCTTCGGGTTGACTGCCGGAATGAGCAGCCGGAATCTTCTTGCGGACTCCTTGCCGCAAGGGCACAATCGACCACAGCTGTCCTCCACGACGCCAGACCCGGAGTCACCTCCCATGCCCAATTCCCACGCCGACCGCAATCTGCTCTTTGGGATCCTGGCCTTGCAGATGGACTTCATCTCCCGCGATCAGCTGGTCGAGGCGATGAACGCCTGGGTACTGGCCAAACACCGGCCGCTCGGCGATCTCCTTGTCGAGCGTGGGGCGTTGGCCTCGGCCGATTATGCCCTGCTGGCGCCGATGGTCGAACGGCATATTGCCAAGCATGGCGGCGACCCGGCCAAAAGCCTGGCCGTGCTCAGTTCGGTCGGGCCAGCACGCGACGCCCTGGCAGCTATCGTCGACGCCGACGTGCAGGCTTCGCTCCAGCAAGTCCCCGCGGCGCGGCAGACACCGGCCGAGAAGGAGGGGATGCAGACCGTCATCGTCCCGACGCTGGCCAGCGCGGGGACGCGCTACCTCATCGAACGGCCTCATGCCAAGGGCGGCCTCGGCGAGGTGTTCGTCGCCCGCGACCAGGAATTGAACCGGAAGGTCGCGCTCAAGCAGATCCAGGAGCAACACGCCGCGCAGCCGGAGAGCCGGGCCCGCTTCCTCTTGGAGGCGGAGGTCACCGGCCAGCTGGAGCATCCCGGCATCGTGCCGGTCTACGGCCTGGGCAGTTACGCCGACGGCCGGCCCTTCTACGCCATGCGCTTCGTCAAGGGTGATAGCCTCAAGGACGCCATCGCGGTCTTCCACCAGGCGGAGCAAGCGGGTCAGTCGGCGTCCGCGCGCTCGCTGGGCTTGCGTGGCTTGCTGGGGCGTTTCGTGGACGTGTGCAATGCCATTGCCTACGCCCACAGCCGGGGCGTGCTGCACCGCGATCTGAAGCCGGGCAACATCATGCTCGGCAAGTACGGCGAAACGCTGGTCGTGGACTGGGGCCTGGCCAAGGTGGTGGGCCAGGCCGACGTCGAGGCGACCGAGGGCGCCCTGGCCCGCTCGGGCGATTCCGCCCTGACGCAGACGGGCAAGGCGCTGGGCACGCCGGCGTACATGAGCCCGGAGCAGGCCGCCGGCCGGCTCGATCAACTGGGTCCCCACAGCGACGTCTGCAGCCTCGGGGCGACGCTCTACTGCTTGCTGACCGGCCAGGCCCCCTTTGCCGAGGCGGACGTGGGGGCCGTGCTGCGGAAGGTGCAGCAAGGCGACTTTCGGCCGCCCCGACAGGTCAACCGGCTTGTGCCGGCGGCCCTGGAAGCGGTCTGTCTCAAGGCGATGGCGCTGCGGCCCCAGGACCGCTACGCCGCCACCAAGGACCTGGCCGACGACGTCGAGCGCTGGCTGGCCGACGAGCCGGTGTCCGCCTACCGGGAGCCGCTGCGGCTACGGCTGGCCCGCTGGCGACGACGTCACCCGGCCCTGGTCACGGGTACGGCCGCGCTGGTCTTCACCGCCCTGGTGGGCCTGGGAGTCGGCTCGCTGCTGTTGTCCAGCGAGCAGGCGCGCACGCTCCAGGAACAGCAGGGCAAGCTCGACGAGCAGCAGAAGCGGGCGCTGGCCCAGGTCGATGCGCTGTTGAATGCGACGCCCAAGGCGGTGCCGACCATCCTCGGCGGGCTGGAGCCCTACCGCGACCAGGTCCGGCCGCGCTTGCTCGCGGTGCGCCAGCAGGCCGAGCCACAGGAGGCGACCGAGGCGGCGCGGAAACTGTGGCAGCAGCACCGCACCCGCGCAGCGCTGGCGCTGTTGCCCGAGGACGCGGAGCAGTTGGCCTTCCTGCGTGAGCGGCTGCTGTCGGAGGACACCGAGCCGGAGGAAACGCTGCTGTTGCGCAATCAGATGGCAGAGCATGGCGGCAAGGAGCTGGCAAAAGAACTGTGGGCCGAGGCGAGCCGCGACGTCAAGGCGGGGCAGCGTTTCCGGGCGCTGGTGGCGCTGGCCCGCCTCGACGCGAAGAATCCGCGCTGGCAGGCAGAGGGCCAGGAGGGGGCGCCATCGGCGGGAAAGGCGGTGGTGGGGTCGCTGCTGGCGGCGGAGCCGCTGCATGCCGCCGTCTGGAGCGCCGGTCTGCGCGACGTCAAGGAATCCCTGCTGGCGCCCCTGGCAGAGGGGTTTCGCGACCGGGAACGACCGGCGGAGCAGCGGCTGGCGACGTCGGTGCTGGCCGACTACGCCGCGGACAAGCCAGACATGCTGGCCACTCTTCTTCTGGATGCCGATCCGAAGCAATATGCGATTCTCTTTCCCGTCCTGCAACGCTATCGCGACCAGGCCGTCCAGCGGATGCGGCAGGAAATCGCTCGGCTGCCGCAGACCTGGAAGGATGCCCCGCTCGACCCCGCGTGGCAGGAGCCGGCGGAGGAACTGCGGCGCGAGGTCGAGCAGGCGGAGGGGCTGCTGGTGGAGCGCTGGGCGCTGTGCCAGGCGCTGCCGCTGGAGCGCGTCCAGGCAGTGACGGAGGGATTGCGAAGGTCGGGCTATCGGCCGATCCGCTGTCGCCCTTACGCCGCCGGCCGGCGCGTGCAGACTGCTGCCGTCTGGGTTCGCGACGGTCGCTCCTGGGAAATGGTCCACGACCTGACCGCCGAGGCCGTCCGCCAGCGCGACCGGGAACAACAGAAACGGCAGCTGCGCCCCGTGGACGTCGCCGGCTACCTCGACAACGGCCGGGAACGCTACGCCGTCCTCTGGGTGCAAACCGATCCGAAAGAGGACGTGCGCCTGTACGTGGGCGTCGCCGACCGCGACCACCAGACAGCGTGGCAGCCGCTGCGCAAGGACGCGCTGCAACCGTCGACGCTGCACACGCTCACGCTGGCGAATGGGGACGAGCGCTTCAGCAGCGTCTGGCGGAAGCCGGCACCGGCCGGAAATGCCTCCTGGTCCAGCAACGAGCAGGAGCACGCGGATCAGGCGGCCCTGAGCGACAGGATTCCCCTGGATGTCAGCCTGACGATAGCCCTCCGCGAAATGGTCGGCGAGGCGGTTGCCTGGGTGGCGGGTTCCCCGTGGCCGGCGCTGGCCTGGCGCAGCCGGCAGCCCGTGCTGGCGCATCCCACGCTGCGTTATGCCGGCACCTGGCAGACCAGCGCCACGCTGGAACACGTCACGGTTCAGGGGCTCGATCCCGCCGCTCACCTGGCACGCTGCCGGGAGCTGGCGGTGCAGGGTTATCGCCCCACGGCGATTTCCTGTCTCCCCTCTCCCCCGAAGCGGGGGAGAGGGGTAGGGGGTGAGGGGATTCGTCTGACGGCGTCGGTCTGGCATCGGCCGGTCCCGAAGCGCGACGATCAGGAACAGCTGGCGCGGCGACAGGCGACGTCCGCGGTGACGTTACTGAAGCTAGAGGCGCCGGAGGCTGCCTGGCCGCTGTACCGTCATCGGGCCGATCCGGAGGCGCGGTCGCAGTTGCTCTGGCGGGGCGGGCTGCTGGGGCTTGATCCGAAAAAGCTGGTACAGCGGCTGGAGGTGGAGCAGGACGTGACGGCGCAGCGGGCGTTGATCCTGGCGTTGGGCGAGTTCAGCGGCGAGCAATTGCCCCAAACGGTGCGTGGTCCGCTGGTGGAGAAGCTGCTGAAGATGTATCGCGGTCATCTCGATCCGGGAATCCACGGGGCGATCGACTGGCTGTTGCGACACGGCAAGGAAGGGCCGGACGACCGGAAGCTGAACTGGGGGCAGCGGCAGGAACTGGAGCGGATCGACCGCGCCCTGGCGAACAAGGCGAGCCCGGTCCCGTCCGGGCCGGGAAGCAAACGCTGGTATGTCAACGGTCAGGGTCAGACGCTGGTGCTGGTGCCGGGGCCGGTGGAGTTTGGCATGGGCTCGCCGCCGTCTGATCCGGACCGGATCGAGGGCATCGATGTCCTCCATCGCCGCCGCATTCCGCGCAGTTATGCGCTGGCCAGCCGCTCGGTGACGGTGGCGGAGTTTGAGCGCTTCCTGAAGGACCGCCCGGACGTGGCGCACAGCTACCTGAAACGTTACAGACCGGAGGCCGACGGACCGATCATCTCCGTGACGTGGTTAGAGGCCGCACAATACTGCAACTGGCTGAGTGAGAAAGAGGGGCTGGCTGAGAAGGAATGGTGCTACCCCAAGCATGAGGACATCAAGGACGGGATGCGGTTGCCGGCGGACTTTCTGAGGCGGACGGGCTACCGCTTGCCGACGGAGGCGGAATGGGAGTATGCCTGCCGGGCGGGCGCAGGAACCGCGCGGTCTTACGGCAGTTCGGTGGAGTTGCTGCCGCGTTATGCCTGGTTTCAGGGGAACAGCCAGGATCGGGCCTGGCCGGTGGGTCAGAAGCGTCCCAACGATCTGGGGCTGTTCGACCTGCATGGCAACGCCTGGAACTGGGTAGCGGACCCCGGCTATCGCTATCCGCTGGGCACGGGGGACCGGGTAATTATCGATAATGAGGATCTCTATAGAGGTTATATGATCTATATTTCAGACAGTAAAAGTAGCCGTGTTTTGCGTGGCGGCTCGTTCGTCAATCGAGCTACGAACGTCCGCTCGGCCCAGCGCCTCATCTATCGGCCGGCGAGCCGCAACTACGTCTACGGTTTCCGCCTCGCCAGGACCGTCGTCAACGACGGCCCTCCACCGCGGACGCGGGAAGCCCCGTAAACGGGGCTGGAGGATGGGGAGGGGATCGAGAGCACCCCCAGCGTCGCGATCAACATCGTCGCGCCGTCAACGGCGGACACCAGCACCAACGTCCATCCCCTGAACCCGCGTCCCCGGCGTCGAACCAGGTTCCCGCTGTCATCCCGATTACCCGCCGTCAACGGCGGGCCTGCACCGCTCCGCGGCAAGCCCCGTTTGCGGGGCTCACCGAACCCCTGATCGCGGGAACAAACGCAATCTCGATGATCGTCTCTTCTTCAGCCCCGTTCACGGGGCTTCCCGCGCAGCGGTGCAGGCCCGTCCTTT
>JACOUH010000012.1 GCA_016177925.1 Planctomycetota bacterium | reverse complement strand
GAGCCGCGCGGCCAGCCTCGATCAAGCGGTGGACAACCTGACCAGCAAAGTCCAGCCCCTCGGCGGCTAAGGGCAATGGCGACGGCCGGGCCAGCAACCGGCGGACAGCGGCTTCTGGATGATCAAGGAGTATTCCAACTTGACCGTGCGCGACGTGATGGTGCGTTACAATCTGTGCCGTATTACCATGTCCCTGACGGGGCTGGCGCTGCTGCTGCTGTACCAGGCGGCAGAGTTGTTTGTTCGGAGTTAGATGACAGTAAAAATCTAGTAATCTAGCGCTATTGTTGTCCGTTTTTGTATGATCTACAATCAACGAATATGCGCCCGTAGCTCAGGGGATAGAGCATCGGTTTCCTAAACCGAGGGTCGCAGGTTCAAATCCTGCCGGGCGTAATACTTAGCAAATAAATTGGCTGGAAAGAGGCGCTCACCGCACCCCCTCGACGAGGCGCTGAATGTAGGCGAGGTGGCGACGCGCCAGTTTCGCCAGGTCGGTGCCGAACACCTCCGCAAAATCGGCGAGCCGATGCTCCGGGGTCTTGCGTAAGGAAATCAGCTCGAAGTAACGCCCCAGCGCACGCGGCTGCTCCTCCATCAGCATGCGGAACAGCGCCCAGCCCTGGGCGTAGCCGAGGAGCGCCCGCTGTCCGCCGCCGGGCCCGTGCAGCCACTGGTCGCTCTCGACCAGCGACCGCAGCGGCAGGAATGCCAGCCGTCCGCGGCGGGCGGCGGCCAACGGACGCAATCGCTCTGGGTTCGCGGCACCGATGCCCTTCCAGAAGCCCTGCTCGGTCGCTTCGCAGTTTCACGCGAATGGTTGCGCACGGAAGACGAATTGCAAAGGGGAAAGATCGCTCGGGAAGGGGGCATTGCTTTGACGCGCTGGCGCAACCCCTTTTATAATCATCTGTAGAGGCGATCCGCGAGGGCGCCTCTCGACCGACCGCGGACAGAAGAGGACTCACCCCGCCACGGACCACGGGGTTCAATGCCAAAGAGGAAACCATGCGCACCACCAAGCCCGTCTTCGTGCCGGCCGTCCAGCAAGGCAGAACAGGGGCGGGCCGGGGCCCCGCGGGCGGGCCGGCCTTCTCCGTGGCCCTGCTCAGCCTGATAGCCTGCCTGGGTGCGCTGACCCTGTCGGCCGGCGCCGCCGGCGCCGCCGAGGAGCAGATCGGCGGGCGCTTCGTCTCGGTGCCGCCGACCGTCACGGGCGAGGCGATCAACCGCATCCGCCAGACCATCGAGGCCGAGTACAAGCGCTTCACCAGCACGCCGCCGGCCGAGGGCGGACGGCCCGACGCCAAGGCGATCCGCCGCTTCCGCGTCGTCTTCGACTTCAACCCGAGCGGGCGCGACAACCGCAACCTCGACTTCGGCCTGTGTTCCAAGCTCGCCGAGGTGATCCGGTCCCTGCGCCAGCAGGGGATGCAGACGATCGCCTACGTTCACGCTCCCGTGACAGGGCACTCGGTGTTGCCCGTGCTCTCTTGCGAGCTGCGCGTCCTGTCGCGCAACGGCATCCTCGGCCCGGTGCTGATCGAGGGCCTGCCGCCCCTGGAGAAGTTCAAGAAAGACGCCTACCGCGAGTATGGCTCGACGGAACTCAACGAGCCGCTCATCAGCAAGCTGTTCGAGCGGGACCTGGAGGTCAAAAAGAGCAAGAAGGGCGGCTTCGCCCGGCCGAAGGACCCTGACGCCGACGACAACTCGCCCCCGGTGTTCAAGGAGCAGGAACTGGCCGTCTTCACGCCCCGCAACTACAAGGAGTCGGGCCTGTTCGAGGAGGACCTGCGCGGGGATCGCGAGGAAATCGCCCGCGCCTACGGTCTGTCGCGCGAGGCGCTGCAGGAGAGCGTCCTGTCGGAGAACGTCGTCGCCTTCCAGATCCCCGTGGCCGGCGAGGTGGACGGCGCCCTCAAGGAGCGACTCTTCCGCCGCCTCCGCCGGGCACAGGCCCGAGGCGTCAACTTCATCGTGCTCGAGCTGCGCTGCCACGGCGGCGACACCGCCGTCGCCAACCAGATCGCCACCCACCTGGCCGAACTGAATGAGAACCGCGACAGTCCGCTGGTGACCGTCGCCTTTGTCACGAAAGACGCGCAGGACACCGCCCTCTACCTTGCCCTTGGCTGTCACTATATCGTCATGGAAAAGGATGCGAAGCTGGGTGGCTTTGGCCGGCTCCTCAAGGGCAAGCCGTCCGACGATCTCAAGGAGATCGGCCCCGGCATGGAGGAACTGGCCAAGCAACGCTCCTATCCGCCCGTGTTGGCGCGGGCCTTCGTCGACCCCAGCGTCACGAGCCTCTTCTATGTGACACGGCGTGGCCGCAGCCACGAATGGGCCATCGTCACCGGCCGGGACCTGGACGAGGACCGTCGGCTGCCCCGCAACGAGCAGCGCTGGAACTGGCCCGGCGAGGCGATCGCCCTGGGCTCCGACCGCTTCCTGACGCTCGACGCCGCCCAGGCCCGCCGCTTCGGCCTGACCCACCCGCGGGCCAGCGACCTGGCCTCCTTGTATGAGGATTTCGGCGTCAAGCAGTCGCAGGTCCAGGTACTCGGCGCCGACTGGCTGGACGATCTGGCCGAGTTCCTCAAGAACGACTGGACCAGCTTCTTGCTCATCATGATCGGGATCACCTGCCTGATCCTCGAGTTGAAACTGCCGGGCGTCGGCCTGCCGGGGGTGATCGCCGCGCTGTGTTTCGTGCTCTACTTCTGGTCGCATGCCCAGTGGGCGGGCGGGCAGGTGACCTGGCTGGCGGTGCTGCTCTTCGTGCTGGGGTTGGTGCTTTTGGGTATTGAAATCTTCGTCCTGCCGGGTTTCGGCGTGTGTGGCGTCAGTGGGATCGTGCTGGTGATCGGCAGCCTGGCGCTGGTGGCCTACGGGCATTGGCCGCAGACGGGGCGCGAGTGGGTCGACCTGAGCAAGCAGGTCGGGCCGCTGGGCCTGGGATTGATGGGGGCGGTCGTGCTCGCCGTGCTGCTGGCCCGCTATCTGCCGAACATTCCCTATGCCAACCGTCTGCTGCTGAAGCCGCAGACCGAGACGGACGATCTTGACGAGGCAAGCGAGCCGGTGGCGTCGCCGCACGCGGCCCTGCTCGGCGCCATTGGCGTCGCCGCCACGCCGCTGCGGCCAGCCGGCAAGGTCCAGTTCGGCGAGCAGTTCGTCGACGTCGTCGCCGAGGGCAGTTACATCGTGCCGGGGGCGCGGGTCCAGGTAATCGAGATCGAGGGCAACCGGGTCGTTGTCAAGCAAGTCTAGGGCGTCTACATTGAGGGGGCGGGCGGGTCCCGGCGAGCGGGGGGTGTGAACCCCCCGGTCAAGTCGTACCGGGGGGTTCACACCCCCCGCTCGCCTCGGGGTCGGCCGCTTGATCCACTCCCACGGACGATCTGGTATGGAACCGAATCTGAGCCTGGCCTACGTACTGATCGGGGCGGGCTTCCTGCTGATGGTGGCGGAGTTGTTCATCCCGTCGGGCGGCGTCCTGTCGGTGTTGTCGGCGTGCGGCATCCTGGCCGGCATCGTGATGGCGTTCTTCCACAACACCGAGACAGGACTGTGGACGCTGCTGGCCGTGTGCGTCGCCCTGCCGGTCGTGGGCGGGCTGGCGCTGCACTACTGGCCGAAAACGCCGATGGGCCGGCGTTTCTTCTTGACGGCCCCCGACGAACATGCCACGATGGCGTCACTCCCGGAGAACCTGGAGATGGAGGGGTTGCGCGGCCAGTTCGGCCAGGCCTTGTCGTCCTTGCGGCCGGCCGGGGTGGTCGACTTCAACGGCCGCCGCATCGACTGCATGACGGAGGGCCTCATGGTCGAACGCGGCCAGTGGGTGCGCTGCGTCGACGTCAAGTCCGGCAAGGTGATCGTGCGTCCGGTGGAAAAACCCAACTTGAACGATCTCGAAGCGGCCGACTTCGGCTGATACGCATACAACGGATACCAACGAGCGGAGACTCCCATGTTGCACGTACTGCTCGCCGCGGGCAAAGAGAACTGGGCGATGGAGAACATCTGGTACATTGTCGGCGCCATCGGCCTGATCGTCTTCCTGATCTTCCTGTTGATTTTCTTCAGCTTCGTCAAGCTGTGGATTCAGAGCCTGCTTGCCGGGGCCAAGATCGGCATGCTGGACATGATCCGCATGAAGCTGCTGAACATCGATTACTCCGTCATCGTGCGGCAGAAGATCGCCCTCGTCCAGGCGGGCGTCAAGGTCTCGACGACGGACCTCGAGCAGCACGTCCTGGCCCGCGGCAACCTGCAGAAGGTGGTGACGGCAGTCATCGCCGCCCACAAGGCCGGCCTCGACCTGCCCTGGCGCGTCGCCGCCGCCATCGACCTCGCTGGCCGCAACGTCCTCGACGCGGTCATGGTCAGCGTCAATCCGAAGGTGATCGACTGCCCCGACCCGGCCAAGGGCCGTCCGACCCTCGACGGCGTCTGCAAGAACGGCATTCAGCTCAAGGCCCGTGCCCGCGTCACGGTGCGGACCAAGCTGGAGCGGCTGGTCGGCGGAGCCACCGAGGAAACGATCATCGCCCGCGTCGGCGAGGGCATCGTCAAGGCGATCGGCTCGGCCGAGCACCATACCGACGTGCTCGCCAACCCCAACCTGATCTCGCAGGCGGTGCTCAACAACTCGCTGGACGCCCAGACGGCTTACGAGATCGTGTCGATCGACGTGGCCGAGATCGATGTTGGCGTGAACATCGGCGCCAACCTGCAGGCCGAGCAGGCTGCTGCCGACCTGCGTGTCGCCCAGGCCAACGCCGAGAAGCGCCGCGCGTTGGCCGTCGCCCTGGAGCAGGAGATGCGAGCCCGCGTCGAGGAGAACCGCGCCGCGGTGGTGCTGGCCGAGGCGGAGGTGCCCAAGGCGCTGGCCCAGGCCTTCCGCGACGGGCATCTCGGCGTCATGGACTATTACAATCTCCGAAACGTGCAGGCCGACACGCAGATGCGCAATGCCATTGCGAGCGTCGGCGGCGGCAACGACCGCGGCGAACGGGCGGGCGGCTAAGGCGAGCGGGGTCAGTCATGACCCCGGTACGAACAACCAACAGCACACCGGGGTCATGACTGACCCCGCTCGCCCCACACGACGAAGGATGAACGATGAACGGCCTGGAAATCCTCATCATCCCGTTGATCGCCCTGGCGGTGTGGGTGCTGCAATACCTCTTCCGCGGCCCGGACGAGAACAAGCCGGCGAACCGGGCGCGACCGGGCCAGGCGCGGCCGGGCAACCGTCCGCCGCAGCGACGTCCAGTCACCGACCTGGACCGCTACCTGGAGGAGACGCGCCGGCGGAGGCAGCAGGAAGAGAACCGGCCGGTCATCATCGCCGAGGTCGTGCCCGAGCCGCCGCCGCGCATCGAGCCGGAGCGGCGCCGGCCGCCAGCCCCGCGCCCGGCGCCGCGGGTCGAGCGGCGCCCGGCCCGCGTGCCGTCGCCCGCGCCGGAGCCGGTGCGGCGTCCGTCCGTCCAGCCGGAGACGGTGCGCCCCGTCCTGCTGGAGTCCGCCCCGGTGGCGGTGCCGGTCCCTGAGGCGCTCCCGGCGCGGGCCCCCACCTCGGTGCCGCAGGGCCCCGAACAAAACCTCCGCAAGGTGGCCCTGCCCGATGTCCTCGACACGCGGTCGCGGGCGCAGCGGCAGGCGGACGCCTCGCTCTTGCTGGGCGAGCTGACACGTCTATTCCGCACGCCGCAGGGCATGGCCGCCGCCCTGGTCCTGCAAGAGGTCCTCGGCAGGCCCCTGTCGCAGCGCCGCCGCTGACATGCGATTCGCGTTGGCAGGCTGCCGGGCAGAACCACCCTTGCTCTACTTGCCGGCGAAGTAGTTGAGCGTGTAGTAGGCCTGCGGGTGCAGCAGCGGCTTACCGTCCTCGGAGCGCACGCCAGAAACCGTCAGGTCGTGGATGTGGCCCTCCTGCAAACCGTCGACGTACAGGCGCACGCTCTGGCGGTCCTGGCCCACGACGACCTTCGTGATCTTCGGCGTCGTCTGGTCGACCTCCGGGCTGCCGTATTCCGCACGGTAGATGTAGGTATATGTCTTCATCGCGTAGGAGTCGACCTTGCTCGCCGACTCAGCGTCCACCGCCTTCGTGAAGGTCAACTCGAAGCCATCCGGCTTCAAACGCATTTCGTGGATCTCGAAAGGCACCTTGCCCGTCCAGACCAGCCGCTCGATCGAGAACGGCTTTGGACCGCGCGAGCCCCAGCCGCGGTTCGTCCCGCCCGCGAACAGTGAGCCGTCCTTGCCGAACCGCACCGGTACGATGCCCGAGCCGAAGCCCTGGCGGAACGGGTAACAGGCACCCTGGTAGCGCCCCCGTATCTTTTCCAGTGTCACGCGCATGATCGTGCTGTGGGTCTGATCGCCGACGAACAACTGCTTCTCGAACGGGCCAAACTTGCCCCCGCTCAGGTCGCAGTCGATGCCACTCGCCGACTGGCCCATCTTGCCGTAGGGAAACAGGATCGCCGTGGGCACCAGCTGAGGGACCTTCTTCGCCTCGATCATCATGCGGCTGTTGCTCTTGGGCACCGTCGGGGCCGGGCCGAGGTAACGCGCCTCTTTTTCCCTGTACCACTTGAAACTATCGGGATGGCCGACGAAGCCGCCGATGGTCAGGTGCTTCAGACCGCAAGCGCCGTTCCACGGACCCTGGTTGTCCGTGTAGAAGACATCGCCCTCTGCGTTGAAGCCGATGCCGCCCGGCGAACGCACCCCGCTCGTCGTCGGTATGAACTTGCCGTCCTTGGTCACCCGCCCCGCCCAGCCGCGAAACTTGCTGTCGCTGGTGAACGACCCCGTCAAGCAAAGCGTGATCCACAACTCGCCATGCCCGTCGAAGCGCGAGCCGAAGGCATACTCGTGGTAGTCGCCGCTGATCTCCCAGCCGTCGGTCACCACCTCGAAGACGTCCGCCTTGCCGTCGCCGTTGCTGTCCTTGATGCGCGTCACGTCAGGCCGCTGCGTCACGTACAGCCAGCCGTCCTTGGAGGCCAGGCCGAGAACCTCGTGCAGACCATGCGCGAAGCGGCGGAACTTTACTTTTTCCGGGTCGTCCGCGTAAGCATTCTCGATCAGCCAGATTTCGCCGCGGCGCGTGCCGACCGCCACGTTGCCGTCGGGCAGCACCTCGAGGGCGCCGGCCTCGAGCACCTCGCCCGGCGGGGGCGTGAACGACAGGAGTTTGTAGTAGTCGGCCTCCGCGGCCTTCGGCGGCGCCTTCTTCAGGGGAATCTTCTGCTGCCCCTGGCCGTCCGCCGCCAGCAGCAGCAGACAGGCTCCAACCGCAGCAAGGAGGAACAAGTAGCGGAGGAACAATCTCATGGAGCAGTCCTTCTTGTGGAGGCGAGCGGGGGGTGTGAACCCCCCGGTAGGACTTTACCGGGGGGTTCACACCCCCCGCTCGCCGGGCGTCACGCTACCACGCGTATTCCAGCACGATGCGGGCCCTGCCGCCGGCAAAGCGGACCGGCACGAGCAGCTCGGCCTTGCCGCCTGACTGACGCACCTTCGGCGCCATGTCACTGTCGACTTTCAGCTTCCACGTACCGTCGACACGATACCAGCCTTTGCCGATCTCCTCAATCTTGTTCCCTACCGCAGCGCGGTAGAAGAGGTTGTCAGCCGGTTTCGTCGCGGTGGCGGTCAGCACGCGGCGAAGCGACACTTCCTTGCCCGTCACGATCGGGTTGGGAACGTCCTCGAACTCGATCGCGCCCAGGACATAGCGGAAGGTCGGACGATCGTCGCGCGTCAGGCGGTAGCCGCGGAAGCGATAGCCGATTTCCTTTGCCGGCGCGCTGGGCCAGGCTGCCTCCGGCTTTGACAGGATGGCGAACGGGACGCCAGCGTGCAGGTGCAGCACGTCGTCGCCGAGCGGGCCCTCGAAGCCGGCGCCGCGGTCGTTCCAGTGCCGGGCGGCGTCGATAAATGCGCCCTTCCACACCATTGCCACTCGCATCCCATTGGCGTCAAAGGCCAGGTGGGCCTTCTCCGGATAGCCGACGCCGATGGCACGCGGTCCCGCCCCCTCGATGAAGTTGCGGTAAATGATCGCGCCGTCGGCCGGCTCCAGCGGAATCGACTTGCTGTACAAGCCGACGGGCGGCCGCGCCTTCGGGTCCGACAAGTACAGCCAGATTGCCTCGATCTGTGTCGGTGCCTTGCCGTCGAGGATGTTCGGCAAGACGCTCTTGCCATCGACGAACGCCGACGGCATGCGCGTGCCAGGACGGAACCGCTGTGGATCGGCGACGTAGGCGTGAAACCAGTCGTGGCGCAGCCGCTTCGGCATCAGCGTCATGTCGATGCCCTGCACACCCTCCGCCTTGCTGCCGGCGAACGTGTGGCACTTGACGCAGCCGAGGGCCTGGGCGCCACTCAGGTGCCGCGCCTGGGCCTTTACTCGACTCACCGGATCGGAAAACGAGACGGAAACCGCGGCTTCGCCCCTGTCGAGGGCGGCGAACGCTTCGATGAGATGGCCGACGTTCGCCACGCCGAAGCCCGGCATCCGCGTGTACATGTAAGGCCGGTCGTGAACGCCGTTGTCGAGCAGGTGTCGCATATAGTCGGGCGTTAACTTGGCGCCGACACCGTCGAGCGGCGGCGGGACCCGGCCCTCTTCGCCCATCTCCGGTTGCGTCGTCAGGAAGAACTTGTCGAGCACCTCGCCGGCGCCGCCGACCTTGTCGCGGACGTGACAGGCATAACAATTGAAAGTCATCAGCGTGCGCGGAAGCAGGGCCGCTGGCGTCTGCGCTCGCGGCGGCGGGTTCTTGATGCTCGCAGACAGCGCGGCGCGCTGGGCCGCACTCAGCGAATACCAGGGCAGGCCCGTCGGCGCCTCGGACAGGCAGCCGCCCTCGCCCTTGAGTTTGCTCAGCAGCGGGGTGCTCAGCGTCGAGGCGATGACACGGTTGCTCTCGCTAAGCTGGTGGCAGCTGGCGCAGCCGGCGGAGGCGAACAAGGCCCGCCCCTTCGCGACGAGGGCCGGCTGGACGTCGAGAGTATCTTCGTCGTTCATGACGGGCCGCTTGCGCTCGAGGGCCGCCTCCGAGACGGCGACCAGGTCGCCGAGGTTCTGTTGGCCGAAGCCGGCGGCCTCGATCTGCACGTCCAGCTCGGCCCCGCCGCCGCCCTGCATGAAGCCGACTCTGATCTTGTGGACACCCTTCGCCAGCCGGGCGCGCCCCTGTCGCGCCTGCGGGGCGTGGATGCCGTCGTTGTCCACGACGAGGTTGCCGTCAACATACAGCCGGGACCCGTCATCGCTGGTGACGGTAAAGGTAAAGACCGCCTCGTGCTCGACCTTGAGAAAGCCCTTGAACTCGAGGGCAAAGTCATCGTGGCGGCGGGCGACGCTGACGTCGAAGCCGAGCGCCGTGCCGGTGGCGTGCGGTTTCAGCTTGCTGAAGTCGGGCACGCGGTCCCAGCTCCCCTCGTAGTAGGCATAGTTCGTCGCCCCCTTGCCGGATGCCAGATAGACCCGGGCGCCCTGGAGGAGATAGTTGGCGACGTCGTGCGCCTCCTTGCCGGCGAGCAACTTCGGCATGCGGCCCGCTGGACGGACGTGCTGTGGGTCCTCCAGAAAGGTGGCCAGGCCGGCGATCGAGTATTTCGCCTTGAGGTCGCCCAGCGGCACCGACGTCGCGGTGACCTTGTCGGGGTTGCCGGTGGCATCACGTGAGCCGTGGCAGGCAACGCAACCGACCTGCTGGTAGAGGTCGCGGCCGGCGGCAACTCCCTTCCGGCTCGGCCGCTCCTGGCGTAGCGAGCCGGTCGAGGCGAGGAAGTGCAGCAGGGCCTCGACCTTCTGGTCGCGGGCCGGGTCGCCGGAGAACAGGCCCGGCATCGTCGTGCCCGGCTTGATGCCCTGCGGGTCGCGCAGGAACTTGCGGAGATACCCGATCCGTGTACGCGTCGCCACGAAGTCGAGCACGGGGGCCTGCTTGGGGGCGAGCGAGGCGTCGGCGGGCTTGTGGCAGCTGACGCAATTCAGCTCGGTGAGCAGCAACTGCCCTCCCCAGGCGGCGTCGGCCTTCTCGCCGGTGTAGAAGCGCTCGAATCCCGGAACGATTGGGTGCCCGCGCGTCGCCGCGGTGGACGGCGACGGCAGCGCCCCCAGCCACGCCAGGAAGGACAATGCGACAAGTCGGTGCATCAGGAAGTTCCTCGAACGGGCCGGCGATCGTGCCGTGCGTGCCCGAAGGTGGGAGGGATTCGGTCCCCTGCGGTCGGTCCGGTGAGTGGGAGAGCAACCCGCCGGCGCGGCAGATGGTAGGAGTCAACTACACCCAGTATGAGGGTTCGCCGTGCCGTTGACAAGCGGCCGTTTCCGAGGCTGTCTGCAAACCCCTCCCCCAACTCCCCTCTCCGCTTCGGGGAGGGGGTCGGGGGGGAGAGGTCAGAGAGCAGACGCTGAGAGACTGGGTAGGGCAGAGCTACTCTGCCGCAGAAAAGGTGTGGGAAAGGTGTGTCCGACCCTTGCGCGTGCCCAGAGCGGATAAAGTCTGGTCATTGACTCGGACGAAATAGACTCTGCAGAACGCGGTGCGGGAGTAAGGCAGGGGCTTGGGAGGAACTGCCCCGTCGTTGAGGACCGCGGCGGCGGGGCGGTGCCCGACGAACACTACGAACTACTGGCCGAGTGTACCCCTCTCCGAGAACAACAACGGTGTACCGGCCCAACACAAGGAGCGCGCAGGCGATGACCCGTTCACATAAGGCCTACCGGACCAAACCCCTCCCCCCCACCCCGAGACGGAGAGGGGGAGCAAACGCTGGTCCCCCTCTCCGTTTCGGGGCGGGGGCCGGGGGAGGGGTTTGGTCGGCTTGTCCTAAGGCGTTGATCGTGATTGCGGTCGCCACCCTGGGACTGTGGGGGTGTGCCCAGGGCAAGAGCAAGCCGACCGCCAACAGCGAGGAACGCATCAAGGCGCTGGAGGCCCGCTGTGCCCACCTGGAGAGCGAGAACCACACCGTGGCCACCGCTCGGGATAAGGCGCAGAAACTCCTCATCGAGGCCGACCGGGAGCGCCTGCGTCTGCTTCAGGAAGTGGAAACCTTGAAGGCGATCGCCCAGGAGCGCGACGACCTGAAGCTCCTGGTAGCCTCCCGGACTGCCGAGCGCGACGCTGCCCAGACGCACTTCGAGGAACTGCGCAAGGGCATCCGCTCGGTGCTTGGCCGCGTCGAGGCGTCGCTGCCGCGGCCGCTCGACCTGCCGGCCGCGGCGGTCTCCCGGACACCCCGCAAGTAACCCGGTGGGAGCGAGGAGGACAAAACGAGGCGGGCCGCGGCGGATTGATCCGTCGCGGCCCGCCTCGTTTCTCTGACCCGGCTCAGCGCCAGCCCCTGGCGTACTCGATGACTGCTTTCCGTCTCAACTCGGTGACGATCTTCTTGGCCTCGCGGCCGAAGATGTCGCCCCGCAGCTTGTTGCGGATCTCTTTTTGCACTGCCTCGTCAAAGGGACGCTTGCCCTGGTACTCGCGCTTCACCAGGTGGATGACGTGGAAGCCATTGGGCACCGCCACGACCGGGCCGACCTCGCCTTCGGGCATCCGGAACAGGATCGGCTCGATCTCGACCGGCTGGATCTCGCCACGCTTGCGGCCGATGCCGGCCCCGTTGCGCAACGTGCTGTCGCCGTCGTCGTTCTCCTTGCACAGGGCGACAAAGTTGGCGCCGCTCTTTGCCCGAGCGGCGAGTTCCTCGGCGAGCTTGTGGGCCGCCGCCCGATCACGGTTGGGCTGGCGCGGCGTGTTGGCGCTGATGAAAATGTCCTGCCACTCGACCGCGTCGTCGATCTTGAACTCCTCGGGATGCTTCTCGTAATACTCCAGCATCTGCTCGCGACTGATCTTGTCGAGATAGGGACCGATCCGGCTGCGCAAGTATTCCGTCGCCATGAACTGCCGCGTCCACTGGCGGCGGATGGTCTCCAACGACAGTCCCTGCTTGCGGAGCAACTCCTGGAGTTCCTCGTCCGACTTGAGATTATTCCCTTTCTTGATCGCCGAAACCCAGCGTTTGTCGAACTCCTTGTTGGCGCCTTCCTTGAGCCGCTCCAACGTGTTCTTCCCTGCCTTTTGAAGACGGTTAAAAGCGTCCTGGATGATCAGCTCACGCTCGACGAGCTGGTCGAGGGCCTCCTTGAGGATCTCGCGGCGCTTCATCGAACGCTCCGGCTCGGGAAGCCGCTCGATGACGGCGAGGAACTGGAAGCTGGTGGCCTGCACCTCCTCGGAGAAGATCGGCGCGGCGTTGACGGTGGCCAGGATGCGAGCGGCCGACTGCGCGTTGGTCACCTCGCTGGAGGCCTCCGGCAGCGTGTCGTCCAAGCCGGTCCGCACGATGCCTCCCTGTTCCTCCTTCTGGAGCCGGGCGACGCTCGGCGGCTTCGAGCCATCCCCTATCCAGGTGCTCTCCTGAACCTGGGAGGGCGCCTGGACGGGACGGTCCGTTCCGCAGCCGATGGATACCGCGAGCGCGAGGGTGCTCGCGACGATGTGAAGATGCCGGCTCATTCTCACGACCCCCGACGCCAAAGCCGTTCGGACCCGCCGGGCAGGGCGCACGCCCTCCGGCACTGCGAGCCGAACGTTTCCGACGCAAACGTGGTAGCGGTTTCCAGGGAGGTCGCGGACTATAGCACTCGCCCCGACGGAAGCAAGATGAACCGGGGTTCGGAGGCGCCGGCGGGAGTTACTGGAAGAGGGCCTCGACATAGGCGTCGGCGTCGAACGGCTCGAGGTCCTCGAGCTTCTCGCCGACGCCGATGAATTTCACCGGCAGGCCGATCTTGCGCTTGATGCCGAAGATGGCGCCACCCTTGGCCGTGCCGTCAAGCTTGGCCAGGATGATGCCCGTACACTGTACCGTCTTCTTGAAGTTCTCCGCCTGAACGATGGCGTTCTGGCCGCTGGTCGCGTCAAGGACCAGCAGCACCTCGTGCGGGGCGCCCGGCAGGTTCTTACTGACGACGCGATAGATTTTCTCCAGCTCACGCATCAGGTGGGCCTGGGTGTGCAGCCGGCCGGCCGTGTCGACGATCAAGACATCGAAGTTGCGGGCCCGGGCCTTCTCGCAGGCATCGTGGGCGACGCTGGCCGGGTCACTGCCCTGCTGGCTCTTGACGATCTCGCAGCCGATCCGCTCCGTCCAGATGGTCAACTGTTCGACCGCCGCGGCACGGAAGGTGTCGCAGGCCGCGACCAGCACTTTCTTGCCCTCCGATTGCAACCGCCGGGCGAGCTTGGCGATCGACGTCGTCTTGCCCGAGCCGTTAACGCCGGCAATCATGACGACCGTCGGGCCCGACGGGTTGTAACGCAGCCCGGTGTCGGTTGTCGCCACCAGCTCCTTGAGCTGTTTCTTGACGAACTCCTCGACGTCGCCGCTGATTTCCTTGTCGAGGAAGGCCTGCCGTACGCGCTCGACGATCTCGGTCGTGGCGGCGGTGCCGAGATCGGCCAGGTAGAGGCGTTCCTCGAGCTTGGCGAGGAACTCCTTGTCGACGCGGCCCCGCAGACGGAACAGCGAGGCGACGCCGCTGAACAGGTCGCGCGTCTTGGCGAGGCCCTTCTTGATCTTGTCGAAGATGGCGCCGAAAACCATTGTCTACCCCGGGAACAGGACAAGAAGACCGCAGACCACCCGCCCGAACAGGACGCCCGGCCTAGCCGGACTCGCCGGAGCAGCGGGGATCTTGGGTCATTTTACGTCGGCGCGAGCAAGCTGTATACGCGACTGCGGTTCGCCGCGAGCCGCAGGAGGGAGACGGTCAAGGTGCTTGTTCACCCCCGACGTTCCTGATACAGTTATCCCATTCTCGCACGCGGATTGCCCCCGCCTCCGGGCGGCGGATCGGACAGGAGGGAACTTGCTGGCCGACGCGTCCTGACGAGCTCAGCTATGCTCAACCCAGTTTCTCTACCCGAGCAGTTCGGCCGTTACCGCATCCTCCGCAAGCTCGGCGGCGGTGGCATGGGGACGGTCTACCTCGCCGAGGATACCGAACTAAGCCGCAAGGTCGCCCTCAAGGTCCCCCACTTCACCACGGACGATACCGTCGCCACCTCGCGCTTCAAGCGCGAGGCCCGCATCGCCGCCGGCATCGATCATCCCAACCTGTGCCCGGTCTACGACGTGGGCGAGGTCGGCGGTACGCTCTACCTGACCATGCCCTACATCGAGGGCAAGCAACTTTCGCGCTGGCTCAAGGAGGAAATCGTCTGGCAACCCGAGGCGGCGGCCCTGCTGGTCCGCAAGCTGGCGCTGGCCCTGGGCGTCATGCATGAGCGCGGCGTGATGCACCGCGATCTGAAGCCATCCAACGTGCTCGTCGGGCCGGGCGGCGAGCCGGTGCTGGTCGACTTCGGCCTGGCCCGCTCCTTCGACGGCAAGACCCAGACACTGACCGATACGGGCGAGCGGCTCGGCACCCCGGCCTACATGTCGCCGGAACAGGTGCTCGGCGACTCCAAGAAGATCGGCCCGGCCACCGACATCTACAGCCTGGGCATGATCCTGTTTGAGCTGGTGACGGGCAAGCTGCCGTTTACCGGCCCGCCGATGGCGATGTACGGCCAGATCCTGCACGCCAAGCTGCCGCCCCCGTCGGAACTGCGGCCCGGCCTGGATGGACAGATCGACGCCCTTTGCCTCAAGGCGCTGGCCAAGAACGCCGAGGACCGCTTCAGCAGCATGGGCGCCTTCGCCGAGGCGCTGGCCGTCTATGCCGAGCGCGTGCCGGCGCCGGCGGCTGTCCCCGCCGATGCGTCGCGTACGGCGCCGGCGACCGCGACGGAGGCCAACGAGCCGGAGCTGATCGAGGACGTCCGCATCGTTTGCTCCAAGTGTAAACGGCAGCTGCATGTCCCGCCGGAATATCGCGGTAAGCGCATGAAGTGCCCGCGTTGCGGAATGAGCCTCGGGACGGCGCCCGTGCCCGCCCCGCCTCCTGCGGTGCCGGCGGCACCGCCGCTCGACCCGCTGTCGCGGGTGCCCCGGCCCGCCGAGCCGGAGACAGCGGCGAATAGCTCCGTGAACACCGCGACGACCCCACCCTGGCGGTCACGTGTCCTGCGGAAGCCGGCCCCGCTCCTTGCGGCGGGGGCCGGCGCCCTGCTGCTGGTTGTGGGACTCATTCTTCTCCTGGGCGGGCCTGGCCCTCCCCCGCAGGAAGAAGGGGACGATGGGAAGATCCCGAAGCAGGAGAAGGAACTCACGCTCGAGTTGCGTACCGAGCAGCCGCTCTATCAATTGACAGCGGGCCAGCCCGCGAAGGTGCGGGTGCGGGTCAAGCGCGGCCAGGTGGTGGGGCCCATCGCGCTGAAGTTGGACAGTCCGCCGCGCGGCATCCGCGGTCCGACCGGGGTGATCGACATCGGCAAGGACGACGGCGAACTGGAAATCGAAACGGAGCAGGGAGCCGGGCCGTTCGGCGGCCCGGTGACCATCGTTGCAACCGCTGCCGCGGCGCAAGGCAAGACGACGGTCCACCTGTCCGTCGACCCGGTGGTCCTTCCCCCGACGCAGGAGAACGCGCTCGGCATGAACTTCGTCCTGGTCCGCCGCGACAAGTTCAGGATGGGCTCGCCCACCACGGAGCCCGAGCGCGGCAACGACGAGACACCGCACGAGGTGCAAATCCTCTGTTCCTACTACCTCGGCGTTCACGAGGTGACCCAGGACCAGTATCAGCAAGTCATGGGCAAGAATCCCTCACGCTTCACACAGCCCAACGGAGGGGGGCCCAACCATCCCGTCGAGAACGTCTCCTACGCGGATGCCGTCGAGTTCTGCCGCAAGCTGTCGGAACAGCCCCAGGAGAGGCAGGCCCGCCGCTCCTACCGGCTGCCGACCGAGGCGGAGTGGGAATTTGCGTGCCGCCTCGGCGGGCCGCCCGGCGGCATGACACTGGCCACGCACTACGGCAACTCGCTGTCGGCTGGCGAGGCCAACTTCGATGGCGACTTCCCCTATAACGGCGGGGACAAGATACCGCGTGTCGGTGCGACCACGCCGATCGGCAAGTACAGGGCCAGCAACCTGGGGCTTTTCGACATGCACGGCAACGTCTGGGAGTGGTGCAACGACTGGTATCAGGACGACTACTACACCAAGGGCCCGATGATCGATCCGCAGGGCCCCGACCCGACCAAGACCGACCCGCCGCCGACATCGCGCGTCGTCCGCGGTGGTGCCTGGGACGCGCCGGGCGACCGCTGCCGCTCGGCCTACCGGACCGCGCGCGACCCGAACCGGGGCTTCGACAACGTCGGCTTCCGCGTGGTCCTCATCCTTGGCTTCAAGGGCCCCTGAGCCTCGTTCCCGCGCTGGCAACGTGGGAAAGTGGGAACCAGAATCCGCTGGCGCGTTGATCCGTCCTTTCCTTTCCACTAGGGTACGCGCATCCTGCGGATTCGATCAACCCGAGGGTGGCACCATGATGACCGACAACATCTTTTTGAAGATCCTCAATAAGCAGCTTCCCGCCAAGATCGCCTACGAGGACGACCGCTGCCTTGCCTTCCACGACATCAAGCCGCAGGCGCCGGTCCATGTGCTGATCATCCCGCGCAAGGTGATCGCCACGCACGATGACCTCACGGAAGAGGACCGCGAACTGGTCGGGCACCTGCACCTCGTGGCCGCGAAGCTGGCGAAGCAACTGGGGGTGAGCGAAGGCTACCGCGTGGTGGTCAACTGCCGCGAGCGCGCCGGGCAGACCGTGCCGCACCTGCATCTGCACCTGCTCGGCGGACGCGACCTGGCCTGGCCACCAGGCTGAGATCCTCTCGTACAGAAGGAGGTGCCGATGTCCACGATCACCTACCTCAAGGGAGACGCGACCTGCCCGCAGGCCACCGGGAACAAGGTCCTCTGCCACATCGCCAGCGACAGGGGCCGTTGGGGCAAAGGATTTGTCGTCGCGATCTCCAAGCGCTGGAAGACGCCCGAAGAGGAGTATCGCCGCTGGTACAAGGAACGGACCACGAATGACTTCGCCCTCAGTGCCGTTCAGTTCGTCCAGGCCGAGTCGCAGCTCTGGGTTGCGAACATGATCGGCCAACACGGCATGACGGCCGGGAGCGAGGGGCCGCCGATTCGCTACGAGGCCGTCCGGCAGTGCCTCGAAAAGGTCCGCGACAAGGCCCTTGAACTGTCGGCGAGCGTTCACATGCCGCGGATTGGCTGCGGCCTCGCTGGCGGCAAGTGGCCGGAGATCCAGAAGATCATCGAAGAGACACTCTGCGCGGCGGGCCTGGAGGTCTTCGTCTACGACTTCGAGTGACAGACGCTCACACCCGCCGTCGCCTTCTTTCCGCTGTTCATCGGTTGGTGCGGATGGTGGAGCCCTGCCGCAGGGCTTGGGCTTCCGCCCGGCGCACGCGCGCGTCACGCTCCTGAGCCTCGCGGTCTTCTTCGGAACTGGTGAACAGGCTCCCCAGCGGAGTGCTTCGGAGCAGCACGATCGGCGGGGCCAGGACGAATTCGCCCACGGCGTTCACTCGGTCGACGGTTGTCACGAACACGTTCTTCGTCCCAGCGGCCAGGGCGTCGGTGGCCTGCGGGATGCCCGTCCGACTCAGCAGTCGGCGCGTAGCGTCGCGGGCGCACACCGCTACGTTTTCTACTTTCTCGGTGACCGACCGCCCCTGCCGATACGTCACCTTGGGCTTGCAGCACAACAAGGGGAAGGAGATGGTGATCGACTGCGTGCCGTAGTCATACTCGATGGACTTGGCGGTGTAGGTGACACGAGGGGCGCCGGGCAGCATGGTCACGGGGACGTAGACGCGTTCGCCGGAGCGCGGGTGGCTGACCACGACGACCGACGGCCCGCCCGGTAAGAACTGGGCCTGGAAAGTGCGATCGCCGGTGTAGTAGTAACGATGTACCAGCACGGTGGGGGGGATGTCGATCAACAGCCGGCCTTCCGGCCCTGTGTTGGTAACAACGGCGGTCGGGCGCGTGAGGACCGCCGGGTTGCCGCGCGGGTCAACGTTAGGGTCGAGGATCTCAATCTCCAGGGCGGGCGGAACGGGCGTCGGCTGATGCGGTGCTTGCAGGGCGTTGATCACGCGGGGGTAGACGGGAGGAGGCGGCGGCTGGAGCGTGTAACGCGGCGCCACCCCCGGGGCCGGGACGACCTGGCCCCGGGTCGCCGACCCCGCCAGCAGCAGACAGACGACACAGGCCCCCCCCACGCGAAGCATTCCGCCTCTCATCGCGGACCTCCTGTCCTGTCAGACCTGCCGTCCCTGCAGCCGGGTCACTCTCTGACCGGGAAGCGAGTCGCTCCGCGACCCGCCTGCGTTGACGGTACCATTAGCGGTAGGAGAACTCTACCTCCACGCGGTCGATCAGGTCGAAGTACTGGCGTGCTGCCGGCAGCCCTTGCGCGGCCCAGAAGTCGTAAGGGACCCCGCGCTGTACCCAGAACTCCTGCACCGGCAGCTCGAACAGTACCGGCTTGCCCGGCGCCAGGGCGGGCAGGGTTTCGGTTAGGGGGTAGGCGGCGTAGCAGCGCACCTTGACGATGAACAGGTTGCGTTTCAGTCCGTTGCTCTCCAGTCGGCGGGGCGGGATCGGCGGGTTCAACGCACTGACGGCGCCTCGCAGCTGGACGGGCGTACTCACTTCATTGTCCTGGCCGGTCATCCACGGGTTCTGGTCGGCGCGCATGCTGAGGGCCCAGGAGCCGCTTTCGTGCAGGGTCAACGCCACGCGGGAGAGGGAGCAGTGGTTGACCTGCATCTGCGCGACGGGTAGCTGGAAGTATTTGACCCGCTCGCGGAGGACGAGTGGGGTGGCCCCCTGCAGCACGTCCGTCGGCGTGCCGGCAGGCGGTACGCCCGGGGAGAACGGGACGCGCTGTTCGACCAGGACGGCAGTGAAGCTCTGGGCGGTCACGGATGGGGAGACGCTGCCGTGCTGGTAGTCGTAGCAAGGCAAGCCACAGAGGGGGCGGGCCTTGGTGCGGTGGTACGACACGCCGGCGCCGGTGCTGCAGAGTACGGCTGTCGCCGCCACGACGAATTGCCAGCGTGTTGATGCGTTCAAGGCAGCCCTCCTCGCCGAATGACTCTCGAGACGATCTGTTCTCTCCCGTCAACTCCCTTTCATGCCTTTCGGGCAGGGCCGCCTTCCGGCTTGACGGGAACGGCACCCCTCCCGCGATGTTTCTCCCCGTCCTCCGGACCGCCCGACATTATCCGGGCGGTCCGGCCTCAGGTCTCCTACTTTCCTTGGGTTGGCGGAGGCGGGGCGGGTGGGGGCGCGGGACCGCCCGGCAGATACGGGGGCGGCGTGCTTGGCGGCGACGTGTTCGCTTGCGGCCCCCTGGACCACGCGGACGGATAGACGATGGTCCCCCTTGTGGAGTTCGGAAGAGCGGTCCCAGGGTTGGCCGGGCCGGGACGAGGGGGCTGCCAGTTCGGACCAGGACTCCCTGGGAGCGGTAGCGTCCGGCGTGGCGCGTTTGAGGGGTCCGCGGGCACCGGTTCGCTATTCATCCCCTCCGGCACGCCGGTCGCCGGCTGGGGGACACCGTAGGGCAGGACCGCCCCGGGCAGTTCGTCGTGGTTCCAGCCGGGAACCCCGCCCGGCGGCACAGCGGACGCTCCCGGTACGCCTTCCTTGGAAATGCCAGGCACGAAGCGCGGCTCGGGATAGACCGGCCGTGGATCGTAGCCCTCGCGCAGGTGGCTGTCGCGCAGGTTCAAGCCGGGGCCGTAGTAGCCGTTGGGATGGACGTGGGGGATCGTCTCCTGGCTGCGGTACAGGTCGGTGCGCCGCTCCGCGGGGGGTATGCGCAGGAACTCGTCCACCCTCGACGTCGAGTAGTCGAAGACCCGGTTGGAGACATCTTTGTGGCGGCTGCGCACCACGAACTCATCGTTGACCGTGCGCAGGGCGTCGAGGTCGGCCACTGCGGGCGCCCAGCGCAGCCCCATCAGGTCGAACAGCGTCGGGAAGATGGTGGCCTGGCCCAGGATGATGTTCTCCTGAAGCGACGACTCGGCACTGGGCAGCGGCCGGAACAGGATGCCCAGGCCAGGGATGTCCTGCAGCAGCGGAATGCCGCGGGCGGTACGCGCCGCCTTGAGTCCAACCACGTAGCGGCTGACCTCGCGCAGCTCGTAGTTGCTCAGCTGGACGTCGGTGTCGATAAAGTGGCGTTTGACGCGCCCGAGGTGCTTCTCGTCAGCCCGCACCGGCTCACGGACATTGGTGGTATACATATAGTTGAAGTGGAAGACAACGTTCTGACCGTCCGGGCTGATGACCGGGCGGATCTCGTAGCCGGTGCCAGTCTCGAACTGGTAGATGGCCGGGTCGGGGATGAGCGCCTCCAGCGGCGAGGCCTGCTCCCGGCGTCCGGGGCCGCCCTGGCTGAGCACCGTCTCCGCCGTCGAGGACGGCAGCACCGGCAGGACGTTGCGCACGACCGAGAGGCCATCGGCGGCCCCCTGGACGGGACTGCTGGGCGGCTGGCCGCTCCGCAACTTGGCCACGGACAGGAAGTTGGGGTCCTGCAGCAGGGCGCCGTACTGGTTGACCATGGCCTGGGACACCTGCATGGCCTCGGCGATAAGGATGTCACGCTTGGGCAGGTCGAACTCCATGGTGGCCTGGGGCGAAACCTTGGCGAAGGCACGGTTGTTGGTCAGGATACTGGTGGTTTCGACCTGGCCGAGGGTGACGTCCCACATGCGGCTGGCCTCGCGCATGTGGCGGAAGGCGGGGTAGTAGAACTGGGTGTTGAAGTCATCATCCAGGGCGGTCGAGAGCTGCTTGATGTAGTTATCGATGTTGGCCGTGTGCGCCCGCGTGCCCTCGAGCAGTTCGATGTACTTGTCCTCGATGTCGTCGACGAGCATGTCGAGAAACTTCTTGTGGTCCAGCGGCCGGCGCGACTCCTCCGCCTTGCGGAGGGCCGCCTGGCGCTGGAAGTCGATCTGGAGGATCGCGGAGAAGCTTTTATCAACGGCGTTGAACAGGGGCCTGGCCTGTTCCAGAAGCGTCCCTTGAATCTGGGTGAGAATCCTCTGTCTTAGCCGCAGCCACTCCGCGTAAGCTGCCTTGAGCTGGGCACTGTCCGCGCTGAGTTCCCCAACCAGTCGTCGAGTTTGGTAGTCGATCTGCGAGCTTTCCTGGCGGACGAGAGCGACGATTGGACTCAGCTTTGCATAGAAAGCGTCGATCCTCTTGTCGCCGTCCTCCGGAAATTGAAGACTGTCTCCTGACACCTTCAGTTGGCGCACGTCTTCCAGGATCGCAACGAGGGTTGCTTTGCTGGCAGCGGGTAACAGAAGAACTTCCAACTGCTTGCCCAGGACAATTGCCTGGTCAACCCATTGATTCCATTCGTCCCTCTTGGCGGCTGTTGGGAAGTACAAATGGTTGCCCAGATCCAGCTCCAGCTGGTAGGACTGCGAGCCATACTGCACTCGGGGTGTAACCGTGAGTCTGCGAGCGTTGTCGAGCGTCCGTTTGGCTGGTCCTTGCGCTGCGCTCCACGCCTCGTCCAACACTTGATAGGTCTTCGCCTGCTGTGTGACCCAGAGAGGCTGATCCAACACTTTAGAGATCTCCGCCTGTCGAGCTTTTGGCAGAGCATCTACTTGCTGTTTTACGAGCTGTTTTAGTTGATTCTGGTCTTCTTTACTTTGCTCCACGATCTGGGTGGTCTTCTCGATCGTTTCGATGAATTGCGCGATCTCAGCGGTAATCCCTGTGAAGGCCTGCAACAACTTGGGCCGTTCCCCGTCCAGGGCCGTCTGCACTTGCGTCAAGGCGTCATTGGCGGCCTTTTCGTTCAGCCGGATCGCCTTGAGTTCCTCAATGTAGTTGCCCAGCTTCTCCTCGATGACGGCCCGCTCCATCACGCGCTGTTTCAGTTCCAGCTCGGTGACCAGCCGGCTCTTGAAGATCTGGGCCAGGCGGATGAACTCGCGCTGGATGGGGTTGAGGGTGTCATCACCGGCGACCTCGGCGTTGAAGAAGCCGCGGAACGACTGGAAGCGGGCGTTGTCGGCCAGGAGCTGGAACTTACCGTGCTCCTTTCCAGAGATCCCGGCGGCGAAGTAGTCTTGCTCCGCGACCGGCAGTTCCTGCTGGAGCATCCGCTCGAACTCTTGCAGGATTTCCAGTCGCGTGCTGTTCTTGGCAAGGGCTAGGACGAACAGCGCCGAGGCCAGGCTGGTGGTGTCCATCGAGTGCAGCGACAGCAGCTTGTTGCCGGTCTTGAGGAACTCGGAGTCCAGCGTCTGCAGTTCGTCGATGAAGTCCTTGCCGAAGAAAGCATAGAGGTACTTCTGGTCGCGGAACTCCTGCGTCTCATGCGGGGAGGTCCGGTTGACCTCGGCGGCTTTGCGGCTGGCGACCAGGACGACCGCCTTGCGCAGCATCTGCGCCGACTGGGTGGTCAGGAAGCGAGAGTGGTCGATGTAGCGCTGGATGCGCGCGACGACCTTCTCCATGCGGTCGCCGTGCTCGCCGTTGACCTGGACGGTATGGACGGCGACGCGCACCTGACCGACCGGGGCGTCGATCTGGTTGATGATGGTGCGGATGACGTTGAGCCCCTTGATCGGCCCGCGGAGCTGAATCTCCCCCTCGCCGATGACCGACACGGACACCTGCTCGACGGGGTCATCGGAGTCAGGCTTGCCGGGGGCGTAGGTGTCAGGGTCCTCGTGGGCGGCGGCGACCTCGCGGCGGAACTGCTCCTCACGGAAGCGCTCCTCCTTGGCGGCGGCCTGCTGCGCCTGCTCGTTGGCGGCCACCTCAGCGGTGCGCTTGGCCTGGAGGGTGGCAGCAGCGGCCGCCAGGCGCTCCTGGGCCGCCGCGAAATTCTTCGCCTCGACGTTGTTGTTGGCGATCGCCTGATCCAGGGTGGCGTTGAGACTGGTGAGGTTCTGCTGGGCTTGGATGAGCTGGGCGTTGATCGTCTGTCGGTTGGCGTCGGTTGCGGTGTCAAGTTGCTGCTTCAGAGTGGCGACAAGGGCCTGGGCCTGGTCGCGCTGCAGGGTAACGGCCTGTACGGCGCGGCCGGCCTGCTCGCCCCGTGCCTGGAATTGCGGCAGGGCAGCCTGCTCCTGATTGAGCTGGCGCTCCGCTTCGCGGCTGTCACGGGCGGCCTGTTCGGCCTGACGTTGCAGCTTGCGGCGCTCGTCCGTCTGCGTGTCAGCCAGGTCGCGGGCCTTGTCGGCGAGACGCCGGCGCACGGCCACTGCGGCGTAGTTATACGACTTCACCTTGCGGTTGATGATCTGGGCCACGCGGTGGGCGTCGCGGAAGTAGTAGAGCCGGGCGACGCGGGTATCAACCTTGTCGGAAGGGTTAAAGCCGTCGGGGTAGCGCCGGAACCGCGTATACTCGGGGAAGGGGACGTACGGGGCGGGTTCACCCGAGATGCCGCGCGTCTCCAAGGGGAGGTCGGATGGTTGGAGGCCCTCCGGTTTGCTCAGGACCACCTTGAAGTCGGTCACCGGCTTGCCTTCCTGGCCCTCCAGGGGGTTCCCGTACACGTCCTTGATCCCGGTCCGATTCGGGTTCGTGGTGTCCGTTGAACCTGTCAGCTCCGAGCCGAAGACCGTGAGCTGATAAATGTCCGGGCGCGGGTCGGAAACCTTCAGGAGCGCCCGATTCTGTCCCGGATCGAATTGCACGGTGAAGGAAGTCGGCGTGGCAAGGTCGCGGTCAAAGAAACCGGTCCCTTTGCTGCCGACCAGGCGGTAATTGGCGGGGCTGTTGGCGGTTGTCGGGTCGACCCGGTCGGCGGGATCGAACTGAATGACCAGCGTCTGGACCCCAGGGGCCGTGCCAAAGTTGGGCGGCTCCACGCCGACGACGCGGGGGCCCCGGGTGCGGATGCTCAACCGCAGAGGGGCCGAGGGAGGACCGACGACGCCGTTCTGTGCCGTGGCAAAGGTCAGGAAGTGGTTGCCCTCCGCCAGGTTTTCCACCGTGACGGTCCAGGCTCCGTCCTTGTCACCGGGTGTCGACACCCCTGTTTTGATCGGCCGAGCCGCTCCGTCGAGAAAGACGACGACTTGGGTATCCGCCTTGAGGCCTGTTCCCGTTACCGTGATCGAGGTGACACTGCTGAAGTAAAGTTTCGCTGGGTCAAAGGTCGCAGCGCCGCCCGGCAGGGTGGGCAGGCGGACTTTGTCGAGGACCGGCGGCTGGACCGTCGTGGGGGTGACTGGGGCGGTCTGGAAGAGAACCACGTCGGAGAAGTTGTGGCCGGTGCCGGTGTCCGCGAGGGCCAGCACCACCCCCTTGTCGCGGCTCAGGCTGGGGAGGCCTTCGAGGACGGCGTTCCAGTTGCCCCGGTCGTCGCGCCGAACTTCCGGGGTCAACTCACCGAGGAACGACAGGGACGTGTCATTGTCCCTGAAGGAGAACAGGCGAAACCGCAGCTGCCCGCCGGCCGGGGCATTCTGACCGACGAGGCGGAGGTAACTGTTGTAGACCGTGATGACCTGGTCGGGGAGGACCGCTTGCCGCTCGGCGTAGGTACCGCTGTAAGAGGCGAGGATAACGGGCGCCGGGGGGTTGCGGAATTCTGGCACCCGCGCCAGCATAGGGACGCTCTCCCTCCGGTTCCATCCTTTTTCAAGGACGGCCACAAGCTGGTTCTCCCCTGGGTCCAGGCGGGGCGCCAAGGTGGCGGTCGTGGCGGGCCTGTCCGTCTTACCCACGACGTCCCGTCCCGTTTTCTGGTTGACCAGTCGGAGGGAGGGAATGGCATGGGGGGTCTTGTCTTCCCCCAGGGGGGGGACGGAAACCCGGACCTGGACTTGATCGGAGCGCAGAAGGATCGGGCTAGCGAACCGTTCCACCGAATACGTCTTGTTCGCGGCCCCGACTTTGAACGTCTCGTCGAGCCCGACAATGGTGGGGGCGGGCAGCGAGGTAACCGGCGTGAGCTGCACCCGCTTCGGGGCCGAGTAGCGAGGCACGGCGCCGGCCTTGTCCTGGACGGCCGCCGTCACCTGGTAAGTGCCTGGCCGCTCGAAGAACAGGTCAGCCGTCGGGTCAGAATCCGAAGGGCCTGGCAGTTCGATGGGACGTGGGCGGGGCAGGGAGGCATCCTCGGGGACGGCAACCACCGTCACCCGCTCCGCCCTCCGGGCGTTGGCGATGCTCACGGTCAGCGTCAAATCCGGGCCGTCCGAGTTGATGGCTGCGGGAGGGTCCTTGATCGTTTGCTTCGCTCCGTCCACATATTTTACAAGGACCACTTCCGGCGTCTTTGCCGCCGGTTGCCCAACGACGAGCCCGGTGAAACGCTCGGGAGGCTGCGAGGACGTGGCGGCGGCCACCACTTGTACCGGCCGGCCGAGTACCGCAGCGGGACGAGCCGTCCAGACCCCCTTCGAGGCGTGGGGGACTCGGGGAACCGGGGAAGCCTCCAGCGACACGAGCAGGTCGGGGCCCTTCGGGAGTTCCTTCGCCGCGAACGGTTCGACGGCCGGGCCGGAGGGCCCCGCGGACCGCCCCTCCCAGGCAAGGAGCCCCAACGCCGCGGTCAGGCACGCCAGCCCCCCGGCCACCAACAAGCTCCCTCGCGTTTTCATCACCCGACCCCGTAAGGACGTGACGGATCAACGGCCTCTTTGCCGGCCCGGCGGTGCTAATTGAAAGGATGTGTGGACTTGAGATGATTATCGACCGCTTTAGAGAAACAATTCAGGAGTGTTCCGGGAGTCCCTGATGGGGGAACGGGAGGGGCGCAAGCGGAGAGGGAATAGGCCCGCTGAAAAGGGAAACTCGGGCGGTCAGGGCGCTGTCCCACCCATCGTTGTGTCTGACGGCGGGGCCGCGATCGGTGCCGTCGCCGTGTCCGTTGTCACCACGATCGACGGGCGGAACAGGCCGAACGTGTTGATCCCGTCCGGCCAGCTGCCGAAGCGAGCCGTCCCCTGGCGCGACAGCGTGCAGTCGCAGAGGCCGGGGAAGGCCAGGGCGATGAGGCGGGAGTGGCCGGCGTGGCGGACCTGGAAGGAGCGGCCAACGTAATTGCCCGCGAAGTTCGGGTCGGGTGCCAGCGCGACGGGGGGCAGTGTCAGTGAGAACGTCCTTCCTCGCGGATCGGTAACGAACAATTGGATGCGCAGCGTCACCGGCATGGACGGCACCGAAACGGTGAAGCTCACCTCGTACTGTCCATCGGGGGTGGCGACGAAGTGCATGCCCTCGTAAATCATCGCCCCGTCGCCATCGAGGCGCTCGCCAAGGAGGCCGAATTGCGGCAGCGGAAAGTGGGCCGGCGCGTCGAAGCGGGCGTCGTAGAGGGGAAGGCCGCGCAAGAAGGCCTCGAACGCCAGGGACGGCGGAAGCCGCGGAGAAGGGGTTGTGCCATCCGGGTACGCCCCCTCGCCCTGCTTCGGGGCGGGAACCTCCTGGACGAGGGGGAGAAGGTTGAACGACTCGTCGGTCCGCTTGCGGAAGTGGACCGGTATCGCCCGCGGCGGGGCCGGGGGTGGAGGGAGGGCCGCCTCGATCTGCTCTTCCGGCCGGTGTCCCCGCGTTGTGTCCGGCATCTCCTCCTTTTTCGGTTTCTTTTTGGGGACGGCAGGAATCCGCGAGGGCGCGTAATCGATCCACACGGGCGTGCTGTCGTCGCTCTCGTACCCCTCGTCCACGACGCTCACAGTCAACTGATAGACGGCCGGATGCCAGGTCGAGCAGTCGATCGTGATGACGCCCTGCTTGGGCGTCACCCCCGGAAGGACTCGGCCGCCGATGCGCGCCTTGACGTCCCCACCCCCGGGCTCATCGATCTTCAGCCAGACCTTGTTGTTACGCACGGTGAACTTGCGGGCCTCGTTGAGCGGCCGAAAGTCCTCCCCCGCCTCGTCCGATACGCCCAGGATGCCCGGCGGCGCCGGATAGACAACCTTTATTTTGACAGCGTTTGAGGCTTTACTCGGTTGCTTGCCGCGCGTATAGCTGATCTTCAGTTCTTGTGAGACGATTGGTTTTTTGGCGGGGAGGCCTCTCAGTTGGAGCACCACCCCTTCTTTCTCGTGCTTCTTCATTCCATTGAGGAGGTCAGGCCGTTGGTTGTCGTCCAGGTAGATCTTGACCTCATCCTTCAACTCCAGCCCGAGCACCTGTACCTTGAGGGGCACCCGGGCCACGTAAATGACCTCGGGGAGCGGCCGGGAAGACTGCTCCTTGGCTGCTTCCCAGACAGAGGCAATCACCGGAGCTTCGAGCTTCACTTCGTCCGGGTCCAGAAGGACCAGAGCGAGGCCGAGCATCCAACTGAGAGGCGACATAGCCGGACCTCACGGGTGGGGCAGGAGTAGGCTCCCGGCCAGTGCCGGAGCGGACTGACTCTCTCCCTAATTGTAGCATGGGAGGTCCCTCTTGCCCTCTCCTTTGCCCTGTCTATTTGAATGAATTGTTGTCGAAGCGCGTGGTCCACCTGACAACTTAGGAAAACTTGCGAGGGGTCGTCTCAGCGGGAGCGGGACGGGCTGGAGGACGGGCTCGGGCCCTTCTGCAAGTCGAGATCGCGCAGGCGCTTGACAGCAAGGCGGGCGAGCGTCTGCACCTTGACGGGAAGCCTCTGGATCTGACTGTCGATCTGTTCGGCGTTGCCGGAACAGGTGACGGTGCGGAACTTGCCCGCGTCGGAATACTCGAACGTCACCTTGAGGAGGTTGCCGTCCATCGGCACGGCGGTGACGCTGACCGCGGCGGGGCCGCCGGGCTTCGCCACGCCCGGCGGTTCCTTGCGAACCTCGCCGGCGATCTGCAACACCGGCCCCATCCCCAGCCGCACCGGCACCTTCAACTCGCGGCCCGCACGCAACAGCAGCAGGCTCACCTCCTGCTCGTTCTTGCTGGCGCGAATCAGCCGGGCCAGATGGTCGCCACTACGGATCTTCTCGTCGTCATAGCGGAGGAGGAGGTCGTGGCGACGCAGGCCGGCCTTGTCGGCAGGCGAGCGGGGCAGGACATGCGTGACCATGACGCCGCCCTCGCGCGGCAACTGCGGCAGATGGTCGAGGACAGCGTCGGGTATGGGACAGAAAAGGACACCCAGATAGGTGCCCTTCTCCTCTGCCCGACCCGCTGGCGCGGGTGCCCCGGGTTGGTTCTGGTGTGCCCCCACGAAGGGGACCGCAAGAAGAAGCAGGAGCAGAAGGCCGGCACAACACTTCATCAGGTTCACACCTCGAACCACAGCGAAACGCCGCTCAGGGCAGGTCCAGTTCCACCTGGAACCCGGTCTGTCCATTCTTGTCGAGGATGATTCGCTCTCTGGTGCGGATGCCGTCTTCCTTGATGTTCTTCCTGGGGTGTCCTTGATCGGTGTCCGCGATGGGCCGGGTGAACGAGCCACCCAACTCCGAAACGTCAGCAAACTTGCCCGACAGGAACCAGCCGCCGATCAGCAACAGGGCGACCGATGCGGCGAGGGCGAAGCGACTGCGCGACGCGGACCAGCGCCGGGCCGGCTTGCGGGGGGACAGGGGCAAGGACCGTGGCTGCTCGTCGGGGACTGGCGCCGCCGGCCACGGCTTCGGCAGCTCGGCGCGGAAGAAGTCCGACAGCAGCCAGTCGACGTCGTCCCCGTGGCGCCCCCGCCAGGGAGAGTCAAGCGAAGGAGGTTCGACGATACGCATGAGTTGATTCCGTCTCCGTGCTCGAGTGTGCTCACTTTCGTTTTTCTGGTTACAGTCAACGAACGTTCAGGGCGGCTGCACCACTCCTTGAGCCTTGAGACGTTCTGCTAGCCGCTGGCGCGCCCGACTGAGCCGCATGTGGACCGCCGTTGGGTTGATGGACAGCAGTCGTGCAATCTCGTCGGTGTCGTAGTCCAGGGCATATCGAAAGGTCAGGATCTCCCTATCCCCCTTCGGCATCTGATCGAGTATATGCCGCAACTGGGCGAAGGTTTCCTCTCGTTCCAGCCGTTCCAGGGGCAGCGGGTCGTGGGCCTGCACTCCGTTCATCGTCTGCGGCGGGTGCGTCCCGTTGCGTCGGAAAGCACTCTTGGCATGGTCCTCCGCCAGGTTGCGGGCAACGCGGATCAGCCAGGCCCGCGGATTCAGGATCTTTTCCCCCGCCTCCCACTGCTTCCACAATCGAAGAAACGCTTCCTGCGCGATGTCGAGCGCCGTGTCAGCGTTCATCCAGCGCGCATACGCGAGCGCCCAGACCTCCCGGCTGTACCGCTGGTACAGGGCCTCAAACTCGGCCCGCAAGGAGTCCGCCGCAGGTGAACCCGCGTTTACATGTCCCTTTGTCATCTACCCGCACCCGCAGCCAGGGGGGAGACGCCTCGAAGGTCTAACAAACTGACGAGGCAACGTTCAATCCCTAACCGATTCCGGCGTGACTGCGGCGAGCGGGGGGTGTGAACCCCCCGGTCAATCCGCACCGGGGGGTTCACACCCCCCGCTCGCCGCAGTTAGACCACAACTACCAGATTATCACGATGGACGACTTCTTCATAGGGCAGAGCGCCCAGCACCTCGGCGATCTGCTCGGTCCGCAGTCCACGGAGGCGCTCGGCGTCGGCCGAGGAATAATTGCTCAGCCCGCGCGCGAACTCCGTTCCCTCCGCGTCGCACAGGGCGACGACGTCGCCCTTGCTGAAGGTGCCGGCAACGCGGACGACGCCAATCGGCAGCAGGCTGCGCCCGCCGCGCTCGACGGCTTGGCGGGCGCCGGCGTCGACGACGAGACGTCCTCGAGGCCGGGCGGTGTAGCCGAGCCAGCGCTTCCACGCCGGCACCGTTCCGCCGTGCGGCAGGAACAGCGTGCCGACCGGCTTAGCTGCAAATAGAAGGTCGAGAATATCCGGGATATTGCCGTTGGCCACTAGCACCGACTCGCCGGCGGCGGTGGCAAGGCGAGCGGCCCGCAGCTTGCTCCGCATGCCGCCCGAGCCGAGCGACGTCTTGCTCGAGCCGGCCATGTCGAGGATGCGGGCGTCGATTTCCGGCACGGTCGTCAGCGGCCGGCCGCCGGGGTCGCCGCTTGGATCGGTAGCGTACAGCCCGTCGACCGAGGTCAGCAGGACGAGCAGGGGCGCCTGCAGCAGGTTGGTGACCATCGCCGCCAGGTGGTCATTATCGCCGAAGCGGATCTCGGCGACGCTGACCGTGTCGTTCTCGTTGATGATCGGCAGGCAGCCCCACTCGAACAGCGAAAGCAGCGTGTTGCGGGCGTTGAGGTAGCGGGCCCGGCTATCGAAGTCGCCGGCAGTCAGCAGCAGCTGGGCGGTCGGGACGTCGTAGCGAGCGAGGCACTCCTCGTAGGCGCGCATCAGCAGGCTCTGGCCGATGGCGGCACAGGCTTGAAGATGACGCAGATCGGTCGGCCGGCGTGGCAGGTTCAGGCGTCCCATGCCGGCGCCGATCGCTCCCGAGCTGACCAGGGCGACACGTTTGCCCATCGCCCGGATGCGCTGCAGTTGGTCGGCCAGGGACTGCAAGCGCTGCCGAGACAGTGTGCCCGCATCGTCCGTGAGGACATTCGTCCCCACCTTGACGACGACCGTGTGGGCCAGCGCGATGACTTCCTGTCGAACCGGATCGATCATAAGACGTTGTCTTCTCCGAGCGAGCCGCGCAACGGAGCCCCCCGCTTGCGGCTTAGCGTTCGCGCCACCTGACAGGAGGAGGAATCCCTCGTCGGGCGACCCGAACGCCAAGCCGCAAGCGGCGGGGGCCGGCGCGGTGAGATCGGTGGATCAAATCTCGACCGTCAGCCCCTCGTGGGGGATGACCACCTGGCAGGAGTCGGGGTTGCGGCCGGCGCTGCACAACTCGTCACGAGCCAGCTGGCGGGCGAAACGCTCCAGCCACGCCAGGTCCTCATCGGAGCGCGCCGGGTCGCGATGCCCGAGGTGCAGACGACGCACCCCGGCGGCGAGGGCGGTGCGGACACACGCCTCGATCGGACTGTGTCCCCAGCCCTTTCGCGGCATCAGCGCCTCGCCCGGCAAGGCCTTGGTGCCGTCGTACTCGGCCTGCGTGTACTGCCCCTCGGTATACAGCAGGTCGGCGCCGCGGGAGAAGTCGGCGAGCCCCTGGTCGGGCACCTCCTGCTGCTCGTGGTCGGAGGCGAACACGCAACTTCGTCCGTGCCGCTCCAGTTTGAAGGCGATACAGCCGCCGGGGTGCCGTAGCGGGAAGGTGCTGATGCGCGTCGAGCCGATGCGGAACTCCTGGCCGGCGCGGAGGGGCTCGAAGCGTTCGATCGCCTTCAGCAAGGCGAAGGTCGGCGGAAAGTACGTGTTGCTCAGCTTCGAGTCCGGGTTGAAGACGGCCTCGAAGCTGCCGATCACCTGCGGCGTGGCGTAGATGGTGAAGCGGTTACGCGGATCGTAATAGGGGCCGAAGAACGCCGTCGCGAAGGTGTGATCCATGTGCGGGTGCGTCACGAGGATGTGTGCCTCGCGCGCGCCCTTGTAATCGGGGGCGTTCCACTGCTTCGTCAGGAGCCGCCCCAGTTCGCAATAGCCGCTGCCGCAGTCGATGATGATCAGCGCATCGGGCGTCCGCACCTCAGCGCACGTCGTGTTCCCGCCGTAGGTCGAGCGCAGGTGGAACGGCAGCAGGCTCACCTCGCGCTCGATCGCCTCGCGCAGTCCCGGCACCGGCCCGAGGCCATTCAGGCGTCCCTGCCGCGCCAGGTACTCGATCGACTCGACGACCTTGGCCGTCACCTGTTCCGGCAGCAGTGGCGTACAAAAGCTGCCGGTGATTCCCCAGTACCGGACAGTGAAGACGGGCTCGGTCGGCATGGCATCACCCCCTCCACCGCTGGGCGGACGGCGACGGCTCGGTGGGAAAGATCAGCGAATGCTACATCATACGCTCCGGTCCGTGTTGCCGCAATCCACACCGGGCCAGTTCGCTCGTCAGGCGATTGACATCCTCCTCCGTATGACCTGCGGTCAGCGAGACGCGCAGCCGGGCGGTCCCCTCCGGCACCGACGGCGGACGGACCGCCGGGACCAGCAAGCCGCGCTCCTCCAGCCCGGCCGATAGGCGGACGGCTTCGTGCGCGTCGCCGACCAGGACGGGAAGGATCGGACAGGCGGGCCGCGCCGAGGACAAGCCAAGGCCCGCAAGTGCCTCGCGGAGCCGGGCGGACAGGAGAAGAACAGCCTGCCGTCGCTCGGGCTCTTCCTGGACGATCCGGACCGCCGCGCGAGCCGCCGCCGCCGTCGGTGGGGCGAGCGCGGTCGAGAAGATGTAGGGACGGGCACGGTTGACGAGCCAGGTGACGAGCCGGCGCGAGCCGCACACGAACCCGCCCTGGGCGCCGAGGGCCTTGCTCAGTGTGCCCATCCGGATGACCATCTCTTCCAGGCCAGCCGGCGGCGGCAGCAGTTCCGCGGCGCCGCGGCCGTGCTCGCCCAGGACACCGGTTGCGTGGGCTTCGTCGACAAGCAGCAGGGCATCGTGGCGGCGGGCGAGGTCGTAGAGATCGCCGAGAGGCGCCAGGTCGCCGTCCATGCTGAAGACGGTATCGCTGACGATCAGGCGGCGGCGTGCGCGCGTTCCCTCACGGCGGAGCAGGTCGGCGAGGTGGCCGGCATCGCGGTGGCGGAAGACGTGGATGCGCGCCCGCGACAGCCGGCAGCCGTCGATCAGGCTGGCGTGGTTCAGCTCGTCACTGAAGATGGCGTCCTCGCGGCCCGCGAGGGTGGAGACGAGGGCGAGGTTGGCGGCGAACCCGCTGGCGAAGACGAGCGCGGCCTCGGTACCCTCCCAACGGGCGAGGTCGCGTTCCAGGGCACGCAGCGGCGGCAGCAAGCCGGAGATCAGCGGCGAGGCTCCGGCCCCGCAGCCGTAGCGGCGGGCGGCGCGGGCGGCGGCCCGTGCCAGGCGCGGGGCGGCAGCCAGGTGCAGGTAATCGTTGGAAGAGAAGTTGACCAG
>JACOUH010000011.1 GCA_016177925.1 Planctomycetota bacterium | reverse complement strand
CGCCGCTGGCAGATGACGGACAAGGGGCGGCGGTTGTTGGGCGCCGCCGTGCAGTTGTATCATCACGGCATCCCCAAGGCAGCCGCGCAGCCGGCGGCCTGAGCACTCAAAACAGGCGCGCACGGCGCGCAGAAGAAACGATGAACGACTCTAACTACCTGCACGTAAGAGGGCAAGTGGTTGAGGGCGTGCCATGCTTTCGCGGCCCGCGCTGTCCGAGGCAGCGAACCGGCCGCACAGGGCCGCGAAAGCATGCCACCCCCGACCGTGGAGGTTGGCCCCATGAGTCACTCCTGGTACTCTCCGGCCAGCAGCTCGCGCAACTTCTCGACCCCGCGGTGCAGCAGTCCGACCACGGCCGGCTTCGTACAGCGCAGCTCGGCGGCGACTTCCGCCAGCGACAATCCCTTGAGATGCCGCAACTCCACAGCCTGCCGCTGCTTCTCGGGCAACTGGTCCAGGGCCGCGGCCAGGCGGAGCGTCTGCTCCTGGCGCTCGGCCGCCTGGCTCGGCGACGACTGCTCGACTGCCAGCCAGGCCTCCAGGCGCGCGGAGGACTGCTCCAGCGCCTCCTGCAACGATTCCTCGCGGCCCACGTCGCGCTTGCCGGCGCTGAGCCGGCGAACGTCGTCCGCGAGGTTGTGGGCGAGGGCCTTGCGCAGCCAGCCCAGCACCTCGGCCTCGCTGCGGCCACGCAGCTGGTCCAGCGCTTGGTGCGCTTCCAGGAGCGTCTGCTGGACAACGCCGGAGTCGTCCAGCTTGCCCTGGAGCCGCCGGTCGATCTGGAGCCGGGCCAGCAGCCGCAGGTAGTCCCGATACCGTTCGAGGTCGGGCGCCTGCCCTTCGGTCTGTGTGGTCACGAGAAGTCTCTATCTGAAGGAGCGTAAAACAACCCGCGGCGTATGCGCGGACCCGCACAGTTTTCGTCCCACAATGGCAGGGGACGAAGTGAGAGCGCGTTTGAAAACAAATTCGGTTAGCCGCGACGCGTTAGCGGAGCGCTCCGCTGACGCGTCGTGGCTAACCAGGGAAACTGATGTTGGACGCCTCCCTAGAGGTTGAATGCGTCCTTCAGGCAGGCCAGCGCTTCTTCGCCGCGTGGACGGTCGACCACGACGCTCAGGCGTACCTCGCTGGTGTTGATCATGCGAATGTTGATGCCGCGTTCCGCCAGGGCACCGAACATGCGGCGGGCCACCCCGGTGTGGGAGCGCATGCCGACGCCGAGCACGATCACGCGGGCTAGGTCGCCCTCCCCCTCCACCCGTGCCGACGGGTCGATCGAGCCGACCACCGTCTGCGTCAGTCTCAGAGCGTTGGCCAGGTCGCGCAACGGTACGCTGAAGGTCAACTCGGCCTTGCTGCCGCTGAGGTTCTGCACGATCATGTCGACGACGATGCCGCCAGCCGCGATTGCCTGAAACACCTTCGAGCAGTTGCCCGGCACATCGGGCAGGCCGAAGATTGCAATCTGCCCCTGGTCGGTCGTCAGCTGCACGTCGCTGACCAGGATGTCCTCCATCGACGCCAGCCGCAGGGTCAGGGCGGTCAGGTCGCGCCCCGTGGACTCGCGGACCACCGCGTCGGGCCGCCGCCGGAACGGTTCCGCCTCCGGATGCCCCCCTTCACCCGCACGGCGTGCGGGCAACCCGGCGCCGGGCCGTGGCACGGCCAGGTTGAACGCCTGGTGGACGGCCCGCAACGCCCTCAGTCCATCGTTTTTGTCGACGAGTACCGAGATCTTGATATCGCCGGTGGTGATCATCTTCAGGTTGATCCCCTCGGCGGACAACGCCGCGAACATCCGCTCGGCAACGCCGGCGTGCGTCCGCATACCGGTGCCGACGATCGACACCTTGCTGACCGACTTCTCGAAGTCGACGGTGGCGCCGAACTCGTCCGCCAGGGCGCGGACGACATCAAGGGTTGTCGGCAGATCGCTTCCCGGCACGGTGAAGCCGATGGCTGCCCGCCCGGCTTGGCCGACGTTCTGGGCGATCATGTCGACGACGATGTTGCGGGCGGCGATGGCGGTGAAGACACGGTGACTGACACCGGGCCGGTCGGGGACGCCCTCGATGAGGACACGCGCCTCGTCGCGGACCAGTGCCGCCCCGCAGACGACGATGTCGCCCATCCAGTCCGCCTCGGGGACGATCCACGTCCCCTCCACGTCGCTGAACGACGACCGCACCTGCACCGGGACGTCGAACTTGCTGGCGAACTCGATGCTGCGCGAATGCATGACGCCGGCCCCGACGCTAGCCAGTTCCAGCATCTCGTCGTAGCTCAGCTCGTCGAGCTTGCGCGCCTCGGGGACGACGCGCGGGTCGGTCGTGTAGACGCCGTCCACGTCGGTGTAGATCTCGCAGCCCACCTCTTCGGCCATCGGCTGCCGGCGTTCGGCCATCGGCCCGTCCGCCGGCTGGGACCGGTCTTCTGGCCGATTGCCGATCGCCGATGGCCGATGGCCGTTGGAGTGTTTCATCACCGCGGCCAGGGCGACGGCGGTGGTGTCGGAGCCGCCGCGGCCGAGCGTCGTGATGTTGTCGTTTTCGTCGATGCCCTGGAAGCCGGCGACGATGACGATATTGCCCTGCTCCAGGGCGCGGCGCATGCGCGTCGTCGCGATGCTCTTGATGCGCGCCTTGGTGTGGGTGTCGTCGGTGACGATGCCGACCTGGGCGCCGGTGAAGCTAAGGGCGGGCTGGCCGAGCGTATGAATCGCCATCGCCAACAGCGCGATGGAAATCTGCTCGCCGGTGGCCAGCAGCATGTCCATCTCGCGGGCTGGCGGATGCTCGCTGATCTGGTGGGCCAGTTCGATCAGTTCGTCGGTGGTGTCGCCGCGGGCGCTAACGACGACGATCACCTGATTGCCGTCCTGGTGGGCGCGGATGGCGCGGCGTGCCGCCGCCATGATCCGCTCCGCCGTCGCCACGCTCGTCCCGCCGAACTTCTGCACGACCAGGGCCAAGGGGAAGTCTCCTCTGGGGGTGTGTCCGATACGATCCCAATCATTTTTCATCCTATGATCGGCCGCCGGGGCAGACCACAACAGCTCCAGCTCGTGGCCGGGGCTAAGTCTGCGAAGCCCCGGTCTGCCCCGGGGCTTCGCAGACTCAGCCCCGGCCACGAGCCACAACAGACACAGCGTTCGACGTTCGACGTGGTCTTGACAGCCCGCCCCTCGTTTCGTATATGCCTCGCCCTCTACTTCAATCACACGAGGTACCCGCCGGGCGGGGCACCCGCGCGAGCGGGTCGGGCCGGGGCACCCGCGAGCGGGTCGCGACCGGGCGGACAGGGGTACGCCCCGTGCCTGCACGGCGCTCCCGGTCGCGGCGCGGGGAAGGCGGCGGCCACGAAGGCGCCGCGGACGCCGCACGCCGGACAGGCCCCCACGGGGAGGGGGATCACCCGCGCCAACGATGGCTTTTCTTGCAGCCCGGCGAGGCCGGCGGTCGATAGGAGAGAGAGCAGCGACCCCGTCTTCGGGGCCGCCAAGGGAGGGAGCCAGGCAAGCGATTTCATGGACCTCTTGAAGGGTTGAACCGAGAGTGACGCGGTCGAGGGGTGGGCACAGGCGGTCTGCGCGAGCGGGACGCCGGCCCAGACCGCGCTCCCTCCGGGAGCAGGGGCACCCAGCGCGACACGACACCAGGGAACGAGGCGGACACGGGGCCGGGCGTGGTCCCGGCCTGAGCCTCTGCGGGAGGGCCGGCGCCTCCCGTCCCGCCCCCTTGGGGGGACACTCTTCAGTCATCCGGCCTGCGGGGGCGGCGCTGCCGTCACGCCGGGGCAGAGGGTGAGGGGTTGTGTCATCGCACTTGCCCAACAACAGGGAGGGGTTCATGGTGACGCACGTTGACGCGGACGTCCAGCAACTCTGGCGCGACTACCAGGCTAATCCTACCGACGAACTGCGCAACCAGCTGGTGGAACACTACCTGGAGCTGGTCAAGTACAACGCCGACCGGATCTGGCAGCGCTTGCCCGATGGGGTCGACAAGGACGACCTGATCAGCGCCGGCGTTTTCGGTCTCATGGACGCCATCAGTGCCTTTGACCTCGACCGCGGCGTGAAGTTTGAAACTTACTGCGTGCCGCGTATTCGCGGCGCCATGCTCGACGAGTTGCGCACCATGGACTGGGTGCCGCGCCTGGTCCGCAGCAAGGCGAGCAAGATGGAGGAGGCGCGCAAGACGCTCGAGGCTGGCCTCGGCCGCCCGCCCAGCGCCGAGGAAATGGCCGAGCGACTCGGCGTTCCGCTCGAGGAGTACGAGCGCATGGTCGGCGACGCTACCGCCGTCACCCAGGTCAGTCTCAACAAGAAGTGGTACGAGACCGACAGCTACAAGGATGTTCGCGAGATCGACATCCTCGAGGACAAGAAGGCCGAGGACCCAACGCACCGCTTGCAGAACCGCGACCTGATGCGGCTCGTGACGCGCGGGCTGAACCGCAACGAGCGCCTTATCATCATCCTCTACTATTACGAGGACATGACAATGAAGGAGATCGGCGCCACGCTCGACCTGAGCGAGTCGCGCGTCAGCCAGATGCACTCCAGCATCGTCGCCCGCCTGCAGACGCAACTGGCCAAACGCCGTCCCGAGTTCGGTAACTGAGCCGACAGTACCAAGATACACAAAAGACCTCCCCTGACCCAGCGGGGGAGGTCTTTTGTCTTTGCAAGGCGAGTGGCGAAGGAGTTTGATGAGCATCAATGTGAATCATGCCCGGATGGCCACTGCGATCTTCAACGGGCTGTCTCCAGGCCCGTGAGCGTGCCGGTGGTGGAACCGAACCTGTCCGCCTCGATGCCCAGCCGCTGCAGCATCGTCACATACAGGTTGGACAACGGCGGTGGCTTATTCGGATTGAATGCCAGGTGTTGGCCGTGCTTGAAGCCTCCGCCGGCCAGCAGGATCGGCAGGTTCTTGGTGCCGTGGGTGGCGGCATTGCCCAGGTTGCTGCTGAAGAACACCATCGTCCGATCGAGCAAGCTGACTCCTTCCTCCTTCGTCTGCTTCAGCTTGACCAGCAGGTCGCGGAAAGTCTTCATCTTCTCCAGCTCGACCTTCTTGAGCTGCTCGATCTTGGTCGGGTCCTGGCCGTGGTGCGACAGGTCATGATGGCCCAGCGTCACGCCGCGGATGGGGGGTACGAGGCTCGTGCCGAGCAGGAGCAGCGTGATGAGCCGCGTCGAATCCGTCTCCAGGGCCAGGTGGATGAGGTCGAACATGAGCCGGGCCCGTCCGACCAGGTCGGCCGGGTTGTGGATGTCCTGGGGTGGTTTCGCTTCGACCTTGGGCTTGGGCTTCTTCGACCATTCCTCGGCTCGGGCCAGGCGCTGCTCCAACTCCCGGACGCTGCTGAAGTACTCGTCAAGCTTGTCGCGGTCGTTCGACCCAAGCCCCGACCGCATCGTCTTGGCCTGGCCGCGGACGGTGTCGAGGATGCTCTGGCCGTCGCGCAACCGTCGGGCCTGGGCCTGGACTTCCTCGGGACGACCCTCAAGGAACAACCGCGCAAACACGCTGGACGGCCAGGAATCCGATGGCACGATCGCGCCGCTGCGAGTCCAGGACAGGCTGAAGCCCTCGCACGACAGGGCCAGGCTGGGGAAGCGCGTCTCACCGCCGATGTGCTCGGCCGCGAACTGGTCCAGCGAGATACTGTTGCGAAAGCCCGCTCTGATCTCCGGATGCGGGGCGGCGGTCAGGAAGCTGAAGATGGAATCATGGGAAGGACCCACCTCCGGATGGGACAGTCCGGACAGGACGGTGAAGTCGTTCCGAAAGTCCTTGAGGACCTCCAGGTAGGGCGTGAGCGGGTAGTCCTTGCCCGCTTTCTGCGGGAAGAAATAGGGTGGATGCACCCCGAGGGGCGTGCAGATGCACACCATGCGGTGGCGCGGCCGGGCGGCAGCGCCCAGCGCTCGGGCGGGAGCCAGGGCATCGAGCCAGGGCAGGGCCAGCGACACACCAGCGGCCCGCAGGAAATGGCGTCGAGACAGCTTCATGGAGGAATCCTCGTCCTGGGTTGCTAACCAGATCGGCGAGCTCGTTTAGTTGGCCGTTTCGCGGGCTTCTCCGGCTCGACGACGCGAAGTCCTCGCGCCCGAGCCTCCTCGTGAATCCGATTCCAAAACGCCTTGCGCTGGGCCGGGGTCATCCCCTTCAATTCTTCATGGAACTTGAACTTCCACTGGTCCACGTGATCCAGGAATTCATCGATGTCGGCGTTCATCACAGACCTCGAACATCCCTCTGGATGTGTTATTCGGCCTTAGGTGAAGATCCAGTCCCCCCCGGTCACTTGTTCTGGAATACCTTGCTCTGGATGATTTCATGGATGAGCGTCCGCAGACCGTAATCCTTGTCGCGGAGCTTGCGGACGATCGCCTCGATCTCGGGCCGGTCGGCAAGAGTGGGCGGCGCGCCCGTGGCGTAGGTTAGCAGCTTTTCGGTCAGGGCGCGGGCGAGTTGGTCCTTGTCTTTCAGGAGCAGCAGCTTGAACTCGTCGATGTTCCGAAACCGACGCCCATCCGGCAGCACGTCGGCGGGTTCTACCTTCGGGCCCTTGTGGTACGGCATCCTTCGACCGTCCACGATTACCACTTCCCCTCTCCCGCTACTCCGGTAATTGTCCCGCCAACCACCGATGACGTCGAAACTCTCCAGGGCGAATCCCGGTGGATCGATTTTCGCATGGCAGGACGCGCAGGAGGTTACCTGCCGGTGCTTGGCGAGCTGTTCGCGAATCGTAGTGGCGCCGCGGATGTCCGGCTCGATGGCCGGCACGTCCGCGGGCGGCTTGGGGGGAGGTGTGCCCAGGATGCGGTCCAGGACCCACGCTCCGCGGGTGACCGGCGACGTGGTCGTACCGTTGGCCGTCACCTTCAGCACGCTCGCCATCGTTAGCACGCCCCCGCGGTGGCTGTCCCGAGGCAGTGGCGTCTTGCGGAACTCCCACCCGTCCACGCCGGGGATGCCGTAGTGCTTCGCCAGGCGGCCGTTGAGCATCGTGAATTCGGAGGCCACGAAGTTGGTCAGGCTCAGGTCGTTCTTCAGCAGCTCGTCGAAGAACAGGTGCGTCTCCTTGACCATCGACGCCTTGAGCATGTCGTCGAACTCCGGGTAAAGGATGTGACTGGGCTCCGTGAAGTCGATGTCGCGTAGGCCGAGCCACTGGCCGACGAAGTTCTCGGTAAACGTCGCCGCCTTGGGGTCCTTGAGCATGCGCTCGACCTGCTTGCGTAACGTCTCCGGGTACCCCAGTTTTCGCTCGTCGGCCAGAGTGAGTAACTCTTCGTCAGGCATCGAACTCCACAGGAAGTAGGACAATCGGCTGGCCAGGGCGAAGTCGTTGAGCCCCCTCACCCTACCCTCTCCCCCACCCTTGGGGGAGAGGGTAGG
>JACOUH010000010.1 GCA_016177925.1 Planctomycetota bacterium | reverse complement strand
GGCATTTGCAGCAGTGTAACCGCCTGCGAAGCCAGTCGCAAGCGTGGGGGGCTTGGAGAAGTAATGACTTGCGCCAGCGCCGAAACGGCGGCGCCGATCGCCGAACTGTCCGCGCCGCCAGCGGAGGGGGGTTGTGCCGGCGCGGCGCGTCTGTCATACTGAAAGGGTCTGCAGGATTCAGTACGAACGGCCCGTCCGCGCCCCCGTTCTCGACCTGTCGTTGGCCGGTGAACGCACTGGGAGGGAGGGTATGGCATCTCCGCAGACCAAGGCGGACAGCGTCAAGAAGTTCAGCAATCCCGACGGCGAACTCCGCATCGGACACGTTTATCTCGAGACGGCGAGCCGCCAGCTGCACTGGCTCAACGAGACGGCCCGGCGGCTGCACCAGGAGGGAGTGCCGTTCGCGGCCGCTGATCTGGAGAAATCAGCTCTGCAAAGGCTCGACGGGAAGCCGGCCCAGGCAGCCGACTTGCCGTTACTCAAGGCCTGGCGCGAGGGCAGAGCTGTTGAGGCGACCTTCCTGCTGTCGCGCCCGGGCGACCGGGTCGACCACGTCCGCTGGAGTGCCTCGCCCCTGCTCGGCGCCGACGGCAAGGTCGCCGCCGTTTTCGGCACCGTCCTGGTCGGGCCCCCCGAGCCCGACTGGCAAGTGCTGGCGGGCCTGGCGCACGACCTGCGCACCCCCCTGCAAGCGATGCAGCTCTTCGCGACCCTGCTCGAAACCGGCGAGACGCCGGCGGCCGAGACCCACGAAGTCACCGACTCGATGCGCGCCTCGGCGGAGCGCGCCTCCGCCATCGCCAAGGAGTTGCTCGAGTGGTGCCGCCGCCCCGCCCAGGCGGGGCGACGGCCCGAGCGGACGCTGTTCCCGCTGCGGCCGTTTTTGACCTCGCTGGTCGACGAGCACAACGTGTCGGCCCGTCGCAAGGGCCTCGCCCTGGTCAGTCGTTGCGATGCCGCCGACGGCTGGGAGATCCACACCGACCAGGTGCGGCTGGGACGGCTGCTGTCGAACTTGCTCAGCAACGCCATCCGCTACACGCCGCACGGCCGGGTCGACTTTACCGCCCAGTGGCGCGAGCTGACGCCCACGCGCGGCGAAACCGACCCGTTCGGAACCACCGACAGTGCCCGGCGGCGGCGGGCATCCCTGGTGCTGAGCGTGGTCGACACCGGCGTCGGCATCGCCTCGGAGGAGCAAGACGCAATCTTTCAACCGTTCGAGCGTGGCCGCGGCGCGGACCAGGAGAAGGGTGGCAGTGGCGTTGGCCTGGCCATCGTCGAGCGACTCGTCGAGGAGCTGGGGCTAGCGCTGGAAGTCTACAGCGTCTTCGGCCAGGGCAGCGCTTTTGACCTGATCATCCCGCCGCGGATGCTCTTCCCGGCGCAGGACGCAGAGCCGCCGCCGTGACCCCGCGAAAGGTCGGATCCTAACTAGCTGCACAGAACAGGGAAAGTGGTTGTGGGTGTGCCATGCTTTCGCGGCCCGCGTTGCCGGGGGCAGTGACCCTGCCGCGGAAGGCCGCGAAAGCATGCCACCCCCCGACACTTCACTTTCCCTCTTGCGGGGAGCTATTAAGCAAGTTGCAGTGCTTTCTTACCCCTCTCCCCCGCGGTTGCCCTCAGCTCGTGCCCTCAGTTCGAGAACTTCTTCGCTCCGGCTTCCGTCTCCTTCAGCAGCGCGTCGACGGCCTCGTCCATCTTCTCGCCGCGAACGTTCTTGTAGCGGATCACCCCCTTGGCATCGAGGACGTAAATGGTCGGGAAAGCCTGCACGTCCCAATCCTCGATGATGCCGCCGGTCTGGCCGTTCCACCAGTGCGTCCAGGGCATCGGGTTGTCGACCAGAAAGTTCTTGAGGGTTTCCTTCTTCTCGTCGGCGCTGATGCTGACCAGGACGAACGGCTTGTCCCTGAGGCGCTTGACCAGCTCGCGCTCGTGGGGGATCATCGCTCGGCACGGCCCGCACCAGGTCGCCCAAATGTCGAGCACCACGACCTTGCCCTTGTGGTCACTCAGCTTGACCTTCTTGCCGTCGAGGTCCTGGTTGACCACCTCGGGGGCCGTGGCGCCGATCGACAGGTCGGGGCAGACGTCGGCGTACTTCTCCTTGAGGATCTCGGCGTACTTCTTTCCCTCCGGAGTGTCCTTCAGCTTCGGGATGTTGGCCAGCGTTTTGTAAGCCTTCCCCTGGGCTTTGCGGTTGGGGTTGTGCTCGGCAATGGCCTTGAGCAGGTCGACGGTGGCCTCGTCGTCCAGCCTCGACGATCCGAGCGCGCCGGCCAACTGGGACATCTTCTCACTCTTGACGTGGTCCTTCTGGAGCGAGGTCATCGCCTTCTTCCACAGCCCGCTTTTGCCCTTCGGGCCACCGCTGAGTTGCAGGACCTGGAACAACGCGACGTAGCTGTTAGGGTCCTTCGGGTTCTTCTCGGCGAAGGCCAGGAAGCGGTTGCCGAACTTGTGGACCGGGTTGTCTACCTGGGCCTCTTGGAATTGCTTTGCAATCGCCTGCTTCTCCTCCTGGGTCTTGGCCGCCTGGAACTCCTTGACCAGTGCTTGCATCTTCTCGTTGAACTGTTTCTGAGCCGCGTCGAATTCCTTCTTCAGGGCCTCGTACCCTTCGGGCTTGGCGGGCTTCTCCTCCCCCCGCAGCGCTGGCGTCACCAGCGCCAGCACGAGCAGTCCCGTCGTCAGTCGAACCATGAGCGTGTCCCTCGACAAGAAACAGGAATAAAGCAGCCGGCCACACCCTTCAGCACGGCAGACAGGTTAGCTTACGGAAGCGGTCCCCGCGGGGCGACGCCTGCTCCGCAACTCGACTGTAGACGAGCGAACGGTCCGGGGCAATCAAACGGGAGCGTGAACAAAGTACGATCAGCCTTTGAGCCCGTTCGGCACCATCGGCAGCGACCGCAGACGGACGCCCGTGGCCTGGAAGATCGCGTTGCCGATCGCCGGGGCCACACACACGATGGGTGTCTCGCCGGCGCCTTCCGAGGGCAGGTCCTTGCGGTCCAGCAGCACCGTTTCCAGAGCGGGTACGTCGCTGAAGCGCGGCACGCGGTAGCGTCCGAAGCTCGCATTGAGGATCTTGCCGTTCTCGAAACGGATCGCCTCGAATAGCGCTCCGCCCAGCCCCATCACGACCGCTCCCTCGATCTGGTTCTTCAGGTGGTCGGGGTTCAGCACGGCACCGCACTCGAACGCCGTCACCAGCCGCACCACCCGCACCTTGCCACTCGGCCGGTCCACCGCGACCTCCGCACAGGTCGCCACGAAGCTCCCCTTCTCCGACCCGCCGGCGATGCCGAAGCCGTGACCGGCCGCCGGCTTCACCTTACCCCAGCCGAACTGCATCGCCCTGCCGTCGATGAGGACGGTGCAGGCGCCACAGCGCCCCTCGCCGCAGCCGTATTTGCTCCCGGTGAGATCGAGATCATCTCGCAAGACCCCGAGCAGGCTCCGGGATGGGTCGGTGTCGGTGTGGTATTTGGTCCCGTTGACGTGCAGTTGGGTGACGGTAGCCAACGGAGCCCCTCTGGGACCGTCCGCCGAAGCGGTGGTCCTCCCCTCGGCGAGCGGCGAGGGCCGCCGCGGGCCCCTGTCGCCGATCTCCCCTGTAGGGAATCAACCCTGCCGCGACGCCAGAGACTCGTCCTTGGAAACAGCATCACGATTACAATCCGCACAATGGGCCGGCCCAGCCGGCCAACGAGTGGAAGAGCGGCCGCCGAGTCCGACCCGCGTAGGCCGCTGGACACGTCCTGTGTTAGAATGACCGCTTGATTTGGACGACGCCCCGCCCCCACCGGGCTTGCCCCGGTGGAGCGACGGCTTCTGCACGAGAGGGGAAATGTGGAGCGCCCAGCGCCCCCACCGGGCTTGCCCCGGTGGAGCGTGGGCTTCTGCACCAGAGGGAAGCGTGATGTCTCCGGCGCCTCCACCGGGACAAGCCCGGTCGGGGCGGGACGAGAGCCCCGCCCTGCTCGTGCAAAAGCCCACGCTCCACCGGGACAAGCCCGGTGGGGGCGGTTCACAGTGTGCAATCCCGGTTAGCAGACTGGGACGATAGCCGTTATGAATCAACTCACTTACCGCGATGCGGGTCTGGATCTCGACCTGTACGAGCAGAGCCTGGCGGGCATGGTTCCGTTCCTGCGTCGTACGCACACGCCGCGCGTGCTGGATGGCTTCGGCGGCTTCGCCAGCCTGTTCAGCCTCGACTACAACGCCCGGCTGTTCGCACGCAACTATCGCCATCCGGTCCTCGTCTCCAGCACGGACGGCGTTGGCAGCAAACTCAAGGTGGCCGCCCTCGCCGGCAAACACGACACGGTCGGCATCGACCTGGTGGCGATGTCGGTCAACGACTGTCTCTGTACCGGCGGCGAACCGCTGTTTTTCCTCGACTACCTGGCGATGCCGAAGGACGACCCGATCCTGACGCGCGAGCTGATCAAGGGTATCAGCGACGGCTGCATGGAGGCGGAATGCTCGCTGGTCGGCGGCGAGACGGCGATCCTGCCCGACTTCTACCGGCCCGGCGACTACGACATGGCGGGCTTCTGCGTCGGCATCGTCGAGCGCGACCACATCATCAACGGCCGCGCTGTGCGACCCGGCGACCGCGTCCTGGGCCTGGCATCGTCAGGGCTGCACTCCAACGGCTACAGCCTGGTGCGCAAGGCCGTCTTCGACCGTGCCGGTCTGAAGGTCACCGACTTCGTGCCCGAGCTAGGCCGCACGGTCGGCGAAGAACTGCTCGAGCCGACGCGGATCTACGTGCGGGCGATCAAGAACCTGCTGCAACACTACCCGACCAAGCGGCGTGTCCTGCGCGGTCTCGCCCACATCACCGGCGAGGGACTGGAGGGCAACGTGCCGCGCGTCCTGCCGCCGGGCCGGCGCGTGTTCATCAAGAAGGGGACGTGGACGCCCCCGCCGGTGTTTGGCTGGCTGCAGAAACTGGGCGACATCGACGAATCGGAGATGTTCCGGGTCTTCAACATGGGCATCGGCTTCGTCGTGATCGTCAGCCAGTATTACGCCGACAGTGTGCAGCGCCAGCTAGAGCACGATCGCGTGCCGGCGTTTGTCATCGGCGAGGTGCGCGAAGGCGAGCCCGGGGTCGAGTTCGGGTAGCCTGCCCCCTCGTTCCGCCCTCGCCTCGATCCTCGAGGGAGAGGGGAGACAGCGCGCGTCACGGCCGCTCGCCGACGAGGGCGACGAGGTCGCCCGCCGACTTCAGATTCTCCAAGTCCCAGCACGCCCCCAGGATGAGGTCGGCCTTTTGCTTGCCGTAGCGCGGCTCGACGAGTGTGCGGAACTTGTGCTCGACCTCAGTGTCGGTCATCGGGTTGCGGGCGTGGCCGCGTGGGAACTCGACCTCGCGGACCAATGTCCGCCCGTCGGCCAGACGCACCGTCAGCCGATTGGGGATGCCGTGCGGATAACGCTCGTTCAACTGCGCGTCGCGGTGGACCTGGATCTTCGCCACCAGGTCGAGCAGCGCCGGATCGGTGAAGCGCACCGGTGCGAACGATGCCTCGCTGACGTCGCCATCGACCAGGGCGACCGCGGTGCAGTACGGCAAGCTGTGATCGGCCGTTTCGCGCGTCTTCGGCCGCCACTTCTCCGGGTCCTTGCCGATGATGTCGACCGCGGCGTTGAACGTGTGAATGTCGAGCGACTGCACCTGCCGGACCTCGCCGACTTCCGGCCGCAGCTGCAGCGCCGCGTCGATGGCGCTCTGCGAGTGGTACTCCGCCGGCCAGAACTTGACGTACGTCTTGCTGAGCATGAACTGTCCGGCGCCCAGTGGTGCCAGCGTGAACGGCCCTGTCAGCAACTTCATGAAGCCGAGGTCGCCCTCGAAGATGGGAGCGGGCCCTGTCAACCCCTCGGCCGCCAGAAGGGCCGCGAACACACCGTTGCGAGCCGCGTTGGCGAAGGCGCAGCCCTTCCACATGCTCAGTTCACCCGAACGCGTCTGCCGCAAGGCGACATTGCAGACACCGGCGATACCCAGGGCGTGCGTGGTGCGGACGGCGTCGAGGCCCATCAGCTTGCAGGCAGCGGCGCAGGTGGAGAGGGCGCCGTAGGTGACATGGTCCCAGCCGGACTTACGCAGGCTGGCGGCATCGCACAGCCGGCACTGGATTTCGTAGGCGAGTACGGCGGCGGTGATCAGGTCGCGGCCACCGCGGCCTGCCATCTCGCCGACTGCCAGCACCGCCGCGAGGTTGTCGCTGGGGTGGGCCGGTTCGAGGGACAGGTAGGTGTCATTGTAATCGAGATAGCGGATCAAGAGGCCGTTGACAAACGTCGCCCACTCGACGCTGCTCTGGCCACCACCGAGCAGCTTCGCCCCCTGCGATGACTGCACGCGGAGGGCGCAGCGGCGGGCGATGGCATAGGCGTCGGCACCCATGGCGCCGACCGCCGTGCCGAGCGAGTCGATGAAGCGACGCTTCGCCTCGTGGACAAGCGCGGCGGGGAGGTCCTCGAAGCGGAGCCCGCAGCCGTACTCTGCCAGCCGCTGGGCCAGGGGCGTGAAGCTCATGGCAGTCTCTCCCGAAAGTCCGTCCGGCCCCGGTCCTGGCGGGGTTTCCTGTCACGATACACGAAACGATGTCGGGAACAAGCCGCGTGCCGGAACCTCCGCTTGCGGCTTTGCATCCGGTGCAAAGCCGCAAGCGGCAAAGGCTCGCCGAATCACAGCCGCTGCCAGCCGTTCCCCTCGTGGCCGAAGTGAAATGCCGACCGATGCAGGATCTCCGCGAGGACCTCCAGCGACTCGACCAGCCGCGGCCCGGGTCGGTTGAAGAACTGGTTGCCGTCGAGCAGATAGACCTGCCCCTCGCGCACCGCCCCCAGTTCCCCCCAGCCCGGCCGTCTCGTCAGGAAAGGCATCTCCTGCCGGGTGCGGACGAGGTCGAAGCCACACGGCAGCACGAGGATCACGTCGGGGCCCTTCGTAACAAGGTCGTCCCACGCCAACCACGGCGCATGCCGGCCTGCCTCGCCGAACAGGTTGATGCCACCGGCCATCCGCACCAGTTCCGGCATCCAGTTGCCCGACGCCATCAGCGGCTCGATCCACTCGATACAGGCGACCGTCGGCCGCGCCGCGAGGGTTGCCGCCCGTTCCTTGATCTGCTGCATCCGGCCACGCAGGCTCTCAATCAAAGCGTCGGCGCGTCCGGGGACGTCTAGCGCCGCGGCGACCTGACGGACTCCTTGCCAGACGTCCGCAAGGCCGTCGGGCGCCAGCGAGACGATACGCGGCTGGCCCTCGAGCCAGGAGCAAACGGCCTCCTCGACGTCGCGCAGACTGACGGCGCAGACCTCGCAGTGCGACTGCGTGACGATCACGTTGGGCCGCAGCGCGCGCAGCGTGTCGGCGTGGACGCGGTAGACCGACAGCCCTTCTTGCAGGATCGCCTTGACGCGCTGGTCGAGCTGGTAGCTGGTGCCCTCGACGTTGAACTTCAGCTCGGTGCAGACCGGGAGGCGCTTTACCGACTCCGGGAAGTCGCATTCGTGGGAGCGGCCGACAAGCTGATCCTCGAAGCCAAGGGCGCACACGATCTCGGTGGCACTGGCGATGAGTGAAACGATCCGCGGCATCATTGCCCCCTACACCATGCCCCAGCGGCGGCGCAGGAACCATTCCAGGGCCAGCACCTGCACGAACAACAGGAAGAACGCGACCAGAAACGGCGAGCGGCCCTTGGTCGTGCGCCAGTCGGGAAACTTCGACGGCCGCGGCGGCGGATTCGGCAGCGGCTTCGATGGCAGCGACTCCAACAGCCGTATCAGCTCGCCCGGACGCCGGTAACCCTGCGTCCCGCCCGCCAAGGCCAGTTCGCCCAAAAAGTCGGGATTCGCCGCTTTCTCCGTCGTCTCCGCGTCGTCCTGATAGGCAATGAAACGAACCTCCGTCTCGCCCGTCACTTCCTTTTGCTCCTTGCCCGAGGGATGATGGCCCTTGCCGCTCGCCTTGATGCGGTAGATGCCGGGCCGGCGCGGCTTGAACGTCTCCTTGCCCAAGGGACGGTGCTCCAGCGGGTTCTGCGGCCCCGGCAGCACCGGCACGATGGTCTCACCGCCCTTCTCGTCAATGATCTTCACTTGATAGGTCGCGTCCTTGACCTCCTCGCCCTGCTTGCCGTACAGCTGCACGCCGAAGTCGAGGTTGTCGCCGACGCGCAGTCGCCGCGTCTCCGGACGGATGCGCAGGTTATCGTCGGTGTCCTCCTGCTGCGCCAGCCACAGGACTGCCTGTCGCCAGAAGCGCGAGTGGGCGTCCTTGCCGCCGGTCTTGGGCCGAATCCACAGGTACGTTGTACTTCCGCCGAACGCCAGCGTCCGACCCGTGTTGACCTTGCGGCCGACCAGCAGCCGCTGCGGCTGCTGCTTGCCCAGGAACTCGGCGAACACCTGCGCCCCCGCCACGGCCTCCCCCAATGTCGTCGCCCCGTTCAGCGGCGATCCAGGCGACTCTGCCCGGTCTGCCTGCACCTTTGCCCACGCCTCCTCGCTGGCCTGTGGTGTGTCTGCGATCCGCAAAAGGTACTTTAGCCCCTCGGGAGTCGGCTTCAGCGCCACATCGTCCTTGCTTTCCCCCGTGACAGGTTGGCGGTCCTTGTCGCGCAGACGTACCGGCAGGATGTCCTCGATCGGTGTGCCGATCCAGTCGCCGTTGCCGAAGGCACGCGGGCCACCCAGCATCATCAGGCCGGCGCCCTTGTTAAAGACACGGTCCTTGATTTTCTCGAGCGCCTTCGGGTCTGCCTCCCTGAGCCGGGCCGCCGTCACGTCGCCGAGGATGATCACGTCGTAGGGCTGCTGGTCGAACTGGAACAGCCCTTTCTGGTCGGGGTCGAGTTGCTCCGGGCCGCGCAGCCAGGCGACGTCAACACGGATGCGCTTGTCCGCCGCCAGCGCCTCCAGCAGGATCTGCGGCTCCGGGAAGCGCTCCTGCCGCTCGACGAGCAGGACGCTGACACCTTCGCGCGTGACGGTGAGGAAGCTCTCCACCTTGTTGTTTTCGGCGCTCAACTCGCCCGGCAGCGCGTCGAGGCGGCCCTCTTTGTCCTGCACCTTGACCGTCAGTTTGTATTCGCCGCGCTCCGGCGGGGCGTCGAAGGAGATCTGCACCTCGTTCTTCTTGCGCAGCTGCAAGGTCGTCGTTTCGGCGGCGACTTCCTTGTTGTCGAGCAGGACGGCGACACGGACCGTATCGCCGATGCGGCCCAGCGAGTCGATCAGCGCCCGCAGAGTCACCTTGCCCTTGGCGGGGACCAGCGACGGCTCGGCGACCGCCGACGTCAGGATGATGTCGTTCTCCTTCGCCGCTGTCGACTTGCTGCCGAAGGCGAACGTGTAGACAGGACAGGGCAGGTTGCGAAAGCGGGCGGCGAGGCTGCGCGCCGGCGGATCGCTGGCGACGTTGTCGGCCCCATCGCTGAGGATCACCAGGCCGCGCAGGTAGCGCTCGCCACGGTACTTGTCGTAAAGGAAGCGCAGCAGCGACGCCGTGTCGGTGCGCTTGCCATCCGCCTCGCCGGGATCATCGGGGTCGAACTCGGCAACCTCGTCACCGAACTTGAAGAAGACAACCTTGATGTTGTGCTCGTCGCGCAGCCGCTTGATGACGTCCTTGCAATCCTTCAGCGTTTGGAGCAGGTGCTCCCAGCGCGAGACGCGACCGACCTCGTCCTTGACCGCGGACATGCTCTGCGAGACGTCGACGCCGACCGGCAGGATCGACGGCACCTTCAGCTCGTCACGATTGACACACGACGTCCCCGACAAGGCGAGAAAGACCAGGACCAGCGCGACCAGGCGAATGCCGAGCACGACCCCGACACGGTAGCGCTTGCCGCCGGGCGCTCGCAAGTAAGACCACGCGGCGGCGCCCATGAGGAGCAAGGCGGTCAGCACCAGCGCCGGCATCGACCACGGCTTGAGCAGGTCGTTCGTCAGCGGGAACGTGTCACTGAGGTCGTTCATGGGGATTGCCCCTCGGATATTAGCCCGAAGCGCGAGCGAGGGTCTGTAGGACGGATTTTCAATCCGGCCTGGGCATGGCGCTTGGACGTATTGGAAATCCGTCCTACAGACCGCGAGGGTTCGCAGCGTCCCTCGCTGGCGCGTCGGGCTAAGGGGGTTCCGCTCGGCGGCTGCGGACGCCGAGGAACCAGCCGTCCAGCGCCATCACGGCAGCGCCGAGGACAAGGCCGACCGTCACGGCGAACGGGCCGTCGAGCCCGCCCGCGGCAAGGATCAGCCAGCCGTACAGGACACCGACGATCGAGCCGAGCAGCCCGCCCAGGATGCCACCGTCGCGCGGACCGAAACGAGCGATCGTCAGCACGCCGTGCGACGCCCCGAGCAGGACCGTGATGATGATCCCCGCGGCGATGCCCGTCGACTCGCCTCCCCGCAGCACGCCGAGCAGGGCGCCAGCGACCGCGCCCAACCCTGTCCACAGCAACAACGGAGCGAGCACCTTCGACGCGGGCAGCGCGGGCGGAACTGCCTCCCCGGGACGTGCGACCTCGTCGGGTGGCAGCTCACGTCGCTTGTTGGCAACCAGGTTCTCCACTGCCAGGAACACCAGCAGGGCGAGCATCAGCCACGGCAGCAGGTCGATCGGCTGCGGCTTGCGGTCGATCGCGTCGCGCAGACTCAGGCCGTGCTCCACGCCGAGCACACTGTCGCGGCCCAGCACCGCCTCGATCTCCTCCTTCGGCACCTGCGGCGTCAGCAGCCCTTCCTCCGGACGGACATTGAGGCTGAAGCGCTCGAAGGTCTCCTGCTTGCCGCCGCGGACCGCCGCGACCGTGTAGTTGCCCGGCAGCACGGCACGGCTGATCGACAGTTGACGCTCCGGAATCGCCTTGCCCCCCTCGGGCGGAGCGAGTGCCAGTACGACTCCTTGCGGCGGCAGACCGGGGCCGCTCAGGGCGAACGAGGAGATGTCCTCCTTCGCGGGCAGCGGGAACGACACCGACTCGCCGCAGACGTAGTTCCAGTCGGCGGTCATCGTGTCGCCGGCCAGATAGCGACACGCCTTCTCGACGATCGCCAGGATGAACGACGCCGAGCCGTCCCAGTACGTCATCCACGGAAGCGGAGAGGAATTGGGGAACTTTTCGCGCTCCGGGCCGAGCTTAGTGGTGAACAGCAGCACCTTGCCCTGCCCGACGTCGCGCTCCAGTAGGGCGGGCGAGCCCTCGGTGTCGTCGAAGCGGGCGATCACGTACTCCGGCTTGAGCGGCTTCACTTTCCAGTAACGCCGGGCCGAGCGCTGCCGCTCCGACTTGATGAAGTCGACGTTCTCGCGCTCGTTCCTCATGCGGATGAAGCTCGCCATGAACGTCGAGGGGTTTCGCGAGTCGAATTTCCACGACACCCCGAGCGATGACTTCGTCTCGATCGTGCTCAGCAACCGGGCGGGAAGAAGCCGGCGGGCCTCCTCACTGTCCCAGTTCTTGTTCAACCCCGCGGGGACGAGGGCGAGCTTGCCGCCGCCGTCAACGAAGCTGTACAGTTTCTTCCATCCCTCATCGTCGATGGCATCGGTCTGGAAGAGCCAGACAACGTCATAGTCCCTGAGCTTGATGGATCTCAGGTCGCTGACGCGCCGCACGGTACTGGCATACTTCAGCGACAGCAGCACGGCATTGAAAAATTGGTCGGGACTCGCCGGGTCGGCTCTCGGTGCGTCGGCGAGGACGAGCACCTTGCGGCCGGGACGCACGACGAAGGTGGCGAAGCGGGTGTTGTTGAACGGCAGGCGGTCGGTGCCCTCCAGGCGGACCACGACCTGATACGAGCCCGTGCCGAGGGCTTCGCCGCCGGCGGGGCTGTCCATCGGCGCCGTGCGGTACTTGAACGTGTAGTCGCGCGCCGTGCCCGCCTCGACTTGGGCCTGCTGCTCCTGGACGTGCCGGCCTACCTGGCAGATGAGCTTACGGTCGGCTCGCTTGCCGGTAGCGCGGACGTAGGCGACGACGTTGACCTCGCTGCCCGGCGGCGCCGCTACGGGATCGACGACCAGGCGCTCGATGGCCAGGTCCTCCGGCTCCGCAACGCCGACGTCGACGAAAACGCTGCTGACGCCGTCCGGCACCTTGAGGTTGCGCACGTCGCTGCTGTCCCAGCAAGCGCGGGTCCGGTCGGAGAAGATGTAGAGATAGCGCGGCGGCGGTTCCGTTGTGCCGTCGCCCTCCTTCTCCAGCTCGGCGAGCATCGCGTAAGCGCGGTCGAGCAGCCGCGTGACCGGCCCGTTCGCCGGCCGGATTTCCAGTTTGCGGATACTCTCGCGGATGACGCCGGCACCCTCAAGGAACTCGCCGCCGCGTTCGGCGCTGTCGAGCACCGCGACCTTCGATCCTTCCGGCAGCTCATCGAGCAGTTCCAGCGCCCGCCGCCGGGCGTCCTCGAGTCGCGTCAGTCCACCGCGCTCGAACTCCATGCTGCTGCTGGTGTCGAACAGCAGGACCGCTGCGACTGGCTGCGAGCTGCTCAGGAAGGTCAGCCGTTCGCTGTGCAGCCGCGGCCGTGCCAGCGCCAGGCAGAGCAGCAGGATCAGCAGCATGCGCAAGAGGAGCAGCAGCAGGTGGTGCAGACGCAGCTTCTTGCGGTTGGTCTTGTACTTCTGGGCGAGGAAGCGAAAGGCGGGGAAGCGGAGGTGCTTGGGCTTCTCGCGCGTCACCAGGTGGACCAGCACGGGAAGAGCAACCAGGGACAGTCCGCCCAGCAGGTACAGGTGCAGAAAACTCATGGGGCTCCATCGCAACATTAGCCCGACGCGCAAGCGAGGGATGCAGGTATTCCTCGCTTGCGCGTCGGGCTAAAGCGTTTTGCAGTCGGCCGTAGCACAGGCGTCTCGCCTGTGCCGAACCGCGACAGCGCACAGGCGAGACGCCTGTGCTACGAGCAAATGCAAACCGCTCTAAGCGTCGGGCAAATCGTCAACCTGGTAGACCGCCTCCAGTTCGTCGGGCGGCCAGCACTCTTCGGGATTGCGGGCGAAGACGCGCCGCTCCAGGTATTTGAGCACAAACACCGTCAGAGGGGAAGTCAGTGCCAAGAGGGCGAGCAGCGGCAGGATGCCGGCCAGCACCGGCCCCAGCGCCATGCCGGCCATCGCCACTGCGAAGACCACGAACCAGAGCGTGATGATCAGCGTCGTCACCGTGACGAACGGCGCCGCATTGTGCTGCCCCGACGCCGGCGGCCAATACTTCTTCGTCCGGGCCAGGTGCGGGGCAGCGCCGAGCCAGACCTTGACCCGGTGCCGCAGCGCCGACCAGATCGAGACATACGTCGCGAAGAACGACAGGCCGAAGCCGAATCCCGCGGCGACCAGCACACCCGCCACCGCGGGGGACATCCCTCCGGCCTGCGGCACCCACGCCGGCTTGCGACGCAGCATCGAGCCGGCCAGCAGCAGGAAGAACATGACCACCGAGGCCATCACGGCCACCTTCCACAGCCCGTAAGCGAGATAGAACCAGAAGCAGGTCCGGCCGCGCCGCCAGTCGGGGTCGACGCGGCGCAGCCACCAGGCCGCGAGCCAGTCGGACCAGCCGAACTTGGCGCAGGTCACCGCCGCGGCCAGTCCCGGCTGGCTCGTCGCCTCGTAGAGCAGCCAGCCCAACAGGAACAGGGCGTACCAGCTGACGTGCATCCCCCAACGCCGGGGCGGCTGCTCGTTGGCATGCTCGGGAGGCTCGCGCATTGATTCCCTCCTCCGTCACGGTTGCCGAAGGACCTTCCCCATTATGCCGCCTCCCAAGCACGGGAGCCAGAGCGGGTCGCCGCCGTCCCCACGGTCCGTATAACCATCCCAGGCGGAGCAAGTCGTCGCCCCTGACACGAGAGGAGAACCCTCATGCGGACGAACACCGGGATGGCCCTCGCCCTGCTGGCGCTCGCCGGTCTGCTGGTCGCCGTCGGCGCCTCGGCGGCCGACGAGACGAAGATCATCACCACCGACTCGGGGCTGAAGTACATCGACCTCAAGGTCGGCACGGGGGACAAGGCGAAGAAGGACGACACGGTCGAGGTCCATTACACCGGCTGGCTGAAGAACGGCAAGAAGTTCGACAGCAGCGTCGACCGGGGCAAGCCCTTCGAGTTCAAGCTGGGCGCCGGCAGGGTGATCAAGGGCTGGGACGAAGGCGTCGCGGGCATGAAGGTCGGCGGCAAGCGCAAGCTGATCATCCCGTCGAAACTGGCCTATGGCGAACGCGGCGCCGGCGGCGTGATCCCGCCGAACGCCGAGCTGACCTTCGAGGTCGAGTTGCTCAAGATCAAGTAGAGGCCCGGCGAGCGGCGCGGGCATCGTGGCCGGGGCTGAGTCCGCGAAGCCCCGGTCGGGATGCGGCACCGGGGCTTCGCGGACTCAGCCCCGGCCACCCATCGGGGGGTTCACACCCCCCGCTCGCCGCTGTGCCACGGGAGGGGGAGAAAGAACGATGAATAGGAGACAATTTGTGGCCTCAACGCTGGCGGCGGGCCTGGCGGCCGGCGCTGCCGCGAAGGACGAGGCCTCGCTGCCCATCGTCGACACGCATCAGCACCTGTGGGACCTGTCCAAGTTCCGCCTGCCCTGGATCGAGAAGAAGTCGCACCTCGACCGCAGTTTCCTGATGGGCGACTACCTCCAGGAGGTCAAGGGACTCAACGTCGCGAAGACGGTCTACATGGAGGTGGACGTCGACCCGGCCCAGCAGGACGAGGAGGCGGAGTACGTCATCGCCCTGTGCATGGCGGGCGACAACCCGATGGCGGCGGCGGTCATCTCGGGCCGGCCCGCGTCCGAAGGCTTCGCGAAGTACATCCGCCGTTACAAGGACAGCAAGCACATCAAGGGCGTCCGCCAGGTGCTGCACGGCCCGAGCACGCCGGCCGGCTACTGTCTCGACAAGAAGTTCATCGCCGGCATCCGCCTGCTCGGCGAACTGGGCCTGCGCTTCGACCTGTGCATGCGCCCGGAGGAACTGCTCGACGCGGCGAAGTTGGTCGACGCCTGCCCGGACACGCGATTCGTCCTGGACCATTGCGGCAATGCGAAGGTCCAGGCGAAGGATCGCAGCCAGTGGGAGAAGGACATCGCCGCGGTGGCGAAGCGGAAGAATGTCGTCGGCAAGGTGTCCGGTATCATCGTCGGGGCGCGGCCGAAAGAGTGGAAGCCGGAGGACCTGGCGCCAATCATCAAGCACACGCTGGAGGTGTTCGGGCCCGACCGCGTGATGTTCGGCGGCGACTGGCCCGTCTGCACGCGCACCGCGACGCTGCGGCAATGGGTCGAGGCGCTGCGCACCATCGTCAGTGACCGGCCGCGTGCGGAGCAGAAGAAGCTGTTTCACGACAACGCGGTGAGGTTCTACGGCCTGCGCGAGTAGGCCCAGGGGGAGGAACGGCCGGCGGCAGACGAATAGAAGCCGGGGTGGAGGCGTCAATACTCAAGCGGAAGCCTCGACGGCGGCCCGAGGCGCTGCTAGCACCAAACGGTAGTTGGGGGCTTTGGTGTGAAGAATGGCACGCGACGGGGGTGGCATGCTTTCGCGGCCCGCGCTGGTTTCGCCCAGACGTTGACCCTGGGGGCCGCGAAAGCATGGCACACACCGTAGCGTTCGATTGGTTACAGAGAAGCATCCAACTACCGTTTGGTGCTAGTTCAAAAACAACGTGGTTCCCGTTCGCCCTGAACTGGAGGAAGTTTTTCCGATGAAGTATCGTCTCTTCACAGGAGCTTCCCTCGCGGCGGCGCTGCTCTTTTGCAGCGCCGGCCTCGCGGCGGAGCTCAAGTCCGGCCCGCAGGTGGGGAGCAGCAACCTCCCCGCCTTCAATCCGCTTCACTGCTCAGGCAAGGGGGTAGGCGGTAAAGCCTGCCTGGTCTGAGCGAACGGCAACAACCCTGTCGCGATGATCTTCGCTCGCGAGGTCAGCGACAACTTGACCAGTTTGGTCAAGAAGATCGATCAGGCAAACGCCAAGAACAAGTCCGCCCGCATGGGCAGTTTCGTTGTCTTCCTCAGCAACGAAGAGGGCATGGAAGACAAGCTGAAAGAACTCGCCAAGAAAGAGGGCCTCAAGCACACCGTCCTGACGCTCGACAACCCCGCGGGCCCGCGGGGCTACGACATCCCCAAGGACGCGGACGTCACCGTCGTCCTCTACACCAAGAGGACGGTGAAGGCCAACTACGCCTTCAAGAAGGGCGAACTCAAGGAAAAGGACGTCCAAACCATCCTCAAGAGCGTGCCCAAGATCCTGCCCGACGACTAATCGATCCGTCCGTTTCGATCCCGACGAACCGGGAACCCCGAACGCCGCCGGCGCGGCCGTGCCATGCCGGCGGCGTTCGTTTGCGCGGGCGCACGGCGTTCCAGCTCGTAGTTTCGATTTTTTCGCCCCGAGGTCTCGGATTGATTGACCTTGCCAGCGCCGCGGGTATAATCATCTCATTCTTCTAAATGGAAACAGGTCCCGAACGAACTACTCTCTGAACTGGTGTGCCGCACGGCACGAGCATACACCGAGGAATTTCGGATCAATTCGGGAGGCAAGTGTTTCCCACAACCTCTCTCTTCTCAGAAGGAGTGGCTCATGACGCTGGATGAAGTGAAAAAGCGGTTTGTCGAAGAGGTCAAGCTCCGCGCCTACGACGACAAGTACATCGACAAGAACGAGGAACGCGAGATCCTCCAGATCGCGCTGCAGTCGGGTGTCACGGTCGACTCCGCCCGCGCGGCGCTGGCCCAGGTCTGTGAGTCCAACGGCTACGTCCTGGAGAGCAAGGTGCTGTCGGAGATCAAGGACCTGATCGAGACCTTCGCCAGCAACGACGGCAAGATCGACGAGAAGGAATTCAACGACTGTGTCACGCAGCTGAAGAAGCGCTGCCAGGGCAAGAAGAACGACATCCAGGTCAAGCGGATGGTCATCGAGATCATCGACGACAATAGCTACAAGGTCAAGACGGGCTTGTTCAGCAACTGGTTCAACCGCGTCAAGAAGGAAGTCGGCATGGCGTAAGCCCTTGCGCCGACTCCGGATTGTGGGACGGATTTCCAATCCGTCCGGGCTTCGTGCCCGGACGGATTGGAAATCCGTCCTACGGCAGCACCTCGACGTAATCCACTTCCGGCAACCGCTGGCGCAATTCGTGTTCGATCCCATTGACGACCGCCCAGAGCGTGCTCGGACAGCCGCTGCAGCTGCCGCCCAGGCGCAGCTGCACGACGCCATCCGTTACCGCGCACACCTCAAGCGCGCTTCCGTCGAGTTGCAGGGCAGGAACGACCTGTTCGGTCAGGATACGAGCCACTCGCGTCTTCAGATCATCGTCCTGTTGTGCGGGCATCCTCGGTTCCTCCTGCTTGGGCGAGTTGGCGAGCCTGTTCGACGTCGCGGTGCAGCTGCTCCGTGAGATCGGCGACGCCGGCGAAGGGACGGGTGTCGCGCAGCCGCGCCAGGAAGTCGACGGCGAGCGGTTGGCCGTACAGGTCGCCACTGAAGTCAATCAGGTGGACCTCCACCTTGCGCGCCTGTTCCCCGAAGGTCGGGTTGGGACCGATGTTGGCGGCGCCGGGCCAGGCTGCGCCGCCGGTGAGAACGCGGACGGCGTAGACGCCATCGCCGGGAGCGAGAGTGAACATCGGCTCAAGGTTTGCCGTCGGGAAGCCGAGCCTCCGGCCGCGCTGCTGTCCGGTGCCGACTGTGCCGTGCAGGCGGTAGGGCCGGCCCAGTAGGCGAGCCGCCTCGACGACGGCACCGCGCTCCAGCTCTGTCCGGATGCGGCTGCTCGAGACAACCGCTCCGTCCAGTTCCAGAGGTGGGACGACGGACAGCGTGACGCCGGCCGCGGTACAAAGCCGGGCCAGGGTGTCGACCTCGCCGGTGCGGTCGCGGCCGAAACGGAAGTCCTCGCCCTCGATGAGGGCGCGGGTTGCCAGTCCTTCCCGCACTACCCGCTCGAAGAACTCACGCGGTGTTAGGCGGAGCAGTTCGAGGCAGGTCCGCAGGACAACGACGTGGTCGGCGCCCAGTTCGTGCAGCAAGCGGGCTCGGTCGTCCGTAGTGGTCAGGACGGGAAGGAAGCGGTCGGGTTGCAGCAGCTGCAGGGGGTGCGGGTCGAAGGTCAGGCCGACCGCCGGCCCGCCGACGGCCGCAGCGCGACGCCGGACCTCGGCGAGCAGGGAGGCGTGACCGCGGTGGACGCCGTCGAAGTTGCCGATGGTCACCGCTCCGCCCCGACAGTCCGCGGGTGGCGCCTGTTGCCAGTCGAGCGTGTGGATGGCCATATGAACCTGTCCGCCCCCTTCGCTCTCCTTCCTGCAAGTCCGTCTGTTATCTTCCATATGACGTGCGGTTTTGTCCAGAACACTCGCCGGTGCGCGTGTACAATGAAAGGGTTCGCAGGTCGGCCGGACGGTCGCTGCCTGGAACGCCGCGGCGCCTTGGCGCCGCGACGGACCGGGGAGAGGAAAGTCCGGGCTCCACAGGACGCGGTGGTGGGTAACGCCCACCGTCCGAGGTCGCGGTGCCGTAACGGCTTCCGCTACTGAAGGATAGGGAAAGTGCAACAGAAAGGATACCGCCCGGGGGAATGACCAATGACCAACGACCAGAGAACTACCGAGACCTGCCGCTTGCGGCTTAGCGTTCGCCTGTCCTGTCAGGACAGGCGAACGCTAAGCCGCAAGCGGCGAACGCCGGCTGGTATTGGTCATTGGTCATTCCCCCGGGTAAGGGTGAAAAGGTGGGGGGACGCGAGTCCCTTAATGTAAGAGCCCACCAGCAGCCT
>JACOUH010000009.1 GCA_016177925.1 Planctomycetota bacterium | reverse complement strand
CTCCCCCCTCACCCCTACCCCTCTCCCCCGGGGGGGCGAGGGGGGAAAAATTACTCCCCTCGCCCCCCCGGGAGAGAGGGGTCGAGAAGAGGGGGCGACGCTGCTCTGGCAGGACAAGCGCAACTTGCGGGGCCTCATGTCGGCCCCGCTTTACCAGGCCGGGTACGGGTATTTGCTCGACAAGCGCCACGGGCTGACGTGCTTCGAGCTGAAAACCGGGAGGAAGCTCTGGGACGATGCCGGCCGCACGACGCCCAAGGGGCGCAATCCCCAGGCAACGCTGGTCTGGGCCGGCGCGGGCGACCGGGCACTCATCCTCAACTCCGAGGGCGACCTGATCCTGGCCCGGCTGAGCCCGGCGGGCTACGTCGAGCTGTCGCGGGCCAACATCGTCAGCCCGACCTGGGCCCACCCCGCCTACGCCGGCGGCTGCGTCTACGCTCGCAGCGACAGCGAGCTAGTCTGCGTGGAACTGCCGGCGGCGGACAGGTAACCCTGGGCAGAACCGCTCATCGTACCCATAACATCCGTCCCATAACCCCACGATGGTTCCCATGAAACCCCTGCTGCCCGCGAAACGGTTCTCTTTCTCCGCCCCGATCCTGTCCTTGTTCTGTGCCCTCGTGCCCGGCATGCAACTGTTTGCCGACAGCCGCACCGCCACGCCGCCATGCCCGAATATCCTGCTCCTGTTTGCCGACGACCAGCGGGCGGACACCATCGCCGCCTGGGGGAATCGCCACATCCAAACACCGAACCTCGACGGCCTCGTGCGGCGCGGCTTCAGCTTCCGCAACAACTACTGCTTCGGCTCCAACAGCGGCGCCGTCTGCGTGCCCAGCCGGGCGATGCTGATGAGCGGCCGGACCTGGCTCGACGTCCGGGCCGACCTTGAGGGCGTCAAGTTGCTCCCGGAGCTGCTGCGTCAGAAGGGCTATGCCGCCTTCGCGACCGGCAAGTGGCACAACGGCGAGTCGTCGTTCCGGCGGGCCTTCCCGCGCGGCAAGTCCGTCTTCTTCGGCGGCATGGCCGATCACACCAAGGTGCCGGTGGCGGACGTGGAGGACGGCAAGGTACACAACCGGCGGGTGGCCGGGAAGTTCTCCAGCGAGGAGTTCGCCGACGCGGCGGTCGAGTTCCTGCAGTCGTACAAGGGCGAGGAGCCGTTCTTCTGCTACGTGCCCTTCACGGCGCCGCACGATCCGCGCAACCCGCCGGAGAAATACCGGCGGCTGTATTACCGAAAACGGCCGCCGCTGCCGGCCAACTTCCTGCCGCAGCACCCTTTCGACAACGGCATGGTGAAGAACATCCGCGACGAGAACCTGGCCGCCTACCCGCGCACCCGGGAGGTCATCAGCGACCAGCTGTGCGAATACTACGGCCTTATCACGCACCTGGACGAGCAGGTGGGCCGCGTGCTGGCGGCGCTGGAGAAAGCCGGCCATGCGAAGAACACCGTCGTCATCTACGCCGCGGACCACGGCCTGGCGCTGGGCAGCCACGGACTGCTCGGCAAGCAGAGCCTCTACGAGCACAGCATGAAGTGTCCGCTGATCGTCGCCGGCCCCGGTATCCCCGCTGGCCGGTCCAGCGAGGCGTTCACGTACCTGTTCGACCTGTTCCCGACCGTCTGCGCGCTGGCCGGCGTCCGGCCACCGGAGAAGACCGCGGGCCTGGACCTCCGGCCGCTCTGGGAGGGGAAGGAGAAGCGGCTGCGTGACTCGGTCTTTCTGCCCTTCGGCGGGCTGATGCGCTCGGTCCGCGACGAGCGCTGGAAGCTGATCGTCTACCCGCCGATCAACCACCGCCAGCTGTTCGACCTGCAGAACGACCCGCACGAAACACGCGACCTTGCCGGCGACGCCGCCCACGCCTCACAAGTCGAGCGCCTCACCGCCCTGATGAAGTCGTGGCAGGAGAAGGTGGGGGATAAGCAGCCGCTCCGTGTGGCAACGCCGCGGTCGAAGGCCGTGCGGTTCGACGACTTCACACGCAAGCCCGATCCGTGGCAACCGGACTGGATCGTCAAGAAATACTTCCGGCCGCGGTGAGCAGAGCGTTGGGCCGTTGAAAAGTGCTTGCCACTCCGCCAGCGCAGGAGGGACCCGGAAGGTGGCGAAAGAAGTCCCTAACCAGAGGGTGATTCTCCTGGTTCTGACAGCCGCACGAGCAAGGCTACCGAGAAGTTCTCCAGTACCTCCGCCAGGGCCAGCCCGGGCTGCCCGTCTCGCTCGCCGACCGTGAGCGTCTCCCCGGTGAAACCATTGCGGTAGCGGCGGCCGTTCTCTCCCGCCGGCAGCGGTAGCCAGGTGTCATGCCAGACGGTGGCGCCGGTCGGCGGTTTCTCCGCCCCTCCCATCAGTCCGACCAAGAGACGCGGCACCACGACCAGCGCCGCCTCGCCGTCGAACAGGCGGGAAAAGGCACACACATGGTCTTTCTTGGTGCCTACTGCCTCCAGCGGCTGATAGGTTCCCTCCGCGAACAGGCGCGCGTGCGCCTCGCGGCAGGCCAGCGCCCGCCACGTCACGAAGAGCTTGACACGGCCGTCGGCAAGGCTCGTCAACAGCTCCCGGGCCAGGGATGTCAGGTCGTCCCCCAGCGCCGCGGCTGAGGTCTTCAGCGCGGCGAACAGCTCGCGGCGGCGGGCATAGTCGACGGGGCGGCGGTTGTCGGGATCGACCAGGCTGAGGTCCCAGAGTTCCATCCCCTGGTAGAAGTCGGGCACCCCGGGGCAGGTACACTTGAGCAGCACCTGCGACAGCGAGTTGAAATACCCGTAAAATGCCACTCTCCGCTGGAGGGCGAGGAGGTCCGCCAGGAACGGATTCGCCTCCATTGCCGATTGCAGGTCGCAGAGCGCCGGTTGTCCTTTCGGTGTCCTGTCATCGGCAATCTGCAATCGAAACTCACCCGGGGGGGGCGGCAGCACGCGAAAGACGAAGTCGCGCACGGCAGCGTCGTACACCTCGTTCGCGTTGACCCAACTCGTGTGGACCTTCGCCTCCTTGGTCGCCTTGTGCATGTAGGCGGCGATGCGGTTGCGAAACGTCTCGTAGACCTCGGGTGTCAGCGGCTCGATCGGCCAGGCGCCCAGCAGCGTCTGGTAGAGGAGGTACTCGTCGTTGGCGTCGGGGGCTGGCTCGCCGTCGACTTCTGTCTTGTGCGGCGCGTTGAGCTTGCCCCAGCGCGACAGGGCGTCCTCCCACTCGCCCGGCATCCCCGACAGCGCGTTCAGCCGGGCCCGGACGTCCTCGCTGCGCTTGGTGTCGTGCGTCGACGTCGCCAGCAGCGTGTGCGGCCAGCTGCGCTGCCGCGCGGCGTTGACGTGGTGGAACGTCTCCAGCGAGACGCCGAAGTGATCGGGGTCGCCGCCGACCTCATTGAGCGACACGAGGCGGTTGTAGACGTACAGGGCGGTGTCCTCGACGCCCTTGGCCGTGACCGGCCCCGTCATCTGCTGGAAGCGCATCGCCCACTCGACCAGGCGCTGCCGGTCCTCCTCGCGGAAGTCCTCGATCTTGGTCAGCAGCAATGTGTCGCGAACGAAGTCGAAGATCGTCTCGGCCGTGCGCGGGTTCAGCTGCTTGGCCTGCTCGACGGCCGTTTCGATGAAGGCCCGGTCGCGGGCCGTGACGCTGCCCGGTCCGGTAACGTAGGTGCGGTAGACGGGCAGGCAGGCGAGGATCTCGCGGAGCACGAACGTCAGGCTGTTGAGCGTAAAGTCACGATAGCGGCGGTTGCGCTCCGAGATGCGGTCGAGCTGGTGTCCCAGCGCATTGATCTCGCTGGCCATCGACACGTGCATGATCATCTTCTTCGTGGCGTTGACCAGTCCGCCGAAATCTTGGGGCTTGCCGGTGAACTGGGCGTGGATGCGCTCGAACGCCTCACCGTGGCCCGCGTTGACGAACAATCCGTTGACCAGGTTGAGGAAGTCGTAGCCGGTCGTGCCGTCAATGGTCCAGGCGCGCGGCAGTTCCTCCTCGTCGATCAGGATCTTCTCCGCCACGACGTACAGCGGCCAGCCCCGATTTTGGATTGTGGATTGTGGATTTTGGATTGAAGAGGGGGTAGCCGCGGTCTCCCCGTCATCTACCTTGGAATCCAAAATCGACAATCGCAAATCCAAAATCCTCTTCACTTCTTCTTCGAGGTTTTCGGGCGTAGGGCGCGGGGCCAGGCGGGCGCGGGCGCGGGCGAGCACGTACTGCTCTTGGAGTTGCCGGAAGTAGTCCGTCGGGTTCCACAGCCCGTCTGGGTGGTCGATGCGCAGGCCGGTCGCCTTGCCCTGCGCCAACAGGTCGAAGAACAGACCGTGCGTTGCCTCGAAGACAGCGGGCCGCTCAACGCAGATGGCCGCCAGCTCGTTGATGTCGAAGAAACGCCGGTAATTGATGTCCTCTGCCGCGACGCGCCAGTAGGCAGGCCGGAACGCCTGGGCGTCGAGCAGACCGTCGAGCCGGTCGAAACTGTGCGGCTCACCGACCTTGCCGTTGAACAGCCGGACCACGTCCTCGATCGCCTGTGCGACCTCCGCTGCCTTCTCCGCCAACCGGGCGAGGCGGTCCTTGACGACCTCCTTCTCGCGGTTACGTTCCGTGAGCCGCTCCGCGTCCGTCTCGGTGCGCGGCGGCAGATAGCCGAGCGCGGTCAGGATACTTTGCAGCTCGCGGACGTGCTCATTGTCCTCGCCCAGCGCCGCGACCAGCTGCTCCAGGACGGGCCGCAGCACGAGCGAGTAGGTGCCAGGGTCCAGCGGCAGGCGCCGCTCGTAGTAGTAGAACGCGAACGAGCCGCTCTCGTAAGCGAGGTGGATCTTGCCGGCCTCGAGCACAGCCCCGTACTGGTCCTCGAGGATCGGCAGCAGCAGCTTGTTTTCGAGGTTGGGATTGACGGGGTGCCAGGAAATATCGAACCACAAGGCGCAGACCGAGGCCGGGCCGTTCTCCAGGACGTCGTTCCACCAGCGGTTGCTCGGGTCGCCGATGCCCATGTGATTGGGCACCATGTCGAGGATCAGTCCCATGCCGCGCTCGTGCAGGGCCGCACTGAGCGCGTCGAAGCCTTCCAGCCCGCCCAGCTCCGGGTTGAGCTGGGTGTGGTCGCAAATGTCGTAGCCGTGCGGGCTGCCGGGACGGGCCATCAACACCGGCGAGGCGTACAGGTCGCTGATGCCCAGCTCGTGCAGGTAGTCGACCTGTTCGCGCGCGTCGCGGAAGGTGAAGTGACGGTTGAACTGGAGGCGGTAGGTCGCTCGTGGCACACGCCGTTGCGCGAAGATCTCATGGACCAGGTCGGCGGCGGTCGGGACGGCTTTCGCCTCGGTCAGTTGCTGTTGCAGCTCGGCCACTCTCACCCCCAGCTTCTTGCCCAGTTGCAAAAACGGCTCCAGCCAGTCCTCCGCCGAGCGGTCACCTCCCTCGAAGCGGCGGAGGAAGTCGGGGAAGACCGTCCGGGCCAGCTCGCACCAGACGTTCTGCGGTTGCCAGACATCGACCTCGAAGGGCAGCGTCCGGATCAGCTCGATGACCTCATCAAGGGAACGTAACAGAGAGAGATTGTCCGACTGGATGCGGAGACGGTCGGCCATGCGGGCAAGGGTCTTGCGAAGCCGGTAGGACAGGCCGGCGGTGTCGAGGCGGACGTGGAGCGTTTCGGCTTCCTTGAACAGAGTGCGGATGTAATCCAGGTCGGGCAGCTCGTCCTTGAGGTTCCAGCGCAGGTCGGTGTTGAACAGGAACTCGGCAGCCATCTCGAAGGCGCGCGGCAGCGGAGCGCCCATGCCGGCGAGAAAGTGCATGGTCGGCAGGTGGTGCTCGTGCAGCTGGCGGAAGACGTTCTCGGCCTCGACGATGCTGGCGTGCAGCACGCGCTTGAGGACCTTGCGCTGTTCGTCGCGGAACAGCGATCGCAGCGAGTAGGTCGACTCGCCAAAGTTGCGGTCGAAGACTCGGATGACCTCGGCGAAGTCGCTGCGGCGGAAGGCATCGCTGGCCTCCTGCACGAGCCGCTCGAACGCCCCCTCCTCCTGGAAGGGACGGACACCGGCGTTGACGTGGTGGTCGCCGAAGTGGAGGACGCCGAAACTGAGCCGTGCCGACTCGTGCGTGACCTCCGAGCGGATAAGGGCCCGGCCCAGGACGAGCTTGGCCCGCCCGGCGCTGAGTGCCTGGTAGACCTCGCGGTCGGCGGTGTAGCAAAAGAAGCGCGCCTCCTGCGGGTACGTCTCGAACAACGACGAGACGGCGTAGTGAGCACCGATCTGCTCCCAGCCCACCCGGGCGCTCCGCACGAACTTTTTGTAGACGGACCGTCCGCCGTGCTCCGATAGGTTGCTCCGGGCCCGTTCCAGGCGATCAAGGAAACCCTCCTCAATGTCAGATTTCAGATTGCAGATTTCAGATTGCTGACCATCCCGGTCACTGGCGGAGGCTCGGCCCTGTTCCAATCTGCAATCTGAAATCTGCAATCTGAAATCACGAAGCTGTTCCTGGCCGAGTTGTATCGCCCGCCCGGCGTACTGCAGGATCTGGACAGTTTCCAGGCCGGACAGTTCGTCGAAGAACCAGCCACAGCTGGTGTACATGAGCTGGAGCTGGCGCTGTAGTTCGAGCAACTGCAGGACGGTGATGCGGTCGTCCTCGTCCAACTCACGCAGGGCGTGCTCGTTCAGGAAGCGGTCAAGGTTCTCCGGCGTTCGGTCGAGGATGATGCGGATGCTGGCATCGCGCGCCGCCCACGGGTCGCGGAGATAGCGCGAGGCCAACTCCTCGTAAGCGGGGGCGACGGCGTCGCGCAGCCAGTCGAGAGCCTCGCGCAACGGGCGGCGCCAGGCCTGGTTCCAGCCGGTCCGGCCGCTGTTGCAGCCGCAGTCGCTGCGCCAGCGCTCGACCCCGTGGGCGCAGCTCCAGGACGAGTTCTCGAAGATGTCCACTTCCCACTGCGGCGGGTGCCGCTCCAGGAACTCGCCATAGTTGGTCAGGCGGACCGGGCCGGCACAGCCGGCCCAGGCGTCGCGGCTAATGCGGTCGAGCGCGTAGGCCAGGGCCATGTCGCCGTGCGAGTGGTGGTGTCCATAACTCTCGCCATCGGTGGCGACATGGACTAGCTGCGGCCCGGAATGGTTGTCGGCAAAGCCGCTCCTGAGCCGATCGACCAGGGCCTCACCGCGTGCCAGGAGCCGCTCGAAGGCGATCGCCTGGGCAATCCCCCCGTCGTAGAAGAACAAGGCGATCGAGCGGCCCGACGGCAGTCGTTGCAGGTAGGCCCGCCTCGTGTCGATGCGCCCGCCGGAGACGTCCTCCCATGTGGGGCAAGTTTCCAACTTGCCTTCTTCTCTCGGCAAGTTAGAAACTTGCCCCACGGCAGGTCTGATGCGGTGGGCCTGGTGGGGCGACAGGATGGTGAAGCGGAGGCCGGCTTCGGCCAGGACATCGAGTGTCTCCAGGTCGGCGGCGGTTTCGGCCAGCCACATACCCTCGGGCTGGCGGCCGAAGCGGTGCTCGAAGTCGGCCAGGCCCCAGAGCACTTGCGTGACCTTGTCGCGCCGGTTCGCCAGGGGCATGATGACGTGGTTGTAGACCTGGGCCAGGGCGCTGCCGTGGCCGGAAAAACGGTCACGGCTCTGCTGATCGGCTTCCAGGACGGCCCGGTAGACATCGGCCGCCTTGTCCTGCAGCCAGGCCAGGAGCGTGGGACCAAAGTCGAAGCTCATCCACGCATAGTTGTTGATGAGCCGAACGATGCGCCCCTCTTCGTCGAGGATGCGCGCAACGCTGTTGGGGGCGTAGCACTCCGCTGTGACGCGCTCGTTCCAGTCGTGATAGGGGTAGGCCGAATCCTGCAGTTCGATCGCCTCCAGCCACGGGTTCTCCCGCGGTGGCTGATAGAAGTGCCCGTGGATGCACAGGTATCTCTCCATTTTTGATTGTCGATTTGTCATTTTCGATTGGAGAGAGGGGCGTACAACAACCTCGATCGGTGGCGCGGGGAAAACCCCGACGCTCTTATTAAAGCGAAAAACGAAGAGCGAGATGCGAAAATCTATGAAGATCCGACGACTGGGCGGCACCGGGCTGAAGGTGTCGGAAATCTGCCTCGGCACAATGACGTTTGGGCACCAGTGCGACGAGGCGGTTTCGTTCGCCATTCTCGATCGAGCCGCCGAGCGCGGCGTGACGTTCCTGGATACCGCCGACGCCTACCCGGTGCCGCCAACGCCGGAGACAGCCGGCCGCACCGAGGAGATCGTCGGCAAGTGGCTTGCCGGCAAGCGCGACCACTTCGTGCTGGCGACCAAGTGCCGCATCCGCGTCGGCCACGGCGCCAATGACGAGGGACTGTCACGGCTTCACATCACGAAGGCCGTCGAGGACAGCTTGCGCCGGTTGCGCACCGACCGCATCGACCTCTACCAGGCCCACGCCCCCGATCCCGACACACCGCTCGACGAGACGTTGCACGCTTTCGACGATCTCGTGCGCCAGGGCAAGGTGTTGTACGTCGGCTGCTCCAACTACCCGGCCTGGCAGGTGGCATTGTCGCTGGGCATCAGCGACCGCCTCGGCCTGGCGCGCTTCCAGTGCGTGCAACCGCGCTACAACCTCCTCTATCGCGAGATCGAGAGCGAATTGCTGCCGTTGTGCCACGACCAGGGCCTTGGTGTCATTCCCTACAATCCGCTCGCCGGCGGTTTCCTCACCGGCAAGTACCGCTCGCTTGACGAGCCGGCGCCGAACACGCGCTTTACCCTCGGCAAGACCGGCGAACTGTACCGCAAACGCTACTGGCAGCAGGCCCAGCTCGAGGCGGTGCAGCAACTCCAGCAGTTCTTCGAGCCGCGCGGACGCAAGCTGACGACGGTCGCCGTCGCGTGGGTGCTGGCGCAGCCGGGCATCAGCGCCGCCATCGTCGGCGCCAGCCGTCCCGAGCAGCTAGACGACAGCCTCGGCGCCGTCGACCTGACGCTGGACGAGGCCGAACTGTCCGCCTGCGACGAGGCCTGGTACAGCCTGCCGCGGGCATAGGCGACCCGAACCCCGGGATGTGTCAACGCACGCCCCGGCGAGTATAGGTTCAAATCCTAGCACCAAACGGTGGATGGAGGATTTTCTGTAAAGAATCGAACGCTGCGGTGTGTGCCATGCTTTCGCGGCCCACGGGGTCAACGTCTGGGCGAAACCAGCGCGGGCCGCGAAAGCATGCCACCCCCCGGGTCGAAGCCGGCAGTCATGGGTGGTCAATGGAGCGACTGCCTTACTACGTCGTTGATGCCTTCACGTCCGAGGTCTTCCGCGGCAACCCGGCGGACGTCTGCCCGCTGCAGGCGTGGCCCCCTGACGCCCTCCTTCAGGCGATCGCCGCAGAGAGTAACGTGCCGGAGACCGCGTTCTTTGTTGCCGTGGAGGAGGACTACCATCTCCGCTGGTTTACTCCCACTCGCTGGGGAGCCGGCGAATCGGAAAAGAGAAACGCATGTCGACCGAAGCGAACAAGGCTATTGTCCGCCAATACTACGACGATCTCTGGAACACTTGGGACCTTGACCTGGCGGACGAACTGCTTGGTCCCAATGTCGAGTTCCGAGGTTCTCTCGGCGTCACCGTACGTGGTCTCGACGGCTTCAAAGACTATGTCCGCATGGTCCGGGGCGCCTTCCCCGATTTTCACAACACGGTCGAGGACATGGTGGCCGAGGGCGAACAGGTGGCCGCCCGGCTTGCTTACCGGGGAACGCACCGAGGCGAGCTGTTCGGCATCGGGCCGACAGGAAGGACGGTGCATTACCCGGGCGTCGCGTTTTTTCGCGTGGTCGCCGGCAAGATCGTGAATGGTTGGGTCCTGGGAGACACCGCATCGTTGTTCCAGCAGCTCGGTGTCGCTGAGCTATCCACTGCGCCGCGGCAGACCGAACGGACTACTTCGCCGGGGGACGGTCGCGGGGTGCCCACGTAGGAGATCGGCTGTCCCCGGGCCGAGGAAGGGCTCGCCACGCTTCGCGGGGGACGAGATGAGCCTGTTCGGGTCCAGGGCGGAAGAGCAAACCGCGCCGGCGCACGATGCGCCCGGACGGTCGGGCGCGCGGCGTTCGTCACCGGCTGCCCGCTCTGCCGCTTGATAAGCACATCGCGGTGCCTTGTTCACTCTGAGGCCGTTGAAGGAACCCCGCATCCCAAACCGGAGAAACATGGCTTTGCTGATTCCCACGGGGGGGAATGAGACACCCGCACACACGTTGTGTGAGCACGCCGATCAAGAGGATTCGAGAGATCGAAGAAGGGTTTGCTCGGCTTGCGATTTGCTTTGATCAACGAGCATTCCCCAGTTGTCGACGCCATCTGGGATTACGCATGGCCGCTTCGGTTCAGTCACCGACCCTGCCGGGTTTCGCTGGCCGGTTGTACAGAAGAGTCAGCAGCGTCGCTGAAGGAGAACGACCGATGCATCGGCGTTGGCAATCCGGGCTGGTTGTAGCGTTGTTGGTCGCGACCGGCCCGCTGGCGGGCGCTTGCACGGTCTTCTTTGCCTTCGATGGCAAGGTGGCCATGGCCGGCGACAACGAGGACTGGGCCGATCCCAACACCCAGATGTGGTTCGTCCCGCCGACCAAGGACCATTACGGGATCGTCTACTTCGGCTTTGGGAAAGGCGAATACCCGAAGGGCGGGATCGCACGCCGAAAACTGCAGATCCCGGGAGGCGACATCACGAGAATCAACCCCCAGGATCTCTACGGGTTGCCCCAGGCCGGGATGAACGACAAAGGCTTGTTCTTTGGTGGTGCTGCCACCGAGCCGGTGAAAGCTCCGCGGCGGCCGGGCAAGAAGCGCTACGACGGTCAGCTCGAGGATCGGATCCTCCGCAATTGTGCGACCGTGGAGGAAGCTCTGAAGTTGATTGAGCCTTACGAATTCAACCTCGTCCAGGGCCACTGGTTGTTCGCTGATAAGACCGGCGACTCTTTTATCATCGAAGCCGGCGACGTCATCCTGCGCAAGAAGGGCAAGTACCAGGTCATTACCAATTTCCTCCAGTCGCGGGTCGAGCCGAACAGGCGGACATGCCCGCGCTACAAACTCGTGACCGAGACACTGTCGGACGAGAAAGCGTTGTCGGCTGACCTCGTTCGCTCGCTGTTGAAAGCGACGGCCATGAAGAGCACCCAGTATTCAACGGTTTTCAACCTCAGTCGGGGCGAGGTCTCCATCTACCGCCGGGGGGATTTTCACCGAGTGGCGAAGGTGAATCTCAAAGCCGAACTCAGGAAGGGGGAGCGGGCCGTGAAGATCGGAAGTCTGTTCGAGAGGTGAGCGGACCGAACTCGGCTTCCAGGGCGATGGTCGAACGATGGCCCCTCAAGGGACGTCTTGCCGGTCGGACCTGCTGGGCGACGTATCACGCAACCGTCCGGGCTGTGGGCCGCAAGCCCGAGGGTGGCGGCACGGTCTCACCCGGCGAGGAAGCGGACGGGCTTCGCCCGGCGCTAGCCAGCTACTGAAACCGACCTGACACATTGGGAGCGACGAGCCATGAGAGACTATTTCACCAAGCTGCTGCGCTACACGGCGTGGGCGGACCGGTGTATCTTGGCTGCGTTGCGGGAGTTGCCCGCCGCACAGCAGGAGGCACTGCCGCTGTTCGCCCACGTCCTCGCGGCGGAACACGTCTGGCTTTCCCGGGTTTATGGTGCAGAAGCACGGTTGGCCGTGTGGCCCCAACTTTCACTCGAAGAATGTGCAGCCCTGGCGGGGGAAAACGCTGCCGGCTACGAGGAGCTGCTCCAAGGGCTCGGGGCGGAGGAGCTGGTCAAGCCCGTCCGATATCGGAACACGAAGGGGGTCGAGTTCGTAACTCCCCTCGACGATATCCTGACGCATGTGGTCGTCCACGGAGGCTATCATCGGGGTCAGGTCGCCAGGGCCATCGGCCGTGCAGGTGGCACGACGATAAGCACGGACTACATCACTTTCGTGCGCGAAGGCCTCTGATCCGGGTCCGGATCCAAGGTTCTGACCGGGTACCTCTGCACCAAAGGATTCTGCCAGCGCTGCCGGTCCCAAGGGACTGGAAAATGGCCTTGAATAGCCGGACGAATGGAGTTTGACATGCTCCGCGTGCGATCGCTCATTTGCCTGGCTCTGATCCATTCGCTGGTGGATAGCTATGCTCAGGTGGTGGCGCCGCTGTGGCCGCTCCTGCAGAAGGAGTTCGCGCTTGACCCGTGGTCGCTTACGCTGCTGTTCGCAGCCTGGCAACTGGCCACCTCGATCAGCCAGCCACTCTTTGGCTACTGGAGTGATCGCTTCGGTGGCCGCTGGATGCTCGCTCTCGGCCCGGCCCTGGCCGTTACTTGCATCAGCCTGCTCGGCTTCGCCACCGGCGCGGTAGGTCTCTTCGTCCTTCTCGTCGCGGGCGGCCTGGGGATTGGCGCCTTTCATCCGGAGGCCGCCGCAGAAGTCATGGACTGTTCGGGGACCAAGCCAACCACTGGCCTGGCCGTGTTCACGTTTGGCGGCATGCTGGGGCTCGGGATCGGGCCGGTCGTGAGTGGCATCCTGGCCGGGCAATGCGGTCTGGCTGGCCTGGCCCTGGCGCTGCCGCCCGGTATGGTGCTCCTCGGCGGATTGCTCTTGCTCCATCGATCTTCCGCGCTCCGCGTTCCTGCGGCGACGAATCGGGTCGGGCTGGCCGAGATCGTCGGGGGCCAATGGCTGGGGATTATTATTTTCCTTACCGTTGCTACCCTGCGCGTGGTCCCAGTCCTTGGGATTCCCCTCGGACTGGCCTTTCTGCTCGATCAACAGGGCCGGTCGGTGGCGGAGATCGGCTGGTCGCAAAGCCTGTTTCTGTTGAGCGGCGGCGTGGGCACGCTGCTCTGCCCGCTCTGGGCCCGGCCGGGGCGGGAGTTGACGGCCCTGGTCATGACGATGTTTCCCGCCGCGTGTTGTCTGTTCTTCGTGGCCTGCGACATGGTCTGGATGTACCACGTCGGCCTGGTCGGATCGGGATTGCTCCTGCAAGGCGCCTTTCCGATCCTGATCGCTTACTCGCAGCGTCTTCTGCCGCGCGGCCGGCGGCTCGCGGCCTCCTTGACGCTCGGAGCCAGTTGGGGGCTGGGGGGCTTGATCGTCGCGGGACTTCAAGCCTACTTTACAGCGACCGGTCAGGTGGAAGGGATGTTCTGGGCCTTGGTGCCGTTCGCAGTCGCTGCCGGCTTGGGATCTTGCTTCCTGCCGCGTCGCCTGGCGTTCGCTGGAGAGCTTGCCACCGTACCGATTCGCCTGGAAGAGCAAACCTCAGAACCGGGCGTTCCCCTTTGAGCAAGAGGGCCCCATGATTCGCGACGGTTGGGGTGAGCGTTGCAGTGAAACCGTTCCTATCCCGGGAATGGATGCGGCAAGCGCCATCAGGTCGGCGGGGCAGATGGCGTAGGGCTGGGAGCCGAACGTCTCACTCCGGGGGCGAGTCACAATGACCATCCAACTCAATACGGTCGTTCCCTGGGGGCGATCCTTTGACGAGTACCGACGCATGTTCGGCTTGGCGGAGGAGAACTTCGCGGGTCGGATTCTCGGCTGTGGTGATGGGCCAGCAAGCTTCAACGCCGAAGCAACGGCCAGGGGATACACCGTCACCTCTTGCGACCCCATCTATGCCTGCTCGGCAACGGAGATCGAGCAGAGGGTTGTTGACTGCTACGACGTCATGATCGCCCAGGTGCGCCGCAACGCCGAGGAGTTCGTTTGGGACCGCTTCCACGATCCTGACCATCTCGGCCAGTGCCGCCTGGCTGCAATGCGCCGGTTCCTGTCGGACTTTGACAAGGGCAAAGCCGAGGGGCGCTATGTCACGGCTTCGCTCCCGAGTCTTCCGTTCGGGGATGGTCAATTCGACCTCGCCCTTTGCTCCCACTTGCTCTTTCTGTACACGGAGCAATTGAGTCTCGAGTTCCACCGGGCAGCCGTTGGGGAGTTGCTACGGGTGGCGAAGGAGGTCCGCATCTTTCCCCTGTTGACCCTGGAGCAGAAGCGTTCCCCACACGTTGAGCCGATCCGCACCCTCTTCACCGCGAACGGATGGAGGACCGGCATCTGCGTCGTCCCTTACGAGTTCCAGCGTGGTGGTAATCAGATGTTGCGGATCTGGAGTGGCGAGCGCAGCCTCGCCAACGGCGAACGGTGGGACCGGCCCTACGGCCCTTCAGGCCCTGAAATACTGGTACAGGACGGGTAGTTCTGGTGTCGGGCAGTCAACAGGGGTCGCATCCATGAAGCACGGGAGTTTCCTTCCTGCGCTCGCGAACCGAACGACCCTGTGTCTTGCCGGTTTCGCTCGTCTCGCTCCACGGATTCCTCGGGGAGACCAGGTGACCGTCAGGAGATTGTTATGCGAGCATCGGTTCGGGTTCTGCTCAGCCTCGCTGTCTTGCCCTGCTCACTGGCACCAGGCATCGCCGACGAGGCGTCCGACAAGCGCTTGGCCGCCAGGGTCGACAAGCTCTTCGCCCAATGGGATCGGCCCAACTCCCCCGGCTGTGCCCTTGGCATCGTTCGGGACGGGAAACTGCTCGTCGCCCGGGGTTACGGAATGGCAAACTGTATTGGTTCAGCGAGAACAGGAAGTTTGCCTTCGGGGCGTTTGCGTGTTTCAAGGACTACGAACCTCTCTGATTACGTTCCGGTGTTGGCGGGTTGGCCGTCCAGGGTGGCCTGTCGTGCCTGTTGCCGTCTGGTT
>JACOUH010000170.1 GCA_016177925.1 Planctomycetota bacterium | reverse complement strand
ACCCGTAGGACGGATTTCCAATCCGTCCGGACGGATTGGAAATCCGTCCTACGGGGACACCAAGTCCTGCCGGTCGCCTTAGCTGGTCAATCGCCGGGGCAGGGAAAGTGACGGGGGTCACCGCTATTGATGGCTGATCCTCGGCATCAAGTAGAAACAGCGAGGCCCGTTGTTGGCGAGCGGGGTACATTCTCCGTTCGCCAACAACGGGCCGCGCTGTTGATGAGATCGGCTGTGCCTCTCTCGGACTTCGCGTCAGAGCTTCTTCAGCGGGAACGAGTGCAGCTCCGGCGGCCGGCCCGTCGTTGGGTTCTGCTTGCCGCCGCTCAGTTCCGCCACACGCTGCTTGATGTAGATGTCCAGCTCGTGCAAGTAGATGATCCCGTCGCGGTCGAGGTCGGCGGCGCCGGCCAGACCTTCCTCGACGGCATGGGTGAAGACGCCCGCTTTCGTCGAGGCATCTCCGTCCCCCGCATATTCGTGGCTCGCCGCTGCGCACATGCAGACCACGCCGCAGTCCGTGCCGGTCAGCTTGCGCACCAGGTCGTCGGCGATAACCGGCTTGACGTCTTTGGCCGCTCCGGAGTGACAGGCGTCGAGCATGCAGATCACCCGGCCCGACATGTCGCCCAGCTTTTCCGTGATGAAGCTGCCCGACACCCCCGTCGAATTGTCACGACCGTCCATGTCGATCGGGCACAGGTGGAACTCGCCGCTCTTCTCATCCCTCCCCCCGTGGCCGGAGAAGGCGAACAGGCCGATGTCCTTGGGCGTCATCTTCTTCGCCAGCCAGTCCAGGCCCTCCTCGATGCCCTGGCGCGTCGCCTGGCCCTCCATGCGTAGCATCACCTCGACCTTGCCGATGAAACCGTTGCCCTCCAGCTTCTTGAAGGCGTCCCTGATGTGCAGAGGGTCGGTACCAGCGTAGACCAGCGGATTGATCTTCCGATACCCCGAGATGCCGACCGCCAGCACATACAGGTCCGGCACTTCAGGGGTGCCATTGCGCGTCACCTCGACCGCCGGCGACAGGGCCTTGCTGACCTTGCTCTCCGCCTGCACCACCAGGATGTGTTTGCCCGGCGTCAGCTCGAGGTTCCATTTCGCTTCCACCTCACCCAGCTTCGGCGCCGCAATGCGGTGGATGCCCTGGCTGCCGCGGTACGGCCGGCCGTCGACCAAGAGCCGCATCGACGTCACCGGGAAGTCGCCCTTGCTCGTCGCGGACGCCCTCACCTCGACACGGCCGCTGTCGATCTTCGCGTCGGCCACCGGCGTGCGGATGGCCACCTCCGGCGGCAGGATCTTGCCGACCGACAGTGTCGCGGTGCCGCCTTGCACCGACGCCACCGCCGTGCGGATGTTACCCTTTGCCCGCCACAGGCTGCTCAACACACCGGGGTTGTACAACGACTGGCGGAAGGACTGCGCCGGGTTGAACGTCGCCAGTTTGTCCGGGCCGTTGTTGGTCAGCCAGCCCATCATGTTCTCGCCGCCCGCCGACGCCGCGTAGTAGCCCTCCGGCGTCCACGCCACCCAGTCGCGCCCGGCCGCGAACAGCGTCCAGATCGGCTCGGTACGGGCCGGGTGCCAGATGGAGATGGTCTGATCGTTCGACCCGGTCACGAAGTAGCGGTTGTTGGGCGAGACCGCCATTGACAGCACGGTGCCGTGGTGTCCCTTGAACGTACGGATTATCTTGCGGCCGTGATCGGGGTCCGCCTGCGTCAGGTCGTACAGGAAGAGTCCCTCTGTCGTGCCGACCACGGCCCGCCCGCCCGGCAACAGCGTGAAGCAGTACACCCGGTCCGCCTTGAACGGCGACTGCAACATGTACCTGGTCTGGCCGCCCTGGCGGACCGCGACCTGGTAGGCGTCCAGGGCCGCAAGCGTCGTGGAGCCCATGGTCAGCCGCGCCCGGAGAAAATCAGGTTTCAGGGCCGGGCCGAGGGCGAGCCCCTCGAGGTCGAAACTGTGCTCCAGCGGCGTCGTGCAGTCGGTCGTGTCGCCCTTGTTGGTGTTGCCCCAGGCGAGCAACTTGCCGTCGGGCGAACAGCCCACGGCCCAGACGGACCGCCCGACACTCTTGAGCGTCTGCAGCACGGAGCCGTCCTTGGTCCGCCACAGGAAACTCTCGTGGTCATTGCCGCCGGACGTCAGCGCCAACTCGCCGTTAGGCGACAGGGCGCCGCACAGCACCTCGTTGGTGTGCTTCTTGAACTCGATGCGCTTGCGGCCGTTCTCCGTGCTGAGCAGGCCGGTCTGACCGCGCTTGCCGCCGGCCGTGTAGAGTAACTCCTTGCCGTCTTTCGTAAAGGTCAGTGAGGTGATCGGGACGGGGGACCCGCTCCCGGGTATCCCGCCGTCGTCCTCGGTCTGCTTCCAGATCCCGCGATTGTCCCCGGCGGGCGCCCACAGGCGGATGGTGCCGTCGATGCCGCCGGTGGCGAGGCGCATGCTCTTGAGGGTCGCGTTATTGAAGGCAACGCAGTTCACCGCGCCCGCGTGGCCCTTCAACTCGACGATGGCCAGGGTCCGAGTGTTCCAGACGGTGGCAGTGCCGTTTTCCTCGGCGGTGGCGAGGAGGGTGCCGTCCGCCGCCCAGGCAATCGCCTTGAAGAGATCTCTGTGCTCAACGACCTTGTTATTCTTGATGGTACGTGTGCCTTGGTTCAGGATCGGGATGGGGACCGTCTTCCCTACCTGAAGGCTGTGGACGCGGGCTGACCCATCAAGGCTCGAGGAGGCCAGCCAGTTGCCGTCCCTGGAGATCGACAGGCCGGTGACAGGTTTCTCGTGGCCGGTGAAGGTCTGCACCACCTTGCCGGAGTTCAGGTCGAGAACGAGGATCTTCCCGGCGTCCTCGTAGCCCGAGCCGGCGACCGCCAGGTGCTTGCCCGACGGCACCAGGGCGGCGGCTAACGGCACGCCCTCCTTGCCCGGGCCCGCCGGTAGCCGCCACACATGCACGGGCTTCCCGGTGGCGACGTCCCAGACGCGCACGGTCTTGTCCTCGGCGACGGTGACCGCTTGCTTGCCGTCCTTGGTGAACAGGGCGGCACGCGGTAGGGCGGTGTGTCCCTGGGCGTCGAAGACGAGGAACGGCCGGGTTTTATCCCCGGCGAAGTCCGACTCGGGGGGCGGCGGGTCCTTGTCCTCCTGGACTAGCGGCTTGGTCGCTTGGGTCAGCCGCGGGTCGTTGGGGTCCTCGTCCCAGCGCTTGCCCGAGAGCAGGTTGCCCAGGCCGCCGGCGGACGGGTCCTTGGACGGGCCCGGCGTCCCCGTGTCGGTGGGCGACGGCTTGCTCGGATTCTGGGCCACCGGCTTGCTCGGATTCTTCTTGTTGTCGCCATCACCGCTGCTGAAGACGCCGGTGGCGATCAGGATGCCGCCGGTGAGCAGCAGGGCGGCGCCGAGTCCGGCCAGGACCAGCACCGTCGTCTTGTTGCCGCTGGCCTTCGGCTTTTCGTGCTTCCCGCGCGGCGACTCGAGGTCGTCTTCGCGGTGCCGGGGCTTCCCCACGGGACCGCCCCCGCGGGGGGACCGGGGGGTTGACACCCCCCGCTCGCCGGCGCCCGCCGTCTTCTTCGGGGGAGCCGGAGGATCTTCTTCTTCCGCCCGGAAGGTGTTCTTGCACTTCGGGCAGCGAACCATCGTGCCGGTGGGGGCGGACGATTTCACCGTCGCGCCGCACTCGGGGCAGGAAAGAGTCTGGAACGCCATGTCGTCTTCCTCGGAGGACAAAGGACAAAGGGATTTCAGATTTGAGATTTCAGATTTCGGATTGGAAGAGGTACTTTTCTTCAAATCTGCAATCTGAAATCTCAAATCTGAAATGGCCTGGAGTGTGGATGCGATCACCTCAGCCGGCGGACCGGCAGGGGCCCGCGCCCCCTGCAGCGCCACGGTCGCACGTTCAAGGACGTCGTCTGGCGGCGGCCGGTGGTTCATGTCGTTCATGCTTGAAACTCCCGGTTCGGCGCGAACCGTTGCAGTCGTTCCCGCAGGGCGACGCGCGCCCGATGCAGCAGGACGCCGGCGTGGTTCGTCGTCACGCCAAGCTGGGTGGCTGCCTGGTCGTTCGTCAGTCCTTCGAGGCACACCAGACAGAACACCTCCGCTTGGCGCGGATCGATCGTCGCCAGGGCGGCCCGTAACCCGTCGGCCAGCTCTCCCGCGGCGGCCGTTTCCAGCGGGTCGGCGGCGGCGCCGGGCGGGTCTTCGGCCAGGGGCGCCGTCCGGCCGCGGTCGCGGTGACGGGACCGCAGCGCCTCCAGGGCTCGCGCCGTCGTCAGCCGGACGAGCACCGCCGGCCAGTGACGGACCGGCGCCGCCTTAGCCAACTCGACGGCACAGAGGAAGGTCCGCTGGAAACAGTCGGCCGCGTCTGCCTCGTTGGTGAGCAGCCGGTAGGCCGTTCGCCACACGAGGGGGCCGTGGGCGCGGATAAGCGCGGCCCAGTCCGTCCCCTCGAACGGTTGTGGCGGTGGCGGTTTCATGGCTGCGTCAGTAGTCGATGCAAGGCGGCAAAGGATTACAGAAATCCGAAACTTCAAATCCGAAATCCCAAATCCGAAAGAAGACTTAGGAGAGTCGCTCCGTCTTCCTTCGGATTTCGGATTTGAGATTTCGGATTTCCTTTCAGGGCCGGGCGAGCGGGAACGAGTGGACGCCGGTTGGACGGGCGGTCACCGGGTTCTGTTCGCCGTTGCTCAGTTCGCGCACTCGCTGCGCGGCGTAGTAGTCCAGTTCGTGGATATAAATGATCCGGTCATGATCGAGGTCGGCGGCGCCGGCCAGGCCATCGACGACGCTGCGCGTGAAGAAGCCGGCCCCGGTCAGGGGGCTTTCCATCGAATACTCGGAGCCCAGCGACGAGCACATGCAGATGACACCGTAGTCTTCGGTGACCAGGTCGCGCACCAGGTCGTCGGCCTGGCCCGGCTTGCGCCCGTCGGTGGCGACCGCCCCGGAGTGGCAGCAATCGAGCATGCAGACCAGGCGCCCCGACATGTTCGCCAGCTTCTCCTTGACGAACTCGCCGGAAACGCCCGTCGCTGCCAGGTCAGGGCCGATGTCGACGGGCACCATGAAGAAGTTGCCGTCGTCGTCCTTGCCGCCGTGCCCGGAGAAGAAGAAGATGCCCACGTCCTTGGGTGTCATCGACTTCTCCAGCCACTCCAGGCCCTCGCGGATACCGCTCCGCGTCGCCTGCCGATCCAGTTGCAGTCGCACTTCTACTTTATTGAACACGCCGGAGGCCTTCTTACGGAAGGCCATTGTGATCAGCCGGGCGTCGGAGGCGGCATAACGCAGCCGCAGCGGACCGGGATACGCCGAGACACCACAGGCCAGGATATACAAGTTCGGCAGTTCCGGCTCGTCCGTGGCAGCGCGGACCACCTCGACCGGCCGCGACAGTCCCTTGCTGACCTTGCTCTCCGCCTGCACCGCGAAGATGTGCTTGCCCGGCGGCAGCTCGACCGTCCATTTCGCCTCGATCGCTCCCAGCTTCGGCGCCGGCGGGCGGATGATGCCCGCACTGCCGCGGTACGGCCGGCCGTCCACCAGCAGACGCAGGGCGGTGACGGGATGCGCGCCCTTGCTGGTGGCGACTGCCTTGACCTCGACCTCGCCGCCGGCAAGCTGCGTCTCAGGAGCGGGCGACTTGATGACGACGTCCGGCGGCAGCACCTGGCCGACGTTCAGCGCCAACACCGGCCTGTCCGGCTTGCCGGCCAGCGCCAGGGCCCGCTCGATGTGTCCGCCTGCTGGACGCAGCAGCAGCCTCAGGGCAGCCGGGTTGTACAGTGACGCGCGGAACCGCGCTGCGGGGTAGAACGTGGACAGCTTGTCCGGGCCGTTGACAATCAACCAGCCCATCAAGCGCTCGCCGTTGGCGCTGGCGGCGTAGTAGCCCTCCGGCGTCCAGGCGATCCAGTCGCGGCCAGCGAAGAAGAACGACAGGATCGGCTCGGTCCGGTTGGGGTGCCAGATGCTCAATACCTGGTCGGTACAGCCGGTCATGAAGTAGCGCCCGTTGGGCGACGGCGAAACCGACCAGACCATGCCGGAGTGGCCGACAAACTCGCGCACGGTGCGGCCGGTCTTCAGATCGACAAGGTACAGACCGAACGACCCGCCCATGACGGCGCGGTCACCGGGGATGATGCTGAAGCTGTAGATGCGGTCGCCCTTGAACTTCGACTGCCAGACCTGGGCGATCCGTCCGTTGTGCCGGATGGCGATCTTGTAGAAGTCGAGGGCCGTCAGGGTGTAGGCGCCGACCTGGTGCTGGTCGGCGACGAAGCGGTCGGTGGGCTTGCCGCCGAAGTCGAAGTCGGCGAGGCGGAAGGTGTGCTCCAGGGGCCGCAGGCCGGAGGCGTCAGCGCGGTTGATGCTGCCCCAGGCGATGGTCTTGCCGTCGGGGCTCCAGGCGGTGGCAAGCACAGGCTTGCCAGCCCCGGTCAGCCGCCGCACCACTGAGCCGTCTTCGGTCTTCCAGACGAAGGCCTCGTTGTCGTCGCCGCCGATGCTGACTGCCAACTTGCTGTCGGACGACAGGCGGCCATCGGTCACGGTGTTGGTGTGCTTGTCGAAGACGAGGCGCGACGTACCGCGGTCAACGTCCACCAGGCCGGCGGTGCCGGTGTAGGCGATACCGGTGTAGAGCAGCTCCTTGCCGTCCCGGGTGTAGTTCAGCGAAGTCACCTGGAGCGGGTGTTTGCGCGTGTCCTGGACATGGAGTGTTTTTTTCGGGGTCCCGTCGAGTGCCCACAGGCGGATGACGCCGTCGAAGGAGCCGGCGGCGACCGTCCGGCTGTCGGGGCTGAAGGCGACGGAGAGGACGGGGGCGTTGTGGCCGCGAAGCTCGATCGGATTGGCCCGGGTGGCGAGTGACCAAAGGCGGACGACCCGGTCTTCACAGCCGGTCGCCAGCCAGCGGTCGTCCGGCGAGACAGCGAGGCCGCGGGGCCGATCAGGGTGGGCCGGGAAGGCACGGAGCGTGTCGCCGGTGCGAGTCTCGAAGGCGCGAGCGGTCTTGTCGTTGCTGAGCGTGTAGAGTACGCGGCCGTCGCGCGAAAAGACCATGTCGAGGACGGGAGCGCTGTGGCCCTTGAGGACCTGCTCGAGTTGGCCGGTCTTCAGCGACAGGATGTAGATGAGGATGCCGTACTCGCCGCGGCCCAGCGGGATGCCGGTGACGGCCAGCTTCTTGCCATCGTGCGAGAGGGCGGAGGCGGAAAGGGAGCCTTCATCGCCGGCCCCCGCGGGCAGGTAGAAGATCTTCGCCGTCTCGCCGGTGGCGATGTCCCAAACGCGGACGGCCTTGTCGGCGCCGGCGGTGACGACTTGTTTGCCGTCGGGGGTGAACAGGACGGTCAGGGAGCGGGCAGTGTGGCCGCGGGCGTCGAGGGTCAGCAGCGGGCGGTCGCGATCGTCGCCGAGGCTCTTCGGGGCCGGCAGGTCGAGGCCCTCGTCGGGTTCCTTCTGAACGAGCGGTGGTTTGGAGGGCGGTTTTTCCGAAGGCTTGTCCGGAGGCTTGTCCGGCGGTTTCTCCGGAGGCTTGTCCTGCGGTTTGTCAGGAGGCGTCCAGTCGGGCGGCCTGATCGGGATCTTGAGCGGTTGATCAACAGGGGGCTTGCCGGGCGGGCCCTCGGGGCGTTGTTCGATCGGAAGGTCGGGTCGCTGGTTGTTGCCACCCGGCGTGCGGTCTCCCTGCGCGACCTGCGGATTGTCTTTTTTGTCGCCTTTCTTTTCGCCGTCCCCTCCGAAGAGCTTGAGGGCCAGGACAAGGCCGACGATGAGCAGAACAGCCCCGATGCCCAGGAGGCCGACTGCGAACCGCACCCTGCGCGACCCACTCGTGCGGATGCCCCGGCGGGTGTGTCCGTCTGCATCTCCGCTGCGGTGCGGCCGGGCGGGCGGGTCAGGCTTGGGCTGCGGCCGGGCGTTGCGGACGGGGATGTCAGCGGGAGGCGGGGGTGAGCGTTTGACGAGGGGCACTGGCGCCGGGCCCCCGGCGGCGGCGAAGACCGCTTGGCACTTGGGGCAGCGGATCGCCCGGCCGGGGGCGACCGGGACAGGGAGTTTCAGCGCCGCGCCGCATTCAGGGCAGGTGAACTGCGACATATTTTCAATCCGTGTTGTTCTGGATTCGGCTCCTTACTCGAACATGGATGATGAAGCGGCGAGGTTGCCTTGTCAAGAAGATTCCTCCTTTCAGAGGGCAGACGTCAGTCCGCGGACCAGCGCGCGGACCTCGTCGAGCACCTCCGGCAGAGGCCGTGTTGCCGCCTGCTCCAGCCGCCGCACGATGGCGCTGCCGACGATGACACCGTCGGCACAGTCGCGCAGCATCCGCACCTGCTCGGGCCGGCTGATGCCGAAGCCAACACACAAGGGCAGGTCGGTCTGTCCGCGCAGCCAGGCCAGCTGCTCGCGTAGCTGTTCGGGCAGGGCGTCACGTTCGCCGGTGATGCCGGTGACACTGACGCAGTAGAGGAAGCCGGTGGAGCAGCGCGCGATGCGCAGGGCCCGGTCGCGCGGCGTGGTCGGCGTCACGAGGTGGATCAGCTTGAAGTCTCGGGCAGCGGCCAGCTCACCGAGAGGTTCCGCCTCCTCTACGGGCAGATCGGGGACGATCGCACCGCTGAGGCCGGCCTGCTGTGCCTGCCGAAGGAAGGCTTCGGGGCCGCGGCGGTGGATCAGGCTGTACGAGACCATCGCCACCAGTGGTGTCGGCTTATCCGGTCGCTCACGCTCCCGGCTAGCCACCTCCGGGTTGTCGGCGAGCTGCCGCACACAAGCGAAGACATCGTCCAGGCGCAGGCCGCGCTCCAGCGCCCGCGTGTACGACGCCTGGATGACCGGGCCGTCGGCGATGGGGTCGCTGTAGGGGAAGCCGATCTCGAGCAAGTCGGTGCCGGCCCGCACCAGTTCGCGGCCGGCCGCCAGCGTCGTCGCCAGGTCGGGGTCGCCCGCCGTCAGGAACGCGATGAACGCCTTGCGTCCCTGGGCGCGCAGCCGCCCAAAGAGTTGATCGATCGGGTTCATGGTGGCGAGCGGGGGGTGTGAACCCCCCGGTACTGCGACGGAGCGGGGGGTGTGAATCCCCGGTACGCCGCAGTACCGGGGGGTTCACACCCCCCGCTCGCCGGGGTTGTCTCAGATTTCCTCGCCCTCAAGGCGGGCGACTTCGTAACAGTCCTTGTCGCCGCGGCCGGAGAAGCAGACGACGATCACGTCCTCCTTGGCCCGCTTTGCCGCCAGCCGCATCGCCTCGACGACGGCGTGCGCCGTCTCCAGGGCCGGCAGGATACCCTCCAGCCGGGCACACAGGTGGAAGTTCGAGAGCGCGTCGGCGTCGCTGACGCTGGTATAGCGCACCCGCCCACTGTCCTTCCAGAAACTGTGCTCTGGCCCGACACCCGGATAGTCCAGGCCCGCCGACACCGAGTGGACGGGCGCCGTCTGTCCGTCGTCGTCCTGGAGGACATAACTGTAACTGCCGTGCAGCACGCCGGGCTGGCCGTGGCCCAGCGTGGCGGCGTGCTCACCCGGGTCGGCGCCGCGGCCGCCCGCCTCGACGCCGACCAGTTCGACGGAGCGGTCGGCGAGGAAGGGGTAGAACATGCCGGCGGAGTTGCTGCCGCCGCCGACACACGCGACGACCACGTCGGGCAGCCGGCCGACCTCTTCCAGGCACTGCAAGCGGGCCTCCCTGCCGATGACCGACTGGAAGTCGCGCACCATCACCGGGAACGGATGCGGGCCGACGACACTGCCGATGATGTAATGCGTGTGCTCGACGGTCGCCATCCAGTCGCGCAGGGCCTCGTTGATGGCGTCGCGCAGGGTTCGGCTGCCGGTCGTCACGCTGACGACCTTGCTGCCCAGCGCCTTCATCTTGAAGACGTTGAGCTTCTGGCGACGAACGTCCTCTTCGCCCATGTAGACCTGACACTCCAGGCCGAACAGGGCGCAGGCAGTGGCGCTGGCGACGCCGTGTTGCCCGGCGCCAGTCTCGGCAATGACCCGCGGCTTGCCCATGCGCCGGGTCAGCAGCGCCTGGCCGATGCAGTTGTTGATCTTGTGGGCGCCGGTGTGGTTGAGGTCCTCGCGCTTGAGGTAGATGCGGGCGCCGCCGGCCTCGCGCGTCAGCCGCTCGGCGAAGTACAAGGGCGACGGCCGGCCGACGTAATGCCGCAGGTAACGCTCGAACTCTTCCTGAAAGACGGGGTCCTGCCGTGCCTGCTCATAGTGTTCGGCGAGTTGACGGAGAGCAAACATCAGCGTTTCGGGGACATAGCGTCCGCCGTAGGCGCCGAAGCGGCCGTGGTTGTCGGGGGCGGAGGAAGTCGGTGCGGACATGACCCTCTCTCGCTGGGTGGTGAGGTGGTGAGGTCGTGAGGTGGTGGGGGCCGTCAACTCTCTCCACCACCTCACGACCTCACCACCTAAAGTTTACTGGCCGTTCCCGCGCCGAACAAGGATCGCCTCACTTGAGCGAGGCGAGGAACGCAAGCAGGTCGGCGGCCTGTTCGGCGGTCAGGTCGCGCAGAAGCAGTTCCGGCATCAGCGACGTCCGCTGCGGGGCCAGCGCCACCACCTTGCCCGCCGCGATGCGCACCTCCTTGTCGCCCGCCATCTTCAGGACCACCTCGCGACCGTTTTTCTCCGTCAACAGCCCCGTGTAGAGCTTGCCGTCGTTCGTCTCCACCAGGTAGGCGACGTACTTCGGGTCGACGTTCTTCGACGGCTCCAGGATGCTTTCCAGGATTTGCTCCTTCGTGGAGCGCTTGCCGACGTCGCTCAGGTCCGGTCCGAGCGTGTTGCCCGTCCCGCCGACACGATGACAGCTAACACACTGTAATCCCGACGACTTGAAGAACAGGTCGCGGCCACGCGCCACGTCGCCCTTCAGCGCCAGGACCTGCTCCGGCTTGATCACGCTGCCGAGCCGCTTGGTGCGCTGATCGTCGGGCACAAAGCGCTCGAACAGGTCGCGCACCTGCACGTCCGACGAGGCGATTGCCGCTTTCAGCACCTGCGAGCGCACCGACATCGGGATGCGATCCTCGCCGAGTGCCCGCGCCAGCAGCAGGGCGCCGGGTGTCGACGACAGCAAGTGGTTGATCGCATCGGCCCGCTCGGCGACCCGCGCCGTCACGCCCGCCGTTGCCTGTCCCTTCACCCGCGTTTCCGCCTCCTTGCGGTCCGCATCGATCGGCGCCTTGCGGCCGCGCTCGCGCGCGACGCGGAAGGACGTCCGCCGCACCCGGTCGCTCCACTCGGCCCGCTCACGCTCGAGAATCGCCGGCTCGTCCAGGTCCCGTAGCCGCTCGAGCAGCAGCCGCTCGTCCTTGTGCGGAGGTAGTCGGCGAATCCAGTCGTACACCAGGCGGACGCCGTGTTCGTCGACGAGTTCCGAGCCCATGTGCGGCATCCGGCCGCGGCCCATCTTCGCCATGCGATAGTAGAGGACCGAGCGATACGGGTCGCCCGGCGCCAGGATTTGCGCTCCTGCGATCCCGAATGTCCCCTGCACGGGCCGCACCTCCAGCGCCTTGCTCGCCTCCAGCGTGATGCCGCGGCGCAGCTCGATGTCGACGCTGCCGCCGGCGCCCAAGCGATGGCAGTGCGCGCAGTTGACGTGCAGGTAGGAGCGGGCGCGCTCGTCGAGGCCGGCACGCTCGTCATGCGGATCGGTCAGCCGATCGCGGGGAAGCTCGCGCAGAGCAGTCGTCTCCTCGGTGTCTTCGTCGCGGTGCAGCAACTCGACGAGCCCGGCATGCCGGAGCGTCCGCAGCTGGTTGTCGACCACACTGCCGTAGGCGTGTTCGCGGTTGAGTTGCTCCATCGTGAAGGCCAGCGGCGGGCCGCCCCACGGGTTGTGACAGGTCAAACACTCGGTGCGGCTGGAGAAGTGCCACGTCTGTCGCCGCGAACCGCCGGGAGCCTTCGTGTCCTTGACGGTCAGCACACAGTCGGCGCCGCCGGCCGTGACGAGCGCGGCGTCGGTCTGCTCGTCATTCCAGGCGTAACTCGGGAAGAAGACCGTCCCGCTGAAGAAGCCGCCAGGGATCGGCACGGGGTCGTCATACAGCTTGACCGTTGACGTGCCGGGCAGACCGAGGAGGCGCTCGAAGGTCGCGTGATCAGCCCACTGCTCCGCGTTGACTGAGAACGGCACGACTCCTGGCGCGAGTTGATGCTCCTTTACCAAGGAAAATAGTCCTGTCTCGCTCAGCTTGCGGGGAAAGTCAGGGCGGCGCTCGGTCGCCTTATCGTTGGGCACGAGTTGATACAGTCCGCCCGCCTCGTCGTAGTCGAGGAAGTACAACTCACCCGCGGCGTCCTGACCGAAGGCAACGATGCGCTGGGTGCCCTGGGCGATTTCCTTGTGCGAGACGATCTTGTCGCCATCGAAGCGGGTGCCCCAGAGCTTGCGCGTGACCCAGTCGCCGCAGATGTAGACGCCCTGCAATTCCTTGAAGCGCTTGCCGCGATAGACGTAGCCGCCGGTGATGGAGGCCGCCTCGGTGTGCGGGAAGTCGAGCGCCGGCGGCAGGATCGGCGTCGGGCCGCGCCGGCTCTCGGGCCGCACCGGCTGGCGGCCCTCCATGACGGACCAGCCGTAGTTGCCGCCCTTCTTGACCCGATAGACCATCTCCCACAATTCCCACCCGACATCGCCGACCCAGAGATCACCGGTCGGGCGATCGAAGCTCATCCGCCAGGGGTTGCGAAAGCCGTACGCCCACACTTCGGGCCGCGCCTTCGGCGTCTTGACGAACGGATTGTCGGGCGGCACGGCGTAGGCCCTGCCCTTGTCCTCGTGGTCGACGTCGATGCGAAGAATGGAGGAGAGCAGGTCGCTGATGTCCTGGCCGGTGTCGTAGATGTCCGGCGGGTTGGGGCCGGTGCCGTCGCCGGTCGAGATGTAGAGGAAGCCATCGTTGCCGAAGTGCAGGTCGCCGCCGTTGTGCCCGCCGCCCAGCCAGGTAATGAGCACTTTTTCGCTCTTGGGATCGACGTGCGGCGGGTTGGTGGCGGTGACGCGGAAGCGCGACACGCGTGAGCCCTCGGGCAGTTGCTCGCCCGGGTTCTTGCTGGCGACGACGTAGCAAACGTAACAGTAGCGATTCTTGGCAAACTGCGGGTGGAACGCCAGGCCGTACAGGGCCTCGATACCGCGGACTTTGTTGGGGTCCCAGGAGCGGACCTCGGTCGTCAAGTCGAAAAACAGGTCCGCCTTGTCGCACTTGGGATCAGGGGGGAACGAGTAGATCTTGCCGGCCTGCTCGCCAACGAAGAAGCGGTCGAGGCCCGGCGCCCGGGCCAGCAGCAACGGGTTGTTGAAGCGCAGCTTGGGGAAGACGCGCTCGATGCGGTACGGGTGCGGCGGGTCGGGCGAGCCGGTGACACGCGATGCCGTCCAGGGGATGCGCTTGTCGATGCCGAACGGCTTGGCGTCGCGCGCCCCGGCGGAGGTCCCGCGAGTCGCGGGCAGGCAGACGAAGGCGACTCCGGCGGGCAGGGCAAGGAACGCGATGGCGAGGAGGGTCATACGACGCATGGAAGGAATCCAGTGGGAAGTTGAAACTCGACACGGGACGGGCTGAGACAAGCCCCAAGCGCCAGCGCGGGAAGGTCTCCGCGCTGGCGCTTCGGGGTTGTGGAGGGAATGTCCCCGCGCTGGCCTTTGGGCTTGTGTCAACTTCCGGCTGGAATGTGGCAACAAGCCACGCCCACTCAAGCGGGAGCAACATCGCGTCGCGACCCCCCGCGTTGAGGGGGCCCTGCTAATGTAGGCTCGCGACCCCTGCGGAGGAAGGGGCGCCCCAAGCACGCAGGTGGTCAATCGCCTTTGTCCTTCCCATTCGCTCACGCCGCGACGGGGCCGGGCAACGGAGGACCAGCGCGCAAGGTTCACGCCGCCGCCCGTTCCTCCCCCAGCGAAGCGCATCGGAACTTTCCCCGGAAAAAAACCGAAATAACTCTTCCGCCCGGCCGAACTCTTGTGTAGTATTACTTTGGATTCGTTTAGCAAGCTAACTAAATTGATCGAGGAGCGCATGGTTCCTGCGAATGCCACCCGGACCGCGGAGAAGACTTTCCGCGAGATGATTCGTCTGTTCGGGCTGTTGGAGAAGGTCATGCAGCCGTATTTCGCCCGCTTCGGCATCAGCGGCTCGCAGTGGGGCGTGCTGCGCACTCTGCATCGGGCCGAGTTGGAGGGGCTGACCGGGCTGCGCTTGACCGACCTGGGAGACCGCCTGCTGATCCGCCCACCCAGTGTTACCGGCATCATCGACCGCCTGGAGCGGGTCGGCCTGGTCGTCCGTGATGGCTCGCCGGAGGACCTGCGGGCCAAGCTGGTCAGCCTGACCGGCAAGGGCAGGCAACTGGTCGGGCAGGTGCTCGCCGTCCACGGCGAGCAGATCGAGAGGGTGTTGGGTTGCCTTAACCCGATCGAGCAGGAGCGGCTGCACCGCCTCCTGAGTCGCGTCGGGCTGCATCTGGAATCGCTCTTGGCCGGCCGCGAGGCTGGCGAGGATTGAACGCTGCCACACCGGCGCACGGCGGGCAGGGGACTCATGTCCCCTGGCGAGCGCCGGGCCGAGGGCTCTGACCCCGGCACGAAAGAAACGCACGTAGGTCAGGCTGTCCAGCCTGACGTCGAGGCCGCGTCAGGCTGGACAGCCTGACCTACTTTCG
>JACOUH010000169.1 GCA_016177925.1 Planctomycetota bacterium | reverse complement strand
TCTGCTGGCTGACCACCGAGCCGAAGCAGGGGAAGACCATACTCGGGTTGAAGGCATGGCCGGACATCATGATCGCGTCCGCGGTCCCATGCGAGCCGTTGCGCGGGTTGAGGCTGCGCAACAGGCCGAAGCGCCGGACCTCACGGGCCATGCGCGGGGCCACATCGCAGAAACGCACGCCCGGGACGCGGGTCGCGATGGTGCCGAACTCGCCGCGGACACTCGCCGGCGCGTCGGGCTTGGGATCGAAGGTGTCGTGGTGACTGGTCCCGCCGAGCGTCCAGATCAGGATGCAGCTGACGTCCTTGATGGTCTTGCCCTGGGCGGCGACTGCCTGGCGGCCGGCGAACAGGCTCGGCAGCGACAGTCCCAGGCCGGAAAGTGCCCCGACGCGCAGGAAGGCGCGGCGGCTGATCCCTTGACAGTTGCGTGAGGTCGCTCGGAAGAAGTCCAGCATGGCAGGCCCCCGGAAGGTGAGTGGTAGGCAGAATCTTACTTGTAGCAGATTCCTCACCCGATGCCAGCGCTATTCGCCGCATACTTGAGAGCGGGAGCAGGCCGGCCGGAGAAAAAGGGCTTGCCGTGAGGCAAGGAGTACACGAGAATCAGTCGGAGATTCTTCTTGGGTGTCCGTTAGCGGCTTAGCCGAAAGCAGAGCGGCAGCCATGAGCCTTCCCCTCGAGTTGTTGATTTACGAACGGCCCAGCGCCGAGAAGCCGCCCCAGCACGCTTCCACGCTCGCCCTGCGCGGGCGCACCGAACTGGGCCGCCAGGAGACGACCGCCGAGGCGCTCTACTCATCGTCGTGGCGCGAGACCGAACGCTACTGGCGCGTCGTCATCGCCCGCGGCACCGAGCAGACCATTGGCCGCCATCATGTCCTCGTCGAGATGCTCGCCGACGGCCGACTTCAACTGACCAACACCAGCACCCGCTCGACCGTGCAGATCGACGGCGGGCCGTCGCTGACCCGCGGTGTCCCCTACCAGACCGAGGTGCCCTCCGGCGGGCTCGTCGTCCGCCTCGGTTCGTCGCGCGTCGTCCGCCTGCAATCCAAGGCGGCCGAGCCGGAAGGCTACTCGATCGAGACGCTGCCGGCGTCGACCATCCCCCCGGAGGAGTTTGCCCGGATGATGAGCGGAAGGCCGTCGCGGCTGGTGCTGCCGCCCGACCCGGCCATGGACAACGAGGCCCTCATCGGCTGGCTGCAGATGGCGCTGGGCCTGCTGCAAAGCGCCGCCAACTCGCTCGACTTCTTCGACCGCGCTGCCCAGGCGATCGTCGACCTCGCCGGCATGGACACCGGCCGCGTCCTGCTCTGGGAGAATGGCCGCTATCAAGAACGCGCTCGCGCTTCCCAAAACGGCATCAAGGCGACCGAGCCGGGCTGGCAGCCCAGCCAGCGCGTCGTCGAGAAGGTGGCGAACGAAAAGAAGACCTTCTGGGAGTTGCCACGTCTCAATTCGATGGGCAGCGTCATGGGCGTGCAGGCGGTGGTGGCGGCGCCTCTGCTCGACCAGCACGGCGACGTGATCGGCATCCTGTACGGCGACCGCCGCCAGGTCGGCCGGCCGATCACGCGCGTCGAGGCGATGCTCGTCGAGCTGCTGGCCTGCGGCGTGGCCGCTCGCCTGGCGCGTCTCAAGGAGGAGCAGGCGACCTTGCGCTTCGAGCAGTTCTTCAGTCCCCGGCTGGCTCGCCAGCTCGCCCAGGACCCGGGGCTGCTCGACGGCAAGACCGCCCCCGTGACCATCCTCTTCTGCGACGTGCGCGGCTTCAGTCGATTCAGCCAGAAGCTGGCGCCCGACCAGACGGTCAAGTGGATCAGCGATGCGATGGGGGAGCTGTCCGATTGTGTCATTGCCCACGAGGGCACGCTGGTCGACTACGTCGGCGACGAGGTGATGGCCATGTGGGGGGCGCCCGAGCCGCAGAGCAATCATGCCCAGCTCGCCTGCCAGGCGGCGCTCGACATGCTCGGCAAGCTGCCGGCGCTGAACGCCCGCTGGCAAGCAACCCTCGGCATGCCGATGAGCTTCGGCATCGGCCTGAACTCGGGCGACGCCCATGTCGGCAACACGGGCACGCCGCGCAAGTTCAAGTACGGTCCCCTGGGTAACACGGTCAACCTCGCCAGCCGCGTCCAGGGTGCCACCAAGCACCTCCGCTCCAAGCTGCTGCTGACGAAGAATACCTTCAAGGAGTTGGACGAGGCGCTGCGGGAACGAGCGCGGCGGCTGTGCCTGGTGAAGGTGGTCGGCCTGGACGACGAGGTCGAGTTGTACGAGTTGGCGCAATCGAGCCAGCCGGCCTGGCCGGAGTGGAAGGAAATGTACGAGGCAGCACTGGCCGACTTCGACCGGCTGAACTTCCGCCAGGCAGCGCGGACGGTGCAGCCGCTCATCACGGAGCAGATCAACGACGGGCCGTCGATCGTCCTGATGTCGCGGGCGGTGCAGGGACTCGCCAATGGCCCCGCCCCCGGACACCCCGTCTGGGAACTGCCCTCGAAATGAGTGTCTGTTCCTGAACCCCTCCCCCCAACCCCCTCCCCGAAGCGGAGAGGGGGAGGACGGCGTTCTGCTCCCCCTCTCCGCTTCGGGGAGGGGGTTGGGGGGAGGGGTTATGGAGCAGCGTGCGGCTACGGGAAGATTCTGGCGTGGCGGTTCCGGGCCACCTGTGATACAGCGGACGTTGAGGCCGGTGGACGTGAGGAGTTGGCGTGTCTCCGTCTGAAGCAAAGGTCTACATCATCGGTGTCGGCGGCGACGGCCTGGCGGGGTTGACCGCCCGGGCCCGCGACATCCTCACTGCTGCCGAGGTCGTGTTCGGCTCGGAGGACGCCCTATCCCTGGTGCCGGAGGTCCACGCCGAGCGCATCGCCCTGGGCTCCGACTTGCAGGCGGTCGTCGCCAGTCTGACCAACTTCTTCCGCCGGCCGCGCCGAGGGGTGATCCTCGCCACTGGCGACCCGCTCTTCTACGGCGTCGCCCGCTACCTGTGCGATCGCCTCGGCAAGGAGCATTTCGAGGTCCTGCCGCACGTCAGTAGCATGCAACTCGCCTTCGCCCGCATCAAGGAGTCGTGGGAAGAGGCCTACCTGACCAACCTGGCAACACACCCGCTGGAGAACGTCCTCGACCGCGTCCGCACCGCCGAGACGGTCGGCCTGTTCCCCAGCGAGCACGAGGGCCCGCCGACGGTGGCCCGGCAGCTGCTGGCCCGCGGCATCGACTACTTCCGGGCCTATGTCTGCGAGAACCTCGGCGGGCCCGACGAGCGCGTCACGCAGGGCGAACTGGCCGACATCGCGGCGATGGAGTTCGCCCCGCTCAACGTGATGATCCTCAAGCGCAAGCCGGACCGCCCCGACCGGCCGGCAACGCCCGATTCCTTCCTCCGCTTCGGCAACCCCGACGATGTGTTCGCCCAGAGCCGGCCCAAAAGCGGGTTGATCACGCAGGCGGAGGTGCGCTGCCTGGCGCTGGCGCAGATGGGCCTGAAGCTCGGCGACGTGGTCTGGGACGTCGGTGCCGGCTCCGGGTCGGTGGCGATCGAGGCAGCGCGGCTGTGCGAGCCGGGCAGGGTGTTCGCGATCGAGCAGGACGCCGCCGACTATCACCTGATCCTTGCCAACGCCGAGACGTTCGGCGTGCGCAACCTCGAAGCGGTCCACGGCACGGCGCCAGGCGTCTTCGCCGGGTTGCCGGCTCCCGACGCGATCTTCGTCGGCGGGACCGGCCACGAGGTGGCGCGGCTCCTCGAGGCCGCTTTCTCCTGCCTCCGTCCCGCCGGCCGCCTTGTCGTCAACGTCGCCACGATCGAGAGCCTCGGTACGACCTACGAGGCACTCAAGCAACTCACCAGCGCCTCATCCGACACAACCGCTCCGTCCGGTTCGCGCGTCCAGGTGTTGCTGGTGAATATCGCCCGCGGTACGGAGCAGCTCGAGACGCTGCGCTTCGAGGCGGTCAATCCGACGTTCTTGCTCAGCATGGCCAAGCCCGCCCAGCGGGCGCCAGCCCCCCCACCCGCCCGGCTTGAAGAGCTGCTCTGAGGCCGCCGCAAGCGGCAAACGAGAAGCGGACGAAAAAAACGGGCCGGTCGGCGCCGATGTATCACGAACAGCGTTGTTCGTGCCTTCGCTCTGGGCGTGTGGCGACGTAAAATAGAAATAGAGGCCCGTTTTCCTACCTCTCCCAGTCTTCCGGAGGGACGTGGCATGTCGAACCGGACTCCAGGTTTCAAGGACAACGGTCTGGCCACGCTGGCCCTGAAGGAGGTCTTCAGTGGTGACGAGTCGCTGCCGGCCGATCGCTGCCTGGAGATCTATCGCATCCTGGTTCGCACGCGCGCTCTCGAAGAGCGCATGATCAAGATGAGCAAGTCCGGGCTGGGTCACTTCTGGATCGGTGGCCCGGGCGAGGAGGCCTTCAACGCCTGCCTGGGCTTGCAGATCAAAAAGGGCCAGGGCCCTGCCTACGACTACCTCCATCTGCACTACCGCAATTCTGCTACCCTCGTCGCGATGGGCATGTCGCTCTTGGACGGCATCCGCCAGATGGCGATGACCGCCACCGATCCGCACTCGATGGGCCGCAACTTTTCGGGTCACTTTGCCAGGCGCGAGTGGAACGTTATGCCGGTCACCTCGGTAATCGAGGTGCAATACGTGATGGCTCCCGGCACGGCCCTGATGCAGAAGCGGCACGAGGGTGGCAACGGGATCAGCATCGTCACCGGCGGCGACGCCGGCACCGCCGAGGGCGACTTCGCCTCGTGCATGGTCTGGAGCTCGCGGCCAGGCAACGAATTGCCGGTGCTGATGATCGTGATGAATAACGGCTGGGGCATCTCGACGCCCGCCGCCGCCGTCCACGCCGAGAAGCACATCCTCGACCGCGGCAAGGCCTTCGGCATCCCCGGCGAGGTCGTCGACGGCAACGACCCGATCGCCAGCTGGCACGCCATCCGTCGAGCAATGGACTACTGTCGTCAGAAGCACCGGCCGTGGATGATCGAGGCGATGGTATCGCGGCTGCACGGGCACTCGTCATCCAGCGGCGCCCTGCGCGTCCGAGAGGAGCCGGACGGCATTCCCCTTTTCGAGGAGAAGCTCTTCGACGCCGGCGTCCTGACACGTGAGGAGCGCGAAGAGGTCCACGCCGCCGCGTATGCCGAGGCAGAGGCGGCCCTGGAGCAGGCACTGCGCGAGCCACAGCCGGCGCCGGCCGATGTCGAACGCCATACTTACGCTCCTAGCCCTGTCGACGCCGTCTACCCAGGTGATTACACGGGGCTGCCTGGAGGCTTCATCATTCATCATTCATCATTCATCATTCAATTATGGCCACGCTGGTCCAAGCTGTTCGTCTGGCTCTGCACTACGGCGAGACGTATCTCGGCGTCACCGACATCTTCGGCGAGGACGTCGGGCCGCCGCTGGGCGGCGTCTTCACCGCCACGCAGGGACTCAAGACCGCGTGGAACTCGCCGCTCGACGAGCGCGGCATCGTCGGCATGGCGATGGGCATCGCCTATGCGGGCGGCCGGCCCGTCGCCGAGATCCAGTTCTGCGACTACGGTTTCAATACCCTCGACCTCCTGAAAGTCGCCGGCAACCAGCGCTGGGCCGGCGCCGGCAACTTCGAGTTGCCGATGGTCGTGATGATGCCAAGTGGCTCGGGCATCCGCGGCAGCCTCTATCATTCGCACTCCTTCGAGAGCTGGGCCACCCGCCTCGCCGGCTGGAAGGTCGTCATGCCGAGCAACGCCCTCGATGCCTACGGCCTGATGCTCTCCGCCATCGTCGATCCCAACCCGGTGATGGTGCTGCTGCCCAAGGCCCTGCTGCGCGTTCGTGGCGAGCAGAAGATCCCCGGCGAACCCGAAGAGGAGGAGTTGAGGGCGAGCATCGACGCCCCGGTCGGCGACCGCAGCGAGTGGCAGCCGCGCTGGCCCGACATCAAGGAATACTTCGTCAAGATTGGCCTCGGCGCGCTGGTGCGCGAGGGCGATGACGTCACCCTCATCAGCTACGGGCGGACGCTGGCCTTGTGCGTGCAGGCCGCCGACCAACTCAAAGACGAGATCGGCAAGACCTTCGACGTGATCGACTTGCGCAGCATCTTCCCCTACGACTGGAAGATGATCAGTGCCAGCGTGCAGAAGACGGGCCGCGTGCTGATCGTCAACGAGGACACCGAGGTCACCAACTTCGGCGAGCACCTGCTGCGGCGCGTCGTTGACGAGCACTTCTACGACTTGCTCGTCCGCCCGCACGTCCTGCTCGGTAAGCACGTCCCGGGCATCGGGCTGAACCAGGTCTACGAGCAGAACACGGTGCCTCAATTGCGACAGATCAAGGAGGCGATGCACACCATCGCCACCGAAGAGGCCTGACGGGGTCGCCGCTTGCGGCTTCGCGTTCGCTTGTCCTGACAGGACAAGCGAAGCCGCAAGCGGCGACCCGGGCTGGTGCGGAGGGTCGCGATGGAATTTCGTCTTCCAGAGATCGGCGAAGGCGTTTACGAGGCCGAGTTCCTCAACTGGCTCGTCAAGCCCGGCGACACGGTCAAGAGCGGTCAGAACCTGATGGAGGTAATGACCGACAAGGCCACCATGGAACTCCCCGCGCCTTTCGCCGGCACCCTCAACGAGTTGCGCGTCACCCCCGGCCAGAAGATCAAGGTGGGCGACGTTCTCCTGACCTACACCCCGGCCGGCGCGACGCAGCCGGAGCCCGAGCCAGAGCGGCCGGCCGCATCCACCAACGACAGGCCCTCCCCCGCTCGGCCAATCTCTCAGCCGGTCACAACAACCGTGGCCAGCGGCAACGGCTCGCGGCCGGGACGTGCTTTCGTGCGGGCGGCCCCGTCCGTGCGCTATCTCGCCCGCAAGCTCGGTGTTGACCTGTCGGCCGTCCACGGCAGCGGGCCCGACGGCCGCATCCTGGTCGAGGACCTCTCCGAGCACGTCCAGACATCCGGAGCCCCTGCCAAGAAGCGAGCCCCCGAGCCGGCCGCCCAGTTCGGCAAGCCCGGCACGCGCATCAAGATGCAAGGACTGCGTCGCAAAATCGCCGAGCGCATGGTCCAGGCCATGCGCACCATCCCTCATTACTCCTACGTCGACGAGTGCGACGTCAGCGAACTGGTCCGGCTGCGCGAGGGACTGCGCGAGCACTACGCTCGCCAGGGCGTCAAGCTGACGTACCTCGCCTTCTTTGTCAAGGCGGTGGTTGCCGCCCTGAAGGAAGTGCCGATCGTCAACGCCAGCCTCGACGAGGAGGCCGAGGAGATCGTCCTGCACGACCGCTATCACGTCGGCATCGCGGTCGCCACGCCTGGCGGGCTCATCGTTCCCGTGGTCCACGACGCCGACCGCAAGGACGTCGGCCAGGTCGCTGCCGAGATCGAGCGGCTCAGTGGCGCGGCGCGGACGGGCAAGATCCGGCTCGAGGACCTCCGCGGCGGGACGTTCACCATCACCTCGGTCGGCAACATCGGCGGGCTGTTCTCGACACCGGTCCTCAACCCGCCGGAAGTCGGCATCCTTGGCCTCGGCAAGGTCGTCAAGCGACCCGTCTTCGACGCCCGAGGCAAGGTGCGGCCGGCCGACCTCGTCTACCTGTCGCTGTCGTTCGATCATCGCGTCGTCGACGGGGCGGTCTGTGCCGCCTTCACCAACGCAATCATCCGCCATCTCCAGACGCCCGCCCTGCTGCTCCTCCCGCCGCGACCCGCTGGCGCGGGTGCCCCGGCCGCGTCGTGATCGGCTGTCTCGCCTGCTGTCGCAGCAGTGGGGCGATTATCTCTTTAGTGAGTTGCTGGGTGAACACCGCCGCGCCTTCCGGGCGCAGATGGTGCGAGTCAGTGAACGCTTCCTCGCCGAACCAGTGGCGCGCGTTCAACCAGGGAACGCCGTAGCGCCGGCTCAACTCGTCGAGGTAACTTTCGACCCGGGGCCAGCTCTCCGGGGGGTAGAAGCCACGGAAGACCGGTCCCTCCGGCATGACGACGAGGGCCGCCGGGATGCCCTCCTTGCGGCACAACTCCAGGACCTGGCACAACCCCTCCGCAGCCGGTCCGCCCGGGCGAAAGCCTTGCAGGCAGAGGCCGTACTCTTTCTCCGCCTGGACCAGGTTCCGCTTCCGCCTCTCCGGGGTCAGGGGAGGAGCCGGTGTCCAGCCCGAACCGTCCGCCTCCGCGAAGCCGCCCGTGCGGTTGGCGCAGCCCAGCAGGACAGGGAACGCATGGTTGAGCAGAGGAAGGCGGAGGTAATAGGTAGGCAGCAGGCAGGTCCGATACCACGCCGGGCGCAGCCCCGGCCGGAGGGCGCCACCGTATTCCTCGACCAGCGCTACTTCTGTCGCCCGCAGTTTCCACGTCGGCAGCCGCTCCCTGTTGAACTCGTTGAGGGGCACCTGCGCGGCGAGCAGCGGGGGCAGCACCTCGACCAGGAGCAGCGAGGGACGGATGCCGTCGTCGAGCAGGCGACGCAGCGTCAGCAGCTCGGTGGCCGGTCCTGCTCCGAACAGGCCGAAGTTGAACGCCACCACCGGCCTCCCGGCCTCCCGCTCGAGCCGCTCCTCGAGGCGGGCGGGGGCAAACCCGTAGGCGGTGCGCGAGCTGCCGACCATGACCACCGTCGACGGAGAGGCCGGGGCGTCGGCCAGGCGCCGCTGCAACAACCGCACTTTCTGACCGTAGTAGGGATCACGCAACTCGGGCCGCCAGGCAGTCGTCACGAACCCGAGCCCCAGCTGGGTCAGCAGGAACAGGGCCGCGCCGGACATCACGGCGACGCGGGCGCGGCGTTGCTCCCGGCGGCGGGCGGCAGTTCGTTCGGAGGTGGGCATGGGCCGGAGGGTCCCTCGAAGACAGATGGGCTCGCCAGAACGCGGGCACGGCGCCCCCGCGTTCTGGCGAACGCGGCGACGGCCTCAGAACTGGAAGTAGATGAAGGCCTTGCTCGTCGGCGGGGCGAGGAGCAGGGCGAACGTCAGCGCCAGCGAGTAGGCGCAGCCCAGCACCGGCGCCGGCATCCGCAGCGACACCCGCTTCCAGGCCCCGGTTACCGCGACAAAGTGACAAAGGGCGACAAAAAGGACCGTGTACCACATTCCCATGCTGTGCAGGGCCGAGCTGCGTCCCGCCTCGATCACGAACATGCGCCGCAGAACCTCCGTGGCGGTGCTGAACGTTGTTGCCCGGAAGAAGACCCAGCCGACACAGACGCACAGGAACGTCAGCCCCCCGCGCAGCAGCATCCCGGGCGCCGTCCGCAGGGCGGCGTCGAGAGCCGGTCGCGCCTCGCAGACGGCCCGCACCCCGCGGTGGCCGACGAGGAGCAGCCCGTGCAGGACGCCCCAGGCGACGAAGGTCCAGTTCGCCCCGTGCCACAGTCCGCCGAGCGTCATGGTGATCATCAGGTTACGGCACGTCTGCCAGGTTCCGCCGCGACTGCCCCCGAGCGGAATGAACAGGTAGTCGCGCAGCCAGCTCGACAGCGAGAGGTGCCAGCGACGCCAGAACTCCGAAATGTTCGTCGCCAGGTACGGCATGTCGAAGTTGCGCGCCAGGTGGAAGCCGAGCAGGTGCGCGCAGCCCAGCGCCATGTCGGTGTAGCCGGAGAAGTCGCAATAGATCTGCAGGGCGTAGGCGAGGACGGCCACCCAGACCGCCCCCGTCTTGAATGCCGCCGGGTCGGCGAAGGCGGGGTCGACGAACTGAGCCATGCGGTCGGCGATGGCAAGCTTCTTGAACAGACCCATCAGGAAGAACTGCATACCAACCTGCATGCGCGGCCACGACCAGCGCTTGCGGCGGCCGATCTGCGGCAAGAAATCGCGGGCGCGGACGATCGGCCCGGCGACGAGATGCGGAAAGAACAAGATGAACAGCATGAAGTGCGGCAGGCTGCGTTCGGCCTTCACATGGCCCCGGTAGACATCGACCATGTAGTTGATCGCCTCGAACGTGTAGAACGAGATGCCGACCGGCAGCAGTACCTCCAGCGGTCGCAGGGCCGTCTCCATCCCCGCCGCCGCCAGCGCCTGCCGCAGCGAGTCCAGGAAGAAATTCGCATACTTGAAGTAGCACAGAAGTCCCAGGTTGCCGGTGATGTTAATCGTCAGCAGCAAGCGGCGCCTGCGCGGGTTCGAGGAAGCCGCGATACCGCGGGCGAGGAAGAAGTCGACGGTCGTCGAGGCGCAGATCAGCAGCGCCAGAAGGGGGTTCCACGAGGCGTAGAAGTAGAAACTGGCGCCCAGCAAGAGGGCAGTGCGGGCGTGGTGCCACGGCAGAACCCAGTAGACGAGGAAGATCGGGACGAAGAAGGCGAAGAACTGGGCCGAACAGAAGGTCATGGCATCGTGCCCCTTGACCGCGGTGAGCCGCAGGAACCACGGCGGGGGGCCTTATACAATGGAGGCGTGCAGCGCACAAGGCGTGCTTGGCTGTTGGCGAGCGGGGGGTGTGAACCCCCCGGTCCGTGACGTTGGCGAGCGGGTGATAACGTTATCAGGGGGCTCACGCCCCCCGCTCACCGGGATCACACGCCCCGCTCGCCGACGTCGAGGTCGTCGGAGAAGGCGCGGCGGATTCGGTCGGCCCAGTCCTCCCATTCGACAATGTCGAAGGCCCGGCCGTCGACGACCGTGTGGCCCTGGTCGAGCAGGGCGACGCGGTCGGCGACACGACGGGCCACCTCCAGGTCGTGACAGACCAGCACCAGCGTGCGTTCGCGCGCTGGGTCGTCGGGGTTCAGCGCCCCGCTGCGCCAGTCGAGCAGTAGCTGCACGATGCGGCGAGCGTTGGGCGGGTCGAGGTTGCTGAAGGGCTCATCGGCGAAGACGACGCGCGGGTTGTGTGCCACGGCCCGCAGCACGGCCACGCGCTGCTTCTGTCCGCCGGACACCTCGCCTGGCAGGCGGTCACGTGTCTCGAACAGTTCGCCCGACGGATCGGCCCGCCGCAGCAGTGCCTCGACGCGCTGGCGCGCTGCCGCCGGCGGCTGTCCGTTCAACTCCAGCGGCAGAGCGATGTTGCGGCTGCAACTGAAATGCGGGAGCAAGTACGCTGACTGCAGCACGAAGCCAAATTCGACCAGTCGCAGCCGCGCCCGGTCCACGTGCGACAGCCGGGCATAGTCGTGCATGTGCCCGTTGTCATAGCGGATTTCTCCCTGATCGAGGCGACCCTCCCACAACAGGCCGAGCAGGCTCATCAGCGTGCTCTTGCCCGACCCGGACGGTCCCAGCAGCACGGTCGTCTTGCCGGCGGGGACCTCCAGGCTCGCCGCGCGCAGGGCCGGCTGCCCCGCGCGCGGGTAGGAATAGGTCACCCCGGACAGGACGAAGCTCACGGCCATTCCTCGTCGAAATCGACCCAGCACCACAGGGCGGTGCGGTCGCTCGTGTTGCCGCCGATGGCGAACAGGCGATCCCGCTCGCGCCCCTCGCCGACGCGATCCCAGACGGTGATCTTGAACGAGTCGCCAACCTCGCGCGAACGATAGTCGTACTCCTTGCGCTGGCGGATGTCTTCCAGCCTCTTCTTTTTCTTCAGTACGCGCTGACGCTCGTTGACCGTGTTCGTGCCGTCCTCGATCCGGTCGACGGCGCGGCGCAGCAGCCAGGACCGTGCCGTCAATCCTTTCGCCTTGAGAATCACGTTCTCGAACGACCAGTCCTGTCGGCGGAGGTCGTCCCGATGCTCGCCCGCCTGCGTCTGCACCAGTCGCGTGATCAGGTCTTTCTCGGAGATGCGGCGGCCGGGGTCCTTGCTGTCGAGCTTGCCGAGCATGTCGACCATGTACTCCAGTTCCCCATCGGTGACCAGCAGCCGCACGCGCGTCTGCGGGACGCCGTCGGCCGTCCGCTCCCACAGGTAGCCGTACTGGAAGAGCTGAAAACCCTGCGTGTTGCGATACTTCTCGATGTTGATGCCGTTGTCTTCGAGGATCTTGACCAGCTCCGGCGAGATGCGCGTCCACTCGCCGCGACGGGCGCTGCCGATGCCAGTGCGCAGGTCGACCGCCTTCTTCTGCAGGTGCTCGTACTGCTCCTTGATCTTCTTGCGGATGGCGTCCTTGTCCTGGGTCGGCACGTAGCCACCGCGATCCTCTGCCTCTTCCTTGCTTACCTTGTAGCGCGTCACAAGTTCCTGCCGCACCAGGCTCACGATACTCTTGGCCTGCTTGCGGAATGCCCGCGCGTCACCGTCCTTGTCCGGGTCCTTGACCTGCAGGACGAAGAAATCGATCGGAGTCTGGCTATCCTTGAGCAGGGCGTCACGGACGGCTTTCTCAGCCTCCTGTTTCGGATCGTTTTCATCGGACTTGTTGCCGTCGTCGCCCAGGACGATGACGATCTTGCTGGCGTTGGGCTGGAAGCCGGCAACCTCGACGGCCTTCTTGATGCCGTGGAACATCTGCTCGCGCGGGTCGCCGCCGTTGGCGGCCTCGTGCTTCTTCAGCTCCTCGACCATTTCTCGAGCCTCGCGGCTGCCGGCATCGACGAGCTTGCGGGCGATCACCGCCTTGTCAAGGTTCTTCTCGTCGGTCGTGTCGTTGTAGTAGCTGATCGCCAGGCGCACCGTCTTGCGGCCCTTCGACGCCTCGATGATCGACTCGACCGTGCTGGCGACGGTATCGAACCACTTGTCCATGCTGCCGGTGTCGTCGATGACGAAGAGCAGTTCGACGGTATCGATCTGGGCTTCGAGCAGGTCGAGGCGGCGCTTGATGCGATCGAGTTCCGCCTGGTCGGCAACCATCTCGCCCTTGTCGTTGACGAAGCCGCCGACGATGCCGACGCGGCGGAGGGTGTTGTTCTCCAGCGACAGGAACATGCTGGATTTGTTGCGGCCGAGGTCCATCGCGACGATGGGGTAGCGCGGCTGGTCGTGGCGGAACGGCTTCGACACGCCGTCCTTGTCAAGGACCTCCTCGAACAGGACGGTAGCCGGCTCGCCGCGCAGCCCCTTGCGGGCGTCGTCAATACTGGCATAGACGCGGCCGATGCTGCGGCGCCGCTTCGCCGCCCCCGGCTGAGTGGAGGCGGCGTCCCACTCGAGGGCCTCGCGTGTGCTCCACAGGCAGACGCGGCTCTTGGGTACCCAGCCCAGGACGAGTTCGCGCAACTGGTTGGGCTTCTCGACGGCGTCGACCTCGTTGAATCGCGGCACGGCGCCGAGGAGGGCGTAGCCCTTGTCCGCGTGGCGCGGATCGGTGTCTGCATAAATGAAGTAGATGTTGAAGAGCGCGAAGGAGCGGGCGGCCCTGGCCTTGTCGTCGGGGGCGAGCAGGACCGGCGCCTTCTCAACGGGCTGCTCCGCCTTGATGGACGAGACGGTGTTGACGATCATGCCCTTGCGGAGGATCTTCGTCGCGGGGTCCTTGAGGGCCTCGGGGCGGGCGATGTAACGCTCATCGACCCAGCCCAGGCGGCGGGTGACCTTGCCCTTGTCATCGCTATCGACGACCAGGAGATAGGTGCCGCGGGCCCCCTGGTGGACGCCAGCGTAGACGCAGGGTTTGAGGTAGGACAGCGGCGCTGCCCCGGAGGGTTCGTCGGCATCGGGCTCCTTGAGCAGGCGATAGCCGTCATAGGCGACCCAGATATAGGGAGAATCGCTGTTCCCCTCGACGATGACCTTGTCCTGGACCTTGGCGAGGCGCGGGATGACGACGTCAAGGTCCTGCGCCGCGGCAGGCGCCACGAGGCTGAGGGCCAGGCAGAGCGTCCAGGCGAGCATCGGGCGGGACATGGCGAACCCTCCTCCCTTCAAGGACCAATGACGAATGTCGGAGGTCGAATATCTGTCGAAACCCGCCGCTTGCGGCCTTAGCCCGACGCGCAAGCGAGGCTTGACGTGTTCCTCGCTTGCGCGTCGGGCTAAGGCCGCAAGCGGTGGGGGCCGGTGGGGTTTGGTCATTGATCATTTCCTGGCGCGGTACGGGTTTACGAGCGAGGCGAGCAGCAGTCTCAGCTCGCGGGCAGTTATCGGGTCGGGGGCCGCGACGCCGCTCCGCGAGACGAGAAAGAAGACCTCGCCGCCTTTCTGCTGACAAAAGGCGCTCCAGGCCTGGACGCGGGCCTCGTCAGGTGGGGGCATGCCGGTGCTGGGCGTGATCAGGACGGCGTCGACGGCGGGAATCTCCTTCCAGCCGGGAGCGTTAAGGGCGGGCGGCGGACAGCGCGAGCTGGCAACGACAACGACACGGCGGTTGGGCCGATCCTTGATGAACTTGCCCAGCACCGCCGGGCCGATGTCCGCGAGCCGCTCGGTGATGTCGTCGCCGGGGTTGCGGATGTTGAAGCTGATAAGCTTGATCTCCTGGGTTTCCAGCGAGACGCGAGCGTCGACCTGCTCGGTCTGGGCGACGTAGAAGCCGAGGCGGTAGTTGTCCAGGGGGCTCCAGAGGGGCCTTTCCGTCTCGTACAGCTCGAAGAGTCCCTCGAAGGCCTCCTTGTAGCGGGCCAGGGGCAGGTGCCGCGAGTTCAGCGCCAGCACCATGACGTCGAGTTGACGCCCAGCCCGGTCGTAGACGCGTTTCATCTCGCGCGGCGGCTGCGGGAGCGCGCTTCCCCCGGACCGCAGCTTCTGCAGTTCGGCGAGGATAGTTTCCTCCTGCCGGTCGGCGAGGCGAGCCAGCTCACCGTGGTGATTGCGGAGGGCGTCCTTCAGTTCGCCGAGCGTCGCCCCCGGAGAGTCTGCCGGCAAGGGCGGGTCTTTCTTGATGAAGAGGAGCGCCGCCAGCAGGCCGGACTGCAGGACAGCCAACGCGAGTAACACTCCTACCACGATCACGAGCAGATCGAAGCGACGCCTGGCCAGAGGAGGTGCTTCGTCTTGTCCCTTGCGTGCTTCCTCGTTCTGTTGTTTCCTCGCCGGTTGGGGCGCGGGCTGACCCGGGCCGGGGGTGGCCTTGCCCCGGGCCGCCTTCTCGGCACCCCCTGGTTTCGCGGGGTGCTGGCCCGCAGCGGATTGCTCGCTGCTCATGGGACATTCCTTCTCTGCGGACGGAAGTATTCGGGCAGGTAGACATGGGACAGGTTCTGGATGTCGCGGTCGAGGCGACAGACGACCGAGCCCTTGCCCAGCGCCTCGATCAGCCACGGGCAATCGTTGGCATAGCCGATCCAGAACAGGGCGACCGGGCGCGGCATGCGCACGTCCTCCTTGGTCAGTCCCGGCACGGTGGTCGGGTCGACGTCGTTGCCCCACACCAGCAGCACCGCCGGCTTGCGGTCCTCCGTGCGGAGCCGGTCCTGCAAGGCGCTGACCGTCTCGCGCGCCTTGCCCAGCGCCCTTTTGATGTCGTTGTTGGCGAAGGCCTGGTCCTCCGGCAGTGGCGATGACAGGTCCCAGGTGGACCGCCCTGCCCGGTTGACCACCCAGACGGAACCGTCGATCAGTTGTTGTGCGTGTTCCTTGCGGATCTCGCGCAGTTCGTGCGCCAGCTCGCTCTGCGACTGCGTCACCAAACGCGTCTGAATCACCAGCAGCAGCACAGCCTTCGGTCCCGGCTTCGGGCGCGGGCCGCTGGTGGGGGCCGTGGAATCGCCCGGGTCGCCGGTGCGGACGCGCTCGTCAGAATCGGTCGGTTCCTCGACAGAAGCAACGCGGAGGTAGTAGTAGCTGGTGGCGCTGGTCCCGAGCAGCACGCAGAGCAGCACGAACAGCCAGGCAGGCAGCGCGGAGACTCTCATGACGGATCGCTCAACTTCGGATCGTAGTCCACGTCGTTGTCAAACACGAACTCGATCTCGCCGCTGCCGTCCCCGGCATGGTTTACGATCAGTATCTCGGAAGCGTCGGAGATCGACGAGCCGAAGATGTCGAGGGTCGGTTGTGTCTCTTCGTGATGGTCGACACGGGTCGGCTGGCTCGGCGCGGCGGGGATGGGCAATCCGGGAGCGATTGAGGGGGGAGACTCACCCGTCATCGGGTCGGATGAAAAGAAGGGATCGGAGACGGACGCCAGCGGGAGGGGCGAAGCCGGTGCCGGTCGCACGGTTGGCGCGAACTGCCGCCGGCGCACCCGCACTCTCTTCTTCTGCATCTCCATTGCTGCCTCGACCCAGTCCTGCAGCAAGCCGCCCCAGGCGATGCGCAGTCGCAGCGCCCCGAGGAACAGGACGACCGTCTCGACGGCGGCAACCGCGAGCGGCTCGAACAGCGTGACCGGGTCGGGCAGCGGCCGCGGCGGTCCGCCCAGGCCCAGCGGCACCAGCACGGCGCCCGGGACGAAGACACCCAGCGCGGCACAATAGTACCACAGCCAGCGCCGGTCGAGCGTCCGCGCCCAGCGAGCCTGGTAGTCGATCAGCTTCTTTTCGTAGGACTTCAGCGTACATTTCGCCGGTAGCACGCTGAGGCAGTCGAGGATGGCCGCGCTGGCCCAGTGCGTCTGGCCTCGGTCTTCGCAGGTCTTCAACTCGACGCGACGCGGCAGCAGCCGCAGCCACTGGAGCAACAACGTGAACGCCACGGCGAAGGCGAAGCCGTGGCCGAACAGTGCCACGGGGTGGAGATGATGGTCCGGCGGCACGGGCAGGTCGGGCGGCCATTGACCGGAAACATGCGCGACCCCGGCGCCGCCTGCGAGGAGTACGCCGAGCAGTAGTCCAGGCCAAAGAGGGACCCGTGGGGGAAAGCGCAGCAGAGGGAGCCCGTGGGCTGCCATGGTGTGTCTCCGTCTGGCGAACGGCCGCCTTCTTTCTCCCCTCGCCCCCGCTTCGGGGGAGAGGGGTTGGGGGTGAGGGGGTT
>JACOUH010000176.1 GCA_016177925.1 Planctomycetota bacterium | reverse complement strand
TCCCGCACCGCGGCTTTAGCCGTGGTGGCACAGGCTCAGCCAGGCGCGGCCGTCGCGGCCAAGGAAGGCATCGGCGCCGGCGGGGCCCTCCGAGCCGATCGCGTATTCCTCGGGCGCGTCGCTTTGCTCGCTGGCCTGCACGAACGGGTCGGTAATCGCCCAGGCGCGCTCGATCTCGTCGCTGCGCATGAACAACGCCGCATCGCCGTGCAGCGCGTCGAGGATCAGCCGCTCGTACGCCTCGGGAATGGCCAGGTCGCGAAACGCGCTGCGGTAGTGGAACTCCAGGTCGGCCGGCCGCAGGACCATGCCTTCCTGATCGGGCACCTTGCTCTGGAAGCGCAGGTGAATGCCCTCGTCGGGCTGGATGCACAGCGCCAGCCGGTTGCACTGGAACTCTACCCCCGGCGGCAGCGGGAACATCAGGTGCGGCGGGCAGTGGAACTGCACGATTACCTCGCTTCTGCGCTCTGCTAACCCTTTGCCGGACCGCAAATAGAAGGGAACGCCCCGCCAGCGCCAGTTATCGACCCGCAGTTGCACGGCAGCGAAGGTCGGTGTTCGCGAGTCGGCCGCGACTCCTTTCTCCTTCCGGTAGCCCGCGTACTGCCCGCACACAAGATGTCGCCGCGCCTCCTCGACCGTCGGCACCGCGATGGCGTCGAGCACCTTCACCTTCTCATTGCGGAGCGGGTCGGCGGCGAAGCGGGCCGGTCCTTCCATCGCCACCAGCGCCAGCAGTTGCAGCAGATGGTTCTGGAACATGTCGCGCAGCACGCCGGCCTTGTCGTAGTAGGCGCCGCGGCCCTCCATTGTCACCTTCTCGGCGACCGTGATCTGGACGTGCTCGATGAAGTTCGAGTTCCAGACCGGCTCGAACAGGATGTTGGCAAACCGCAGCACCAGGATGTTCTGCACCGTGTCCTTGCCAAGGTAGTGGTCAATGCGGAAGACCTGGTCCTCGCGGAAGTGAGCGCGGACGACGTCGTTGAGCTGCCGTGCCGTGGCGAGGTCGGTGCCGAACGGCTTCTCGATGATCACGCGCCGCCAGCCGCCCTCTTCGCGGTTCAGTCCCGTCGCGCCCAGGTTCGTAACGATCGGGGCGTACAGGTCCGGCGCCACCGCGAGATAATACAACTGCGACCCGCTGTCGTTGTTCGCGAGCCACTCCCGCAGAGCGTCGAGGCCACCGGGCTTCGCCGCGTCGCCCGCGACGTAGAAGAGGCGGCCGGCAAACGTCTTCCAGTCTTCTTCCGACCAGTCCTTCTTCGCGAACTCGCGCACGGCCTCGGCCATCTTGGCGCGGAAGCTCTCGTCGCTTAACGACGAGCGGGCGACGCCGACGATGCGCAGGCCGTCGGGCAGCCGCTTCTTGATGGCGAGGCGATACAGCGAGGGCACCAGCTTACGGGCGGTCAGGTCGCCGGAGGCGCCGAAGATGACCAGGGCGGCCGCGCGGTTGTCCATGAACGTCTCCTCGGTCCCGGCGAGCGGGGGGTGTGAACCCCCCGGTAAGTGCCTCCAACCGGGGGGTTCACACCCCCCGCTCGCCCGACAAGTTGAAGCCGCAAGCGGCCTGTCCCTGCCCAGAGTACAATGAAGGGTGTCTGCCGGCCATCGGGCTCCCGCGGAGGATCTGTCAAATGAAGTGGCTGTTGCGGCCGTCGAACTTGATGCTGTTGTTCGTGGCGGTCGTCGCCGGGGCGGCCGTCTGGGTCTACGAGACGACGACCATCCCGGCGCGGCCGGTGCCGCTGCCCGTGGAGGCCGGCGACCTCGAAATTGCCTGGCTGAACGCCGCCACCAGCGCCTCGGCGTGGCAGCGTTTCGTCCAGGCCATCGAGGACGTCACGCAGGTCAAGGCAGGAGAAGAGGCCTATCCCCGGCTCACCACCGCGGTGCCGGAGGTCGCTGTCCCTCTGCGGGGCGGCAGAAGACGCCTGCACTTTCGCTGGTACAAGACCACCAACGAGTGGAACACCGGCTACTGGATCGAGGCGCTGCTGCAGCGCAACCCGCCCCCGCTGGCCATCATCGGCGGCAACACCACCGATGTCGCCCTCGACCAGGCCCGCCGGCTCCACGAGGTGTCTGCTGATCTGCCGGAGCCGTTGCGGCCGCTGCTGCTGCTGACCACCGCCACCGCCGACAAGGTCCCCGCCGGGGCCGAGGGGGGTGGGCCGGCCGGCGCCCTGGCGGACGAGCGGGTGCCGTTGCTGGATATTTATCCCGGGCGGACCTTTCGCTTCTGCTTCTCCAATCGGCAGATGGGAGAAGCGGTAACGGGCTTCATCTGGAGCCGGGAGGAACTCCGCCCCGACGCCTCCCCCGTCTACCGCGTCCTCTGGCAGGACGATCCCTACTCCTTCGACCTGGTTTCCGGTTTCCTCAAGGCGCTGGAGGCGCGGACGGAGGCCCGCGCCGCCGCCAGCGACTGGGGGGCGGTCACCGGCTTCGCTGGCGTGCGCGGCTTCCCTCTGAGCGGGTTGTCGCTGGGAAACGTCCTGTGCCGCGAATCGGAGGTGCCGCGGCAGGCGGTCAACGACATCCCCTGGAGTGTCGGTAGCTTCGACCGGCCCAACAGCTACGAGGTCGGGGTGGCGACGAATATCCTCGATGACCTCGACGGCCACCCCCTGCCGCGCAAGCCGCTGCTGCTGCTGTGCGGCCAGTCGCAGCCGTCACGCCGCTTCGTGCGGGCGCTGGCGCGGCTGTCGCCGATGCAGACGCGCCGTTTCGTCGCCGCCAGCGGTGACGCTATCTCGTTCAACACCGTCTACCGCGACCGCGAGGTCACGTGGCCCATCCAGGACCTCCCTTGCTCGTTAATCTTTTTCTGCCACCTCAACCCGGTCGACGAGAAACGCTTCCGCAAGGACAACCCCGCTGCCAGCGGGACGGAGGACCTGCTCCTCGACCGCGACATCGTTGCCGCCCTGATCGAGGCCAACGCCGGTGACCGCCCCTGCGCCGACGCCGACGAGTTGCGCCAGCGCCTGCTGGAACTCCGCCTTGCTGAGGAGGGCCGCCCCTCTCTGACCACGGACAGCGAGGTCAAGCTGTTCACCAGGGATGGCAACCGAAGCAGTGGCACGGGGGAGCACGTCGTCTGGCTGCGGCCTCGCTTCGAGGACCAGCGTACCTTGCCGGAGGCAAGCCTGGAGGTCTTCGGCTGGCAGGCCGGGGCGGTCGAGTGGGTGCAACGCGGCCAGTCCTTGCGCGTCACCTACACGGGCTTCGTCGAACGGCAGCCGTGACCGACCGGCACGGCCCAAAGGAGCGGAGGACCCTCATGGCTGCCCTGCATCGCGCCTGGTGGAAGTACGGCCGGGCGCTGGCCGTCCCGCTGCTGCTGTGGGGGCTGGTGATCGCCTCCTTGTGGGAGCCGATCAAGGTCTGGCTCAACAGTAGCCGCTACCACGACCGCGCCGCCCTGCGCGAGTGGATCGAGAACGCCCGAGGCAACCTGCCGGGGATGGTCGAGGACTACGTGCGCCTGCGCGAGCGCGTTCAGGCACCGGCGGACTGGAAGGAGTGGATTCTGTTTCAGCAGCGCGAGAAACGCGAGAAGCCCGAGAAGCACCCGGAGGCCCGCGTCGACCCGCTTACGAAATTCCGTCCCGAGCAGGTCCAGCTTTTCTACAAGCTGTTCCAGCAGCGCGAGAAGATCGAGGCGTACCTGGCCTCGCTCGCCGAGCCGATCACGAAGATGTACTCCGACCAGCTTCCGCTCTTCACTAAGCTTTATCGCATCGACATTTCCTTTGATGATCCGTTCGATCTGCCGATCATCTGGGACTCGCACGTGCCGGTCGACGACAGCCAGGTCGAGGAGTACGAGCACCGCCTGGGTGACCACGCCAGTGTCAAGCTGGTCTACCAGCTGCACGCCTACGACAAGCGGCAGCGCGACGAGGCAGTGCGGCCAGCGCGGGTGCGTCGCCTGAGCATCCTGGCCCTCATCGCCACGACCCTCGCGGGCATCTGGGTCGTCTACGCGCAAAGGCGCGAGCGCGAGCGCGACCGCCAGCGCGCCCTCGCCAAGGTCCAGGTCGACCAGGCAGAGCGACTGCTCTTGCAGGAGGAACTGCGTCGCCAGGAGGCCGAGCGCGGCCAGCAACAGGCCGAGCGCGACCTGCTCCAGCAGCGCCTCGCCGCCCAGGAGTACGAACAGAAGATGCTGGAGCTGAAATCTCAACTTTATGCCAGCATCGGCATCATGGCCGGCTCGTACGCCCACAACATCAAGAACCTGCTGGTGCGGCCCAACGACCTGCTGCGCCGCTGCCTGGAGGTCGACGGCGTCCCGTCCGAGCAACGGCGCATGCTGCAGGAGGTGCGCCAGACCCTGGGCACGGTCACCGAGCGACTGCAGCAGCTTCTCAGCACGGTGCGGCGCGACCCGAACCGCTCGGAGATGACGCCGCTCGACCTGTGCGCCGTGCTGCGCAACCTCGAGGCGACCTGGAAGGACCTCGCCCGCGACCGTTGGAAAGTGCAGCTGACGCTGGAGCTCCCCGACGGCCCGCTCTGGATCGACGGCGATTTGTCGCACTTGCAGCAGGCGGTGGAGAACCTGCTGTTCAACGCCCGCGACGCCACCTTCGAGATGCGCAACCACCTCCGCGACGAGGCGCGCGAGGCCGACCTCGATCCGAACCACCGCCGCCAGGCCCTGATCGCCGCGGCGGCGTGGAAGGGCAGTGTTGAGGTGCGAGCGCGGCGCGAGGGCGGCGAGGTCATCCTGGAAGTACGCGACAACGGCATCGGCATGACGGAGGAAGTGTGTCGTCGATGCACCGAGACACACTTCTCGACCAAGCGCGACAACGCCGCCTACGAGGGACACAGTACCGGCATGGGGCTGGGGCTGTCGTTCGTGCAGGTCGTGCTCGACAACCACGGGGCGAAGCTGGAGATCGAATCACAACCGCTGGAGGGAGCGACGTTCCGCGTCCGCTTTCCCGCCAGATCGCCTTCTGAAGGAGCGGCTGCAGAAGCAGATACCGCGACGGGGCGATCGGCGGTGGAGAGAAGCAAGACGCTGTAACAGAATGAGCGGTCGGGGCGGTGTTGGAGTGCGCCTTTGATCGTTTATCCCTCCGCCTCATCGCTGATAGCGACCGGAGGGTGCGCGACGTCGGTGAAGGTGAAGGGGGCTTCGGAGGTCACGTCGGCGATGCGCAGGCCGCGCCGCCCATCCAGCACGGCGAGCAGCTCGGGCAGGACGTGACGCGCCCGCCAGCCGCACGTCAGCAGCGACTCCTCAGGCAGCGGCTGCTTCTGCAAACGGGCTCGTACCAGCAAGCGCACGTCGTTGCTGTTGGCGACCAGGTTCGGCGCCAGGCGGTTGCGCGAGCACCAGTCGGCCAGGACCGCGATCAGGACGTTGGTCACCAGGCCGACCTGCGGTGGATCTTGCTCGCGCTCGACGGCGGCGGGACACTGCTCCATCGGCAGCGCTCGCGCTCGTGTCACGACCTGAACGATCTCGCCCAGGTCGCGCTTCGCCAGGCCGCGCACCACCTGCAGGTCGCGCTCGCGCACCGGGTTGCGGCGAGCGATCTCGACCAGCAGGTCGTCGCGGACGATGGTCCGAGCTGGCCGGTTGGTCTGCGCCGCCTTGTCCTCGCGCCACCTGTACAACTCGCGGACGATCGCCAGCCGGCGCCGGTCGAGCGAGCCGAGGCCGCGCAGCTTGCGGAACTTCTCGGTTTCTTCGGGAGTCGCCAGGGCGTTGCTCTTCAGCCGGGTGAACTCCTCGGTCGCCCACGCCTCGCGGCCCAGTCCCTCGAGCCGCTGCCGCAGTCGCTGCCACAGAGGAAGCAGATAGCGGACGTCGTCGAAAGCGTAGCGGAGCTGCTCTTGCGTCAGGGGCCGGACACGCCACTCGGTGAGTGTCTCGCCCTTGGCGAGGTGGATGCGGAGAACCTGGTTGACGAGGGCGCCGTGGCTGAGGGGGTAAGGAAGGCCCACCAGCCCGGCCCCGATCTGCAGATCGAAAAGGTTTCCCGGCGGTTGCCCGCCCCACCGCCGGCAGAGCCGCACTTCCTCGCGGCCAGCGTGGACGACGACGACCCGAGACGGGTCGACAATCAGCTGCCAGAAAGTGTCGAGCGGGCCGGCGGTGAGCGGATCGATGAGGAACAGTCGCTCCGCTGTGGCCACCTGGACGAGGCAGAGCCGTGGGTGGTAGCTGTCCTCGCCGACGAACTCGGTGTCGAAACCGATCTGCGGACAGCCGGCCAGGTACGCGCAGCAGGGAACGAGTTCCTCGGCGGTACTCACGACCTGTTCGCCCGGTTTTTTTCCTTGCGGACCGCTCTGCTCCTCGGCCACGGAACGACCTCACGCTTCGTCGGTTAGCTGTCCCTCGCTGACGCACCAGCCGCCGTCGACGGGGAGGACGACGCCGGTGACGAGCCGGGCGGCGTCGCTGCACAGGAAGACCGCCGCGTCGGCGACCTCCTCCGGACGGGCGGGGCCGGCGGCGAGCGGCTGCTTGGTGCGCAGGAACGCGCGGACGGCCGGGTCGCCGACCGCACGGGCGGCCATCGGCGTGTCGACCAGCCCGGGCGCCAGGACGTTGACGCGGATGCCGTCCGCCGCGTAGCGGGCCGCGGCGAGGCGGCTCATTCCTATGATAGCGGCCTTCGCCGCCGTGTAGGCGCAGGTGTCGAAGTAATGCGGCGACGGCGCCAGGGCTAGCACGCTCGCCATATTGAGGATCACGCCCGGCTGCTTCTGCGCCAGGAAATGACGGACCGCTGCGCGGTTGGTGAGGAAGGTGCTTTTGAGATTGAGGTCCAGCGTCGTCTGCCAGCCTTCGTCGGTGCATTCGTGCAGCGGGCCGTCGCCGTCCTTCCGCCCGCTGCCGCCGGCGACGTGATACAGCACGTCGAGGCCACCGAAAACCTGGACCGTGAACGCGAAGGCTTCCTCAACCTGTTTGGGATCGCGCGCGTCGCAGCCGATGGACAAACACGGCCCGGCCGCTTCCATGAGAGAGATAATGCCTTGGTGGCTGTGCGGCTCGTCGAGGCCGGCGACAGCGAGGCGGGCGCCTTCTTGCAGGAAGCGCCTCCCCGCGGCCCAGCCGATCCCCGAGGTGCCGCCGACGATCAGACAGCGCTTGTCCCTGAGCCACATGGGTTTCTCGTGCCGCCGAGCGGGGGGTGTGAACCCCCCGGTACTACGACACCGGGGGGTTCACACCCCCCGCTCGCCCTCGTCCATACCCTGCCGCGCGTACAGCGGCGCCACTCTACGCGCATATTGCGCGTAGAAATACTCCAGTTGTTCCTCAACCGTGCCACTGCCAACGAACTGATGACTGGGCAGGAACACCACCTCGATGCCGCGGTCGATCAGCCGCTGCGCCACCTCGCAGCGCAGCAGGTTCATCACCAGCGCCCCGCCCAAGGTGCTGAACGGCCCCGTCGTCTGTCCCGTCGACAGGGTCAGCAGCGAGTCGCCGACCGGGGCGCCGTTGTCAAGGATGACGTCGGCAACGTCGGTCAACTTCTTGCCTGACGGGTGTGCCGGCCGCGCCTGGTCGCAGTGGGCGCGGCTGACGACGCCGACGACAGCCAGGCCGCGCCGTTTCGCTCCCTCTGCCATTTCGACGATCACCTCGCGGATGCCGCTGGTCGAAATCACGATCATGACATCGTGCGGGCCGAAAGCGAAGTTGCGGAGGATCTGTTCGGCGTAGCCGGGCGTCTTCTCCAGATGCAGACTCTGGCGCAGGCCGTTGGGACCGACAATCAGGTTGTGGAAGCTCAGCGCCAGCTCGACGATGGTATGCCAGCCAACGAAACAGCCTTGCCGCGGCGTCATCTCCTCGCACAGCATGCGACTGTGTCCGCAGCCGAACAGGTGGACCAGTCCGCCCGACGCGATCGCCTCGGTGCAGAGGGTCGCGGCGCGGTCGAGGGCATCGCGCTGGCCGTCGAGCAAGGTGTTCAGCCGTGCCAGGGCCTCCTGATAGAATCGTTCAGCAGCGGGCAGGGGTGGAGACAGCATGGTACGCGGAGGGTTGCGGGACTCGCCGGCAGGGTCGGAAAGGGGAGGCGGGCCCTTACTTCTCCTCAGCATAGAAAGACTCAGGGTCGCCGGGCAGGGGAAGACGGAGGGGATCATGCTGGAGGAACTGATGGGCGAGAAGGTCGTCGTGGACTTGCGCAGCGCGTTCGTCTGCCTGGGAACGCTGCTGCGGGTGGACGAGCACTTCCTCGAACTGCGGAATGCCGACCTGCACGACTTGCGCGACACAGAGACAAGCCGCGAACTGTACGTGGCCGAGTCGAAGGCGACGGGCATCAAGCGCAATCGGCGTCGCGTGCTGCTCGTCCGCAGCGAGGTCATCGCCGTCTGCCGCCTCGACGACATCGTGGACGAGTGACAGTCGGGCAGTCAATCAGTCGGTGAGTCAGTCGGGTCGTCGGCGAGCGTGTCTGACCGGAACCCTGACTAACTGACTAATTGACTTATAGACTAATGGACGCAAAGGGTCGTCCATGTTGACCTTACGCGGACACCTGGGCCCGGTACGGGCACTGGCCTACTCGCCGGACGGCCGCGTGCTCGCATCAGGCAGTGACGATCGCACGATCAAACTGTGGAACCTCGCCACGGGACAGGTCCGGCACGGGCTGGCGGGCCACGAGGCCGAGGTCCGCGCGCTGGCGTTCTCGCCCGACGCCCGCCGGCTCGCCTCGGGCAGCTGGGACGGGACCTTACGCCTGTGGAAGGTCCGCAAACTTCTCCAGAACCTTGGGGACCGGTCCTTGCGAAACTGGCTCGTCGAGTCGCGCGGCCGCCCGCTCGGCGAGAACCTCGGCGGCGGGGTCTGGTGCGTGGCGTTCGCCCCCGACGGTCGATCGCTCGCGGCTGGCTGCACGGACGGCACCGCCCAGCTGTGGCACTTCACCGCGGACGAGCCGATGTGCTTGCCGCTGGCCGGACACCGCTGGCCGGTGAGCGCGCTTGCCTTTGCTCCCAACGGGAAATGGCTCGCCAGCGCCGGCCACGACCGCACCGTGCGGCTGTGGGACGCCTCCCTCGGCCGCGAACGGGCGGTCCTCACAGGACACACCGACTGGGTGCGAACAGCGGCCTTCGCGCCTGACAGCAGGGCGCTTGCTTCCGCCGGCGACGACTGCATCGTGCGGCTGTGGGACGTTGCCGACTGCACCGCGCGGGTTGGCCTGGCCGGTCACACAAATGCGGTCTGCCATCTCGTGTTTTCCGCGAACGGCCGTTCGCTCATCTCGGCTGGCATCGACGAGACGGTGCGCGTGTGGGACCTCGCCACGGGCCGTGAGCGCGCCGTCTTCAACTGGGGCATCGGGCGGGTGCATTGCCTCGCCGTCGCCCCGGACGGCATGACGGCCGCGGCCGGCGGCAGCAACAACGAGGTCGTCATCTGGGACCTCGACATCGCGGAGTAGCCGGTCGGACTGGAGCAGTTCATCCAGCGTTAGCCACAAACAACCCCTACTGCCTTGTCTGGGCGTACCGAAGCGAAGCGTTCAGGCGGCGCGGCGCTGCAGAGAGAGGATTGACGCCTCCGGGGGTACTGCGGCGACACGGGAAGCGCGGCGGCTGCGCAAGTTCAGCACCGCCGGAAGGAAGATGAGTGACGTCAGCATGCAGGTGCCGACGCCCAACGACAAGATGAAGCCCAGTCCGACCAGGCCGCGGTGGCTCGCAATCATCAGCGTCCCGAAGCCGAGGATCGTCGTCAGGGCCGCCACCAAAATGCCCATGCCTGTCGAGCGACTTAGCCGATACGGCTTGCCCGGCCGCTTCTCCCGCGACAGGTAGTCGTGCAGGACGTGGACACCGTTGTCCACGCCGACGCCCAGCATCAAGGGCAGAGCGATCATGTTTGCTGGGTTCAACGCAAAGCCGAACAGTCCCATCACGCCCAGCGCCAGCGCCAGACCCACCGCCAGCGGCGCCAGCGCCATCAGCACCTTGACCGGCGAGCGGAAGTCAAGGAACAGCACCAGCACGATCGCCACCAGCGCGTAGAAGCCGGCCCACTGGAAACCGTGCTTCATCGCCCGCAGCCCTTCCAGCGTCGTGAACGGCTTACCGGTCGCCTCGGGGTCGACCGTCCGCACCGAGGCCACGAAGCGCGATAGCTCGGGATACTCCCACAGGTTGCCCGTGCCGAAGATGCGCAAGAGCCACTTGCCGCCCTTGCTGACGTAACGCTCACGCAGGCTCTCCGGCAGGTCGTCGAGACGGATCGGCGCCGGTGAGGATACGTCGCGCAGGCGGCGCAGGTCGTCCGCCAGGTCCGCGACCATGCGCCGCTCGAAGTCTCTCACCCGGTCCGCGCCACCGACTTTGGGCAGGCGGGCCAGGGCGTCGCGGAACTCCGACAACTGCTCCTCCAGGGCGGTCAGCAGCTTCGGCGGGTGCGCCACGTCGAGCAGCGGACGCAGCAGCCCGCCGTCGCCGAGGCCCACCGCCCACGGGTCCTTGCCCGCCAGCCGCTCGACGCCGGACAGCAGTGCCGTGGGCGCCGACGTCAGCAGCGGGACTTTCTCGCCGTGCGGCGGCAGGTAACGCAGCCGGTCCTGGATGTCGCGCAGCCGCGGCAGTTTCACCTCCTGCTGCGACGGCACCAGCGACGCCACCTCCACCACGCGGGCTACCGTCGGCAACTGCTCGTAGCGCTGCTTCAGCCGCAGCGCTTCTTCGCGCGTGGCCGTGTAGCTCAGCGCGTGCCAGCTCGCCCCGGCCGTGTGCTCGATCAGCGTCTTTTCCCAGCGCACCGACTCCAGCTCGCTCGCCTGGAGTTTCAGCAGGTTGTGGTCGTAGCGGACACGGAAGGCGAAGCCGCTCAGCAGGGCGACCACCAGCAGCCCGACGGCAAGCACCCAGCGCGGCCGACGCGCCAGTCCGGGGAGCCAGTCGCGGTGATCGACCTGCCCGGCGAGCGGGGGGTGTGAACCCCCCGGTCCCTTCTCACCGGGGGGTTGACACCCCCCGCTCGCCGGGTTTGTGCGGCGGTCGACGAGGACGATTAGCGCCGGCAGGATGGTGAAGCAGGCGAAGGCGCACAACAGCACCCCACAACCGGCGACCCAGCCCAGTTCGGCGACGGCCATGAAGTCGGCAAGCATGGCCGCGAAGAACGCCAGTCCTGTCGTCACGCCGGCGGTCAGGATGCCCGGGCCGACTCAACGTCATCCAGCCCAGCGCCCACACCGTCCCCACGATCAGCGTCGTCACGGTCAGAAACGGCAAGCGCAGGCTGCGGAAGACCACGAGGTACAACAGCGCCACGCCCGCCAGGGCCAGCCACGAGGCCAGGTTCGTGTCGTTCTGCGAGGCGAGCATCTCGTCGGTTTCGAGGACCGGCAGGCCAGTCAGACCGATCTCCAGGTCGGCGAAGGCCGGCCGCACTTCCTCAACCAGGCCGCGCAGGGCGTCGACGCTCTCGTGAGCCCCGAGCAGGGAATCCTTTTCGCCCGTGGGCCGCACCAGCAGGAAGGCCAGTTCTCCGTCGCCGCTGAAGAAATACTGCGGCTCGGCGAGCAAGTCCTCCGTCGACGCTGGCCCGGGCGCCGATGGCCCGGGAGGGCGAGGCTCCTGCCGAGCCGGCTCGGCAGGAGCCTCGCCCTCCCGGGCC
>JACOUH010000175.1 GCA_016177925.1 Planctomycetota bacterium | reverse complement strand
CGCCTGTCGCCCGAGGGCAAGGCGAGTGTCTTTTACGCGACCAAGCAGGAGCACGTCCTGTGCGTGGCGGTCGGGCCCGACGGGCAGGTCTACGCCGGCAGCGACAAGAACGGGCTGGTCTACCGCATCGACGGCAAGGGCAAGGCATTCGTCCTCTACCAGGCGCCGCAGACGGAGGTGCGTTCGCTCCTGTCGAGTGGACATTCCTCCTCGAAGGCCGAGAAGGAGAGCGACAGCGGGCGGCCGGCGCCGGCTCCCCCGCGCCCGTCGACGGGCGAGAACTCGTTGTACCGCATCGCCGCCGACGGCACGGTGCGGGAGGTCTTCCGTGAGAAGGCGCTGGTGCTGAGCCAGCTGCGGCTGAACGGCCGGCTGTTCGTTGGCACCGGCATGGACGGCCAACTGTTCGAGGTCGACGAGGTGACGCGCGAACGCAGTGAGATCGCCCGGCTCGACCACGGACAGGTCCTCTGCATGGCGCATCGGGCCGACGGCTCGATGGTGCTCGGCACCGGCGACCCGGGCCGCCTCTATGTGCTCGAGGATCGCTACGTCGCCAGGGGCACGGTCACCTCAGAAGTTTTCGATGCGAAGATAGTCAGCAAGTGGGGCTCCCTGCGGTGGCAGGCCGGGACCCCCGCCGGGACGAAGGTGACGGTGGCGGTCCGCAGCGGCAACGTCGCCGAGCCCGACGAAACATGGAGCGACTGGTCTGACGAGCAAGCCGACGGCGACAAGGCGACGATCACCGCTCCGCCGGCGCGTTTCCTCCAGTATCGGGTCACGCTGTCGACGGAGAAGCCGGAAAGTACGCCGGCCCTGCGCGGCATTGCCCTGCGCTACGCGACGACGAACCAGGCGCCGGAGGTGATGAAGGTCGAGGTGCCGAACCTGGATGCGGTCGACCTCGACAATCCCAAGAAGCTGAAATTCAAGTGGTCCGGCGAGGACGCCAACGAGGACGTGGTGACATACAACCTCTACGTCCGCAAGGACGGCTGGAAGAACTGGGTGTTGCTGGACGAGGACCTGGAAAAGAGCGATTATGAGTGGGACACGACGACGACGCCATCGGGCGTGTACCGGCTGAAGGTAGTGGCGAGCGATCACCGCGACAACGCCCCGGGCGAGGCGCTGACCGGCGAGCGCGTCAGTGACGCATTCGTGGTCAGCCACACCCCGCCGTCGGTGCAGGTGAAGGTGGCCGGCATCGACGAAGGCATCGTCGTCCTGGAGGCGACCGGCACGTCGGAATTGGTGCGGCTAACGGCGGCCTCGTTCTCGCTCAACGGCAAGAAGTGGATGAACGTCTTCCCGACGGACGGCCTGTTCGACAGCAGGACGGAGACGTTCAAGTTCAAGACGGAGACACTGAAGCCGGGGACGTATGTCGTGGTGCTGCGGGTGCGCGACGCGGCGGGCAACACCGGCTCGGGCGACGTCGTCTTCACCGTCCCGGCCCGGTCGGCGAGCAAGTAAGCGCTCCGATGTTCTCATGGGGAGGCCGGCCGCCGCCAGGGACCTACCTCGGCTCGGGACGGGCCATCACTGCCCCGGCGAGGAGTGCTGCCCCGGCGAACCCCACCTCGACTCCGATGGGAAGCATGACCACGGTGACGCCCGTGGCGACCCCGACGACCACGAGAGCCAGGCCAACCACGGCAAGCGCCGTGCGGCCGAAGAACCCCCGATCCCGTTGATGAGACCCGGTTCCTTCGTTTCCTTTTCTGGCACAGGACACCTCTTCGCGTTTGCAGAAAGGGAGCGCCCACTCTCGGTCCGCGTCCGGGAGAGCGTCTCGGACGCCCCAAAAGGTTTGGGAAGTACACGAATCCGCCGCTCTTTTCGAGCGCATCACGGAGGAGTTGGGCCCAACCGACCCCTGCCGGCTCGTCCGGCAGGTGAAGCAGTTCGACGGCTAAATAGCTGCACACAAAGGGGAAAGTGCTTCGTGGCCGGGGCTGAGTCCGCGAAGCCCCGGGGCAGTCCGGGGCTTCGCGGACTCAGCCCCGGCCACGAAGC
>JACOUH010000168.1 GCA_016177925.1 Planctomycetota bacterium | reverse complement strand
GGCTAAATAGCTCCCCCCAAGGGGGAAAGTGCCAGGTGGCGCAGGTGCTTCGTGGCCGGGGCTGAGTCCGCGAAGCCCCGGACGGCCCCGGGGCTTCGCGGACTCAGCCCCGGCCACGAAGCACTTTCCCCTTTGTGTGCAGTTATTTAGTGACGAAACGGGCCCGTCGGGGCACGGCATCCCCTACAGGAGGCACGGACGGCGCCAACGGTACAGCCTTCCCCGGCCGTTCGTCCCGCGAACGCTGACCCGTACTTGACGGGAGGCGCGGCCCCCTCTAGCTTGAGAGGTTAGCTTCGAGGCCCTGACCTGCGGACACCTGCGGACATGCACCGGGAAGTCTCCACCTCCGAGCGGCTCGGCCACCCCGAGGCGCCGGTGTCGCTCTACCTGCTGACGGCCCTGCTCGGCGCCCTGCTCGCCGCCGACCTATGGCCGGCGCTGGCCGGCTGGCTCTGGCCGGGCGGGACGGGAGCGTGGTTGCCGACCTGGCCGCGCGAGGTGTTCGGCTATCGATTCGCACTGGTCGCCGCTGTGCTGGGCGGCTCGCGCGTCCTTTACAATTCGCTCGAAAGCCTGTTCGAGGGACGGCTTGGGGCCGACCTTGCCCTGGCGCTGGCGTGCATCGCGGCCATCCTGATCGGGGAACCACTCGTCGCGGCCGAGGTCGTCTTCATTGGCATGGTCGGCGAGGTGCTCGAGAGCCTCACCTTCCAGCGGACGCAGCGGGCCCTCCGCAGCCTCATCGAGATCACGCCGCGCCGCTGCTGGCTGCTGCGCGACGGCCAGGAGGTTCGCGTCCTGGTCAGCGAGTTGAAGCCGGGCGACCGCGTCGTCGTCAAGCCGGGGGCACGCGTGCCGGCCGACGGCATCGTCCTCGAAGGGCGCTCCACGCTCGATGTCAGTACACTGACCGGCGAGAGCCTGCCGGTCGAGAAAGGGCCCGGCGATGAGGTGCTCGCCGGCTCGCTGAACCAGCTTGGGGCGCTGACGGTCGAGGCCCGCCGTGTCGCCGAGCAGACGGTTGTCGGCCGGGTCCTGGAGCTGACGGTCAAAGCGCTGCAGGATAAGAGCCACGTCGAGCGCACGGCCGACCGCCTGGCCCGCTACTTCCTGCCGGTGGTCCTCGGCATGGCGGCGCTGACATTCCTCGGCGGGCTGCTGCTGTATGCCGGCCCCTGGGCGCGGCCGCCGGAGGGAGTGCGCCTCAGCCTCGGCGACGCGGCACGGCTGGCGACCTACCCGGCCCTGTCCGTGCTTGTGGTCGCCTGCCCCTGTGCCCTGATCCTGGCGACGCCGGCCGCCGTGCTCGCAGCGCTGGGCCGTCTGGCCGGGACCGGGATTCTCATCAAGGGCGGAGCGGCCCTGGAGCGCCTGGCAGAGGTGAACGTCTTCGCCTTCGACAAGACGGGCACGCTCACCGAGGGCCGGTTGGAACTGGGCGACATCCTACCGCTGCCCGGGATCGACGCCGATGAACTGCTCCGGGCGGCGGCGACGGCTGAGCAACGCAGCGAGCACGTCCTGGCCCGGTTGGTACTTGCGGAGGCATCGGCGCGTCAGCTGACACCCGAACTGCTGCAAGAGTTCCGTGCTCATCCTGGCGGCGGCGTCACGGCGCGCACGGCGACGTCTCTGCTCGTTGTCGGCACGCGCCGCCTGCTGGAGGAACAGGGAATCCCGCTGCCGCCCGAGTGCCTGGGGCTGCTCGACCACCTGGATGCGAGTGGGCAGACGGCTCTGCTGGTGGCGCGCGATGGCGTGTTGCTCGGGGCGATCGGCGCTCGTGACCGCGTTCGCCCCGAGGCCGCGGACGTGCTGGCCGAGTTGCGTGTCCTTGGCATCACCGACATTGTCCTGCTGACCGGCGACCGCGAAGCGGCCGCCCGCGCCGTCGCGGAGCGACTGAACCTCTCCAAGGTCCACGCCGAGTTGCTGCCGGAACAGAAAGCCGCCGCGGTGGTGAGGTTGCAAGGTGGTGAGGTGGTGCAACCTCCGGAAGGCGCCGTCACCCCACTACCTCACCACCTCACCACCTCACCACCGCGGCGGGTCGCGATGGTCGGCGATGGCATCAACGATGCTCCCGCCCTGGCCCGCGCTCATGTCGGGCTGGCGATCGGCGGGACCGGGACCGAGGTGGCCGCCGAGGCCGGCGATATCGTCTTCATGGGCGATCCGCTTCGTTCGCTGCCCCTGCTGGTGCGGCTGTCGCGCGAGACGGTCCGCATCATCCGCCAGAACATCGTCCTGTTCGCCTTCGGCGTCAACGCGGCGGGTGTCGTGCTCACGGCGTGGCTGTGGCCGCTCTTGGCGCCGGCGGGCTGGTGGTACGAGCAGGGCCCGCTGGCGGCGGTCCTCTACCATCAGGCCGGTTCGCTGCTGGTGCTGCTCAATGCGATGCGGCTGCTCTGGTTCGAGCGGCCGGCCTCGCCGCGCCTGTCGGCGTGGTGGCAGCACTTCGCTGCCGTCAATGCCTGGATGGAACGCACCCTCGACGCTGACCGCTGGCTGCACGGCCTCGGCACCCATCGCCGGAAGGTGCTGCTTGGCGCTGGCGTCCTTGTCCTCGCTGTCTACGCCCTGACCGGGGTGACGCAGGTCAACGCCGATGAGGTAGCAGTGGTGCGCCGCTTCGGCCGCGTGCTGCCCGACGACCTCGGGCCGGGCCTGTACTGGCGCTGGCCCTGGCCGGTCGAGGAGGTGACGAAGGTCCAGCCCAACCGCATTCGCCGCGTCGAGGTCGGCTTCCGCACGATCCCCGGCCGCGGCGGGGGCCGGGACGACTCGCTTGCCTGGGGCAGCCCGCATGGCGAGTCGTTTCAGCGCTACGCCGACGAGTCGGTCGTGATCACCGGCGATGACAACCTCGCCGATGTGCTGGCGACGGTCCATTACTCGATCCGCAACATCCGCGTCTATCTCTTCGAGGTCGGCGACCCCGAGGCAGCGCTGCGCCAGGCGACCGAGGCGGCCCTGCGTGACACCGCCGCGGGCCGGGCCTTCGCCGCCCTGTTGACGGACCAGCGCAAGGAATTTCAGCGCCAACTCCTGGCGCGGCTGAGGGAGCGCTGTAAGGCGCTCGGTCCGGACGGACTGGGGGTGCGCGTGGAGGCGGTGTGGCTGCAAGAGCTGCACCCGCCGCCCGAGGTGGTGCCCTCCTTTCACGAGGTCCCGGAGTTCGCGGAGAAGGGCAAGGCCGAGGTCAACAAGGCCGAGGAGGAGCGGATCGACAAGCTCGAGAAGGCCACCGTCACGCGGACAAAAGAAGCGGACGACGGCCGCGTGGAACGGCACCGCATCGAGCGCCAGGCCCGGGCCGCGCTGGTCGTGTTCGAGGAACTCTGGAAGGCACGGCGACACCTGGACCTCGCCTCGGAAGGCCGGTTCTACCTGGAAGCCCTGCTGAAGCTGGCCGACGGAAAATCTCAGGAAGAAGCCCGCCAGACCTATGCCCGCCTTCGCCAGGAGGAATTGCGGCGGCAGGCTCGCTGGAGCGATGAGCGGATGCGGCTCGAGGTCCTGGGGCGAAACCTCTCGGAGCGCGACCTGGTCATGATCGACGCTTCGGCACCGTTCGCCTCGTTCCTGTACGCGCTCGACCAGCTGCGCGAGGTGATTCCCCTGTTCTTTCCACCCGAGCGGGGGCCCCCCGCCCGCGCGCCGCGCGGCGAACAAGGAGAGGGCTCCTGAAAGGTTCGCCGCTTGCGGCTTCGCGTTCGCGCCACCTGACAGGCGGCGCGAACGCAAAGCCGCAAGCGGCGAGTTCCAACAGGTTTTGGTCATTGATCATTGGGTATTGGTTTATCACAAGAGGGAGGAGTCGGATGCGGCAGAGAGTGGCTGTCGTCGTCGGCTGCGTGCTGCTCGGCGTCCTGGCGCGGCTGTGCGTGTTCACCGTCGATCGGACGGAGTTCGTCTACCTGACGCAGTTCGGCCGCCACGTCGCCACCTACGACGGCGCCGACGAGGAGCAAGCGGGGCTGCACTTCCGCTGGCCCTGGCCGATCCAGTCGGTGCTGCGCGTCGACCGCCGCTCGCAGGTGCTCGATCTTCCTGCTGCCGAACTGGTTACCAAGGACCCGCGCCAGGGCGGCACCGTCGACAAGACGCTTGCCGTCGATGCCTACGTCGTCTGGCGCGTGCCCGACGCCGACGCGGTCGAGCGCTACATCACGCGCGTCGGCAGCGTGGAGCGGGCCCGCGAGATCCTGCGCGATCGGTTCCGCGACCGGCTTGGCGCCGCCATCGCCCGCACGCCCATCCAGAATCTGATCAGCGAGACGCCCGGCCATGTCGAGGAGCAGCGGCAGAAGTTGCGCTTGCAACTGATGCAGCCTGACGGCGACTCGTCAGGGGGCCCCGGGGGACGCGGGCCGGGAGACGGGATCGAGGTCGTCGACGTCCGCGTGCGCCGGCTCAGCTACCCGGAGCAGGTCCGGCAGGCCATCTTCGACCGCATCAAAAGCGAGCGCAAGCGCAAGTCGACCTACGAGTTGAGCACGCGCCGCACTCAGGCCGAGAAGATTCGCATCGACACCGACACCGAGATCAACATCGAACTCGACGAGGTCCGGGCTCGCAACCGCGAGGAGCGCGGCCTTGCCAACGCAAGGGCTGAGGAGATCCTGAATCAGGCGATCCGCAAAGACTCGGACTACTACATCGAGCTGAAAAGGCGAGAAATCGGCGAAGCGGGACTGGACGCGCGGAAGAAGATCTATTCGACCTGGCTGTTTGATCTCTTCTTTCCTCGCCCGACAGGCCAGCCAAGGATGCCGCGTGAGGGAGACCGCTGATATGCGGCGCAAGTGGGTCGTCCGTGGGCTGCTCGCCCTCGTGTTCGTTGCCTGGCTGCTGACGGGCGTGACGGAGGTCCGGCCCGGCGAGCGGGCGGTGGTGCGCCGGTTCGGCCGTGTCCTCGACGTGCAGCCGCGGGCGGGCCTGTGGGTCGGCTTCCCCTGGGGCATCGATCGCGTTGACCGGGTGGCGGTCGAGCAGGTGCGGCGCGTCGCGGTCGGCTATCGCGTCGCGGACGAGGGGCCGCGGGAGGAGACGCCGTCGGGTCAGCTCCTGACGGGCGACCACAACCTGGTCAACGTCCAGGTGGTCGTCAATTATGCCGTCGATCCCGATGCCGTCGTTGACTACGTCGAACAGCGTGACCGCGTCGAGGAGCTGATCACCCGTGCGACCGAGGCGCTGCTCGCCGAGTGGGTGGCGGGCCAACTCGTCGACGACGTGCTGCAAACGGGGCGCGTGCTGCTGCCGCGGGACCTGCTCGAAAGGTTGCCGCCGCGGCTGGCGGAGTATCGGCTCGGGGTGCGCGTGCGCAGTGTCAACGTCGCGCACTTGCTGGCGCCGGCGGAGGTGAAGGTGGCGTTCGACGAGGTTGCCGAGGCGAAGGCGAAGGGCGACACACTGATCGAGCAGGCTCGCCTGGACGCCCAGGAGCGCCGCACCCGGGCCGAGGTCGAGGTGAAGCGTCTGGAGAGCGAGACGAAGCAGGACGTGGCCAAGAAGCGGACGCAGACGCGAGCGGAGGTCGCCGCCTTCGAGGCGCGGCTGCGAGCGTATCGCGCTAACCCGCTGGTGCGCGAGGCCGGCTACTGGGACTACCTGGTCCGCGTGGTGACGCGACTCGCCCAGAACGGTCAGCTGCAACCACTCGACCCCGCCATCGAGCCACGTCTTCCTGGCCAGAAGTGAGCTCGGCCCACCTTGCAGCCTGTCGTCCTGAACCCTGCCTCATCCAAGTTCAACAGCAGCCAGCGAACCATTTCAGCCACAGGCTTGTTGCGTCAGTCCACCAGCCGCAACTTTGCCGGCGAAGGGTCCACCGAAATCAGGAGCGGTCTCGTCATGTGTGGGAATGAGACGATTGCCTGACCAGGGGCCAGGCCTGGCAGACGCGACCACAGACCCTCATCGACATCGCCCACGGTTCGCTTCAGCGTGCTCACCACCTGCGGGTCGGTGATCTTGTGTAGGATATAGCTGTTGATGAGGCCGAAGACCTGCCGCGGCAAATGCTGTGGCAACTGCGTCACGAACACCAGGCCCATCCAGCGCTTGCGACCCCTCTTCGCCACCCTCGCGACTTGCTGAAACAGGATCGGCGTCTTGTCGATGCGCTCGTCCGACAAAAATTCATGGGCCTCCTCGATGATGAACAGCACGCGCGACGGCGTCGCGGACTCCTGCCCTGCTGCTTTCGCCTTCTCGAACGCCTGATACGCGTCGTCCTGAGTTTCCTGCAGGCCATGCAGCAGGTCCGAGATCACGATGTTGTTCAGCTCCGAAAACCCCGCGTCGGACAGGTCGACCACCGACACCGTCCCCGGCTTCAGCAGGTCACGGTAGTTGATCGGCCGAGGGCCGTCGGCCTCGTCGAAGAAGACCTTCAGCCGGTTCAGACGACCCAGCCGGCCCAGCAGCGCTTTCCACGAGATCGCGTTCGGCGGGATGTCCGTCGCGTGCAGGCGCTTGCGCAGCGCGTCCAGGCCCTCCTTCGATCGCAGCAACTTGTGGCGCGGCTGGAACGGGTCCGCCTTGTCGTCGGGGACGTGCGACTTGCTGCCCTTCGCCGGCTTCTCCGCCTGCGTCAGGCACGCCGAGGCGACGTCGATCAAGAACGACAGGGTGAGACGGGGATAACCCCTGTCGAACTCGTCCAGTTCCATCGCCATGCGCTCCTGTTCGGCGTTGCCTCGAGCCGGGAAGACGCCGAGGTCGCGGAGCAGGTCCCTGGAGAGGTCGTACGCCTTCAGGAACCGCTCCTGCTGGGCGTCGGACAAGTCGAGGATCTCCATCACCGCGTACGGCGACAGCCGCGCGAACTGCACCGAAAACGCGCGGCGGTTCGGGTGGCCGGGGTTGCTCGTGTCGCGGCCGGCGAGGTGGTACAGCACCATGCGATCCTTCGGCACTCCCACAACGGGCAGATTGCGGTCCTTGCGGCCTGCCTGCATGTGGCGGTCGTCGGTCGGCTCGTGTAGGAAGGTGTATTCGCCCTCGACGTCGAGCAGCACCACCGCCATACCGGCCTGCTGGGCTTGCTGCACCAGCCCGGCGATCGTCGTTGACTTGCCGCCGCCGGTCGTGCCGAGCACGGCAGTGTGGCGCGGCAGCACTGCCTTCGACGTCGACGGCACGCACACGGCGACCGACTCGTGGCCGACCACCAGGCCCAGGCGCAGGTCGCCGTCGGCCCGCAGTACCGCCGCCGACTCTGCATCGGTCAGGCGGAACACCGGACTGTGCGGCAGCGGTCGCAGTCGGGGTGGCGTCAGCGTGCCGTCGGCCAGTTGCTCGCCCAGCAGGCTCACCTGGACGCGGCCGTGGTACGGCGGCAGGTACTCGCCGCCGCGCGTCGCCACCGCCTTCAGGACCGGCGCATCGCCGCGCAGCGTGTCGGGCTCGGCGAACGGGCCTGCCGTCACCACGCCGAGATAGCGACGGCCGTCGGTGCGGCTCTCGATGCGCACCAGCGCCTGGGCCGGCGCCGTTTGCAGTTTGTCGCGGCTCAGCAGCACCGTGATCGTGTTGTCCTCGCTGCCGGGCAGGTCAAACATCGTCACGCCGACGGCGCCATCGGGCAGTCCCTCGACCGGCCCGCCCGCCTCGGCGATGTCCTCCTGAATCCGGCGGCGCAGCTCCGCCGATGCGGAAGCAGAGGCCGTAGGCGAAGCGACCGAAGGCTCGACGGCTTCCGGCGGGACGCCGGCATCGGGGTCCATTCGGTCGGGCATCGTCGAGGGCTTCGTCGGACGGGGCATGAGAAGACTCCTCTCAGCGGGCGCGCGTGGCGCGCTCGGACTGGTAGCGGAACGGGACGCCGGCCGCTGCGTAGGCTGCCGACGCCAGGTCGTTGAGGCTGCCGCCGCCGTAGACCGACCGGCAGAGTTGGTCCGCCAGGTCGATTAGCTGCGGAAAACCACGCTCCTCCTGCAGCATACTGTCGGCCAGGGCGATGCGGGCCGCGACGTCGGCGTGGTCGACGTGAGCGTAGAAGAGGCGGGCCGGGGCGAACATCGTTGCCCGGTAGGCGCCGACCACGACCTGCGGCGCCACCTCGTCACGGAACTTCCGCAGCCACTGATTCGGCGATAGTTCGACACCGTCCCAGGTCGGGTCAACGGTGACCTGTGGGCTGAGCGTGGTGTTCTCCAGCGCCAGTTCGAGGCGCTCGCGCAAGTCGCCGACGATGGCGTATTCCAGAGGGTGCAGGCTCTCGCCGATGCTCAGCATGGCACGGTCGCCCGGCTCGCTGGGGACGAAAACGAACTTCTGGTGTTCCTCGATCAGGGCGCGGATGACGCGGATCGACTCGATAGCCAGGTCGGGGCTGCCGGCGCCGGTCAGCAACTCCAGCGGGGCCGGGCTGCCGTGGCCCATGCGCCAGACGCCCCTGGAACGCCGCAGCAGGACGGCCCGCTCGGCGAACGACATGATCGCCCGCTCGCCCAGTTCGGTCAGGCAGTCGCGCGCCGCCGGCTGGTGCAGGCCGGACCGCCAGCTGCGCCGCTGCAAAATATCGAGCGTCTCGGCGACCGGGTCACCATGACTGAGCCGCAGATCGCGGCGGAACAGACGCTGATACCAGGTGCCCTGGTCGCCACTGTACGACACCAGGCTGACACCGATCTGGAAGATCGTCAGAGCGAGGGTATCGTGGACATGGCTATTGCCGTCGCAGCACTCGACCCCACCGTTGAACAGCAAACCGCGGTGAACCTCCTCGATCTCGTCGACAGTGACCTTGTAAACGCCCGCCCCCTTGGGAGCGCCGGGTGCCCAGGCCAGGTACGGATGAATGCGCTCGCGAAGGCGACGGTGCAGGTCGTCCTCGCGTTCGACGGCAGCGCGCACCTCGGCCTCCATGCGACTGTACTCGGCGGCAAGGTCGCGGCCGGTCCGCCACTTGTCGACGTCGAGCGTTTCGACCAGCTCCTCGCCGAAGCCGTCACGGTAGTCCTCCGGCCGCAGTCCGATCACGACATCGGGGACCGGTGCTGCCTCGCCGGCAGGCGGTTCGGCCGGTCGGCTGCGGGCGAAGGTCGGGTTGCTGTCGGCCATGATTCATCCCTCCCTCTCTATTCCGGCGCCGACGGCCGAAGTTCGACACTTTTTCTCGCCGCCGCGCGAAGCCGCGTCAGCAGCGGATCGCCGCGCGGCGCCGGGGGGTGGAGGACGGCGGCGTAGCGCTCTGCCTGCGCCGCGGGCAGGACGAAGAACTCGCGCAGGGTCGCGGTCGCCGCCCGGCGCGGGTCGCGGTCGCCAGAAGACCGGGCCAGTACCTCGTCAGTGGGGGCAAGCAGCTCCCAGGCAAGGCGGTCGGCCTCGCGCTCGGCGGTCGCCGCGGCCCCCTCCGCCCGGCCGTCGCGGTCGCGGGCCAGCAAGTGCGTGTGAAAGCCGACCGGCACCCCGGCGAGCAGCGCATGCAGGCGCTCGCCCGGCTCCGGTGGGCGGATGCCGTCGTGGACCTCGAGGACGCGCCGGCCCAAGAGACGCTCGGCCCGCCGCCGCGGCTGGCGGTAGTCGCGCAGGAAGTGGGCAATTTCGTGCGCCAGCGAGAAGCGCTGCTCGTCAGCGTCGTCGGACGCGTCGAGGAAGATGAAGCCATCGCCGTTGCGGGCGACGAGACAGGCGCGCAGACGACGATCCGCCTCGTTCATGTCGCAAACGATGTCTCGGGCCGACAACCACGCAAGGACACCGGCCACGCGCAGGCCCGTGATCGAGAGGATACGGACAGGGAGGGCGCGGCTGACGGCGCTGCGAAGCTGGCGCGGAAACGGTTCGGGCTTCCCCGCCAAGGACCAGAAGTCGCTCGCCAATTCCCACACCCACAGCGGTGTACTCATGGTCCCTCCTCGGGCGGCTCCGACGCTTGGTCCTCCTGGGCGTCGCGGGCCGCCAGCAGGGTGCCGCGCGACGCTGACGGCCCCGCCATGTGCTCCAGCGCCTGCCCGTGGCGAACGACCTCGGCGAGCCGGTCCCCGTCGAGATTGAAGCGGGCGGCGATGCAGTCGACATCTTCGCCGAAGCCAGGTGCCTCTGTCCGCGGGGTGCGGCACAGGCGCAGCGCGGTCAGCGTCTCGGGCGTGCAGCCGAGAGTCTTCGCCAGCCCGGTGTCGTCGAGGCGCTCGGCCTGGGCGTAGCGAGCCAGCACCGAGGCGAGGAAGAACGGGTTGTCTTCCACGCGGCGGGCCAGGGCTTCCAGGGGATTGCTCATGTGTCCTCCTTCGCCCGGTCCAGGCGTTTGTCAAGGCGGTCTCTCATCTTCTTGACCTCTTTTCGCTGCTCCTCTTTCGGCCGATCGCCGATCCCCATCACCTCGGCGAAGACGGGGGTACGCTTCTCGCCGCGGTGCATCAATTCGAGGACGCGCCGCTCGATCTCGTTGCACCCGGCAAAGACGATCTCGTAAGCGCGATCGTTCGGCCCTTGCTCCTCAGCAATGCGGAGGCGGAACGAGGCATCATCATCCCTTCCGAGATATTTCCCGGCGTCGGGCGAATCTTCGACAACTTTCCAGGGAACCCGGCGGCGATGGTGGCGGGCCTCGCGCTGGAGGAGGTTGCGCAGGTCGCCCTGGGTGGACATCCGCAGGTATCCGGCCACGTCGAGGCCGGACGGGTCATACGCCGTGGGGTCCTCCACGAACGAGAGGATCGCCGTGTGAGCGGCGTCCTGGCGGAGATGCTCGTCAACCTGCCGGTGTCGTTCCTCGACCCAGGCGAGCAGCGACGGCAGGAACGCGGCGGCGAAGTCGTACGGCGCGGTCGCGACGTGGTTGCACAGGGCGCGGTACAGTCGGAGCCCTTCTTCGGCGGACGGCTCGGGCAGTGGTTTTGGGCCGGTCATGATTCACCTGTTCAAAGGATCACTGACCGCGCTATCGTATCCCGCCCTCGCTTTCTCCGCAACTGTCTTTTGTGGTGGAACGGCACGGACTCCTTCGTCTGGGGCGCCTGAGCGCTTCTCCGGACACGCGGAGAGATGAATAGCGGAGGGTCCTACGGCGCGCCGCGGATCGGTTCTGCCGGTGAAACCCTCTTCATAATCGCGCAGAGCGAGGGTGGACTCACAGCCTCTCGGACTTCGGTTCCGATGGTTAGAACGGATCCACAATGACGTGACAGCGCCCCCGCTTCCTCGTTCCCAAGCAGTGCTTGGGAACGAGGAAGCGGGGGCGCTCAGCGGATCAAGGAGGATGAAAACCCGTGCGACGTCTCTTTCTCCTGGCGCTGCCGGTCCTGTTTGGACTGGCGGTGTCGGCCCGGGCGGGGTTACCGTGCGGCTGCAAGACGCACTGCATCGAACCGCCGGAAGACAACCCCAACTGCAAGTGTCCCTGTGAGAAGCGCCTCAACCTTTGCCTCTTCGGCAAGGACCACGCTCACAAGTATCTCGACAAGCTGAACTGCGACGAGACCTGCTGTGTCCGTATCAAAGCCGTCAAGAAGCTCGGCAGCCGCCTGTGCGCCGACTTCTGCAACGACCCGGACGTCCTCGAAGCGCTTATCAGCGCCCTCTTCTACGATCCCTGCTGGCTGGTGCGAAAAGAGGCCGCCTGGAGCATTCACGGACAGAGTGCCTACACCGACGAGGCACTGCTGGCGCTGTACATCTCGTCGAAGATCGACCCGCACGTCATGGTGCGAGCGCGGGCGGCGGAGGCCCTCGACCTGCTGACCCTGTGCCGCCGCAAGTGCTACAAGGACCTGTACGCCTTCGGTGACAAGGTGATCGTCGAGTTGAAGGCCAAGAAGTTCATCCCCGGCCGGCCCGACGCTCGCGAGAAGTACGCGCTTGTCAATTTCCCGGCACTCGGGTCGCCTCCGGGAAGGTCCAGCGGTATCCCCGTGTCGCCGGGCGGCCCGGGCACCAACCCCGACCCCGGCGAGGGCGCGCTGCCACCGCGCGGGGGTGACCGTCCACGCAACCCCGCCCCAGACGAGATAAATGTCTTCCCAAAGCCCGCGGAAGTCATCCCCGCTCCGGCGTTGCTCATGCAGCGCGGCCAGTAGCAGTTCGCCGACAAGTCGAGCGATTCTTGTAGGACGGATTGAAATCCGTCCTACAGTTTCCGCCGCAGGAAATCCGTTCAGAAAGAAAAGGCCGTAAAGTCCGCCGCGGCGCATGCCATCCCCTCCCGTCCGCATCAGTGCGGACGTCTCCTTCCGGCAGGTTTCCCAGGCTTCACAGCATCCTCGCTCAGCGCATTGAATCTTCATCGTCGGGACTTCCCCCAACCACCGAATCTTACTCATACAAGGAAACCTTCCTCGTTCGCGCCGGGAGGCAATCGTGAGGCGCGGGGGGATGAGCCGAGCATACCCCGACACATGGAGGTCCGAGGGCAATGTGGAGGAATCGAACGATCCCGTTGCGCAAGCTTCTGCTCTGCGCGTGGGCGGGGCTCCTGACCTTCACCGGCGCAGGACGCGCCGACGATCTCTCCGACCTGAAAGTCCGCCTCGAAACGCAGGAGAAGCAGATTCAGGAGCTGCGCAAACTCCTCGAAGAGACGCGGAAGGCGACACAGGGAGACGACCTGGTCACCACCGACCCGCAGACCTCGGCCGGCGCGACCACCGCACCCAAGAAGGACGACAAGAAGCCCGACGAGTCCGCGGTCAACGCCATCGTCGAGAAGTACCTGCGTGACCACCCCGGCGCTGGCATGCCGTCGGGGGTGCAGACCGGCTTTGAGGACGGCAATGGCTTCGTGATCCGCAGCAACCGCAACCCGTCCTACACGAACTGGTCCGACGACGGCAAGATCCCGTTCGAGTTGCAGATCCACGGCCGACTGCAGAACGACTACTACGGCTACAAGGTCACCGACACGCGCAACCACTTCACCAACTTCGACACCGGCAGGAACACGGTGGGCGACGAGTCCGCCCTGCTCGTCAAGCGGGCGCGACTGATCCTGTCGGGCTCTCTCTTCGACCCCAACCTGCGCTTCAACCTGACGTATGACGGGAACACGCGCGGCATCGGCGGCATCGACGCGCGGCAGAACTCCTTCGCCAACCCCATCGGCAACGTCGAGGGCGGCCAGGGCATCGCCAACGTCGATCACGCGGTCCGGTTCTTTGAAGGTTGGATCGCCTACGATTTCCATCCCTGTTGGTCGGAAAAGGGCTGCGGCTGCGACTGCCCCGAAGGGACAGTCCCCTACCAGCCCACCTACGGGCTGATCGTTGGCAAGCTCAAGCCGATGTTCGGCATTGAGGAGTTCGCCGGAGGAAGCGCAGGCCGCACCGGGGGCCTCGGCGGCAGCGGCCGCGAGCAGTTCGTCGAGTTCGCGATGGCCACCTGGTTCTTCGACGGTGAGGATGACAACTTGTTGATGGCTGCCGGCATCCAGATCTACGAGCTAGAGGATCGCCTCTTCGTGAACGCGCTGATGACCAACGGCAACGAGACGCAGACACCCTATCTGCAGATGGACCGGCTGCCCGGTTTCAACCTCGGTTTCTGGTACGACTTCGGTGGCACCTGGGACGAGCAGAGGAAGCGATGGCAGCTGTACGGCGCCGGCCTGTCCGACCTCGACTACTCGTGCAACCCGGTACTGCGCGTCGGGGCCAGCTCCAACCTGGTGCCGATGGATCGGCGCAGCATTTACACCCAGGCCGAACTCGACCGTGTCCGTACGATTCCCCCCACGCCCAACGGCGGCGGCACCCTGACCGGCGTCCTCAACGGCGGCGGCGTGTCCCCGGCGGTGGCCGCCGTGGCTGGCACCAGCGCCTTTGCCGTCGATGCCTTCGACAGCTACAACTTCGAGGGCTTCGCCTCCTTCAAATGGCGCGGCTTCAGCCTGACCAGCGACTCGTGGCTGCGCACGGTGAACAACTTCCGCGGTGAGAAGGACCTGACCACCGGGCGCGAGCGGCCGATCTTGTACAGCGTCAACAACGTTGGCAGCAACGCCTTGACCAACGTGGCCCTGTTCAACCACGGCGCCCTCGTCGACTACGGCACCCTGGTCCAGGGTGGCTACTTCGTGATCCCGAAGAAGCTGGAGTTGGTGGCGCGCTACTCGGTGGTGCGCGGCGAGAGCGGCAACATCCGCGGCGACGGCGCGTTCACCACGCTGTCGGCAGCGCAGCGGACCGCCCTGGGCATCCCGACCGCCGCTGCCGGCGGCCCGGCGACCGTGCGGCTGTACCCCAACGGGTTCAGTCGCGATCAGGAGGCGCAAGAGTTCGCCGTCGGCTTCAACTACTACTTCAAGGGCCACAACATGAAGTTCCAGACCGACCTGAGCTTCTACAACGGCGGCAACCCGGCCGGCGGCGGCCAGTCGGCGGCGGGCTTCATCCCCGGCGTCGACGGCTACCTGGTCCGCAGCCAGTTCCAGCTCGGCTGGTAACCCCCGCGCGGGCTGCACAAGCCCGACGCGCCAGCGAGGGTGATCTGCGTCCCTCGCTGGCGCGTCGGGCTTGTGTGCGCGTCGGATGGTTTTCTTCGCACTCTTGCTTGTCCCTGCTCGGGCGTGTAATGTCACAGGACCGGCAACGCCTCGCCGGTCCGTGCCCTTCCTGAAGACTCGAGACCGGGACACGCAATGTCCTCTCCTGATCGACCTCTCCTCCCTCGCGCGGCCGTCGGGGTGCTGGCGCCGTGCTGGCGTTTCGTCGCGTATGCCTGGCTCGCCCTGCTCTGCTGTCCCGCGAGGGTGCCGGCCCAGGATCGCCAATCTCCGTTGCGGCTCGACGGTCCCAGCCCCGGCGGTGTCCGCAAGTTCGTGACCGAGAGTTGGGGGACCTACGACTTCAGCGTGACGAACTTCGGCGACACGGACCGGCGCGCCCGTGTCCTCCTCTCTCACAAGGGACAGCCGGATGTCTGGTACGGCCGCGACGTCTGGGTGCCCGCTCACGCGACGCTGTCAACGTGGATGCTCGTCGGCCCGCCGGGCCTGGAGAAGGCCGTCCCCAGACACGAAGTCGAGGTCCTGCTCTATGACCGCACCACCGGAGAGGACCACTGGGTCCCGCTCACGGGTGAGGAGCGCATCCACACGAAGGGGATGAACTATCAGCCGCCCGCGCCCCCGAATCAGCCGCCTGCGATCACGACGGCCCTCCTGCTCGACGACGCCGCGCCCGAGACGCCAGGGTTCGGCGAGCTTCCCCGCCCGGAATCGCGAGAAACAGAGGCCCTCCGCCTGGCTCGCACGTTCCGCCGCGCGTCTGGACTGAAGTCGGAACAGATCCAGCAGATCGCTCCCGGGCCCCTGCCGGCCACGGCCGAAGGGTACGACGGAATCCATCACGTCCTCCTCGCCTCGCGGCGGATCGCGGACGACCCTGCCGGCGCGCAAGCGCTGCGGCACTGGCTGCAGCGCGGCGGACGACTCTGGGTGATGCTCGACAAGATCGAGCCGGAAGCGCTCGCCCCGCTCCTGGGCGAGGCCCTCGATTTCCAGGTCGTGGATCACGTCGGCCTGACCGACTTCGAGGTGGAGACCCAGACCTCTGGCCTGCGCACCCCAGGGCCAGAACCGCAACATCACGAGCGGCCCGTCGAGTTCGTTCGCGTCCTGCTGCCGCCCGGCGAGCGGGCCCAGCATCTCATCAACAGTTCGCCGGTGCATCTCGTCAACGGTTGGCCGGTCTGGTTCATGCGGCGAGTGGGCAAGGGAAAGGTCGTGTTCACGACGCTGGGCCCGCGCGGCTTGTACGGGAAGAACCACCCCGACCATCCCGCTCCGTTGCCGCCCCTCGAGGCGATCACGAAAGAGATGCAGCCGGCCAGGGAAACCTTCCCGGCCGAGGCCTTCGAGCCGGCGCTGACCGAGGAGATCGGCTATTCGGTTGTCCGCCGCGGCACCGTTGGCCTGGTCTTCGCCGCGTTCCTGCTGGCCACGCTCGCCCTTGGCCTCCTGCTGCGGAGGTCGCGCCGCCCGGAGCTGCTGGGCTGGCTGGCGCCCGCGGCCGCCCTCGGGGCCGCCGGCGTGCTCGTGCTCCTGGGCGAGTTGTCGCGGCGAGCGGTGCCGCCAACGGTAGCCACCGCCCAGGTCGTCAACGCCGTCTCGGGCACCTCCGAGGCGGAGGTCCACGGGCTGGTCGCCGTGTATCGGCCCGACGCAGGGCCGGCAGACGCCGCCGCCGAACAAGGCGGGTTCTTTAACCTGGACATGGCGGGCGTCGAGGGCAAGATCCGGCGCCGCGTGCAGACAGACATGGACGCCTGGCACTGGGAGGACCTGGGTCTGCCGGCCGGCGTGCGGCTGGCGCCGTACCGTCGCACCGTCCGCACGGGCGAGCCGATGACCGCCGTGGCTCGCCTCGGCCCCGACGGCCTCGAGGGGAAACTGACCGCCGGCCCTTACACAAGAGACCTTGCCGATGCGGTGATCAGCACGCCGGGCAGCCGCAGCCTTGCGGTCCGGCTGCGGCCCGACGGCAGCTTCCGGGCCGGCCCGGCCGACGTCCTTCCGGTGGGGCAGTTCCTGTCGGGGGCCGTGCTCAGCGACCGGCAGCAGGGGCGACAGAAGCTCTACCGCAAGTTCCTCCTGCCTTTGAAGGAGGGGCGCCCGAATGACCGCACGGTCCTGCTCTCCTCGAAGAACGAGCGCCCGGACGACCGCACGGTCCTGCTCGCCTGGGCGAGCCCGGTCGAGACGCACTTCCAGCGCGCGGCTCTCCCTCTCGATCACCGCCCCGTCGCGGCGGGTGACGATCGCCGCCCCCGCGGACGGCCACATCGTCGAGTTGCACCGGGCGGAGAGCCCGCTGGACCCCCTCCACGTCGAGATCGCCGAGAAACGATTCTTGCATCTGGATACGGAGGGCGGCCTGAACCTGAACCTGAACGTGAGCGAGCCGCTCCGGGCCAGCGCCACCGCCAAGGACGAAGGGCAGGACGAGAAGTGGACGATCGAGTACCTCGAACTCGAGGTCAGCGGCCGCGTGGGGACAAGGTGAACCCGCCCGAGGCGCCAGCGAGGGACCCCTTAGCCCGACGCGCAAGCGAGGGAGAACAACCATGCCTTCGGGCCAACCCGTCGTCGAGACCAAGGAACTGACGAAGCAATACGGGCGTTTCGTCGCCCTGGACCGCCTGACGATGTCTGTCGAGCGCGGGCAGATCCTGGGCTTCGTCGGTCCCAACGGTGCCGGCAAGACGACCACGATCAAGATCCTGGTCGGGCTGGCGCGGCCGACGAGCGGCTCGGCCCGGGTCGCCGGCGCTGACTGTGTCCGCGAGGCACGCAAGCTCAAGCGGCTGGTCGGCTACATGCCCGATACGTTCGGCTCGTATGACAACATGCGTGTCGGCGAGTACCTCGATTTCTTCGGGGCGGCCTTCGGCATCCGTCGCAAGCAGCGGGCCAGGCGCATCGACGAGGTACTCGAAACGGCGGGGGCGTCGACGTACCACGACCTCTACGTCGAGGCGCTGAGCCACGGGATGAAGCAGCGCGTCGCCATCGCCCGCACGCTCCTGCACGATCCCGAGGTGCTGAGCCTCGACGAGCCTGCCAACGGCCTCGATCCGCAGGCCCGCATCGAGATGCGGCTGCTGCTGCTGGACCTGGCGGAACGCGGCAAGACGCTGCTCGTCACCAGTCACGTCCTGCCGGAGCTGGCGCGGATCTGCCAGCGCGTGGCCATCATCACGCGCGGCAAGCTCCGCGCCTTCGGCACCCTCGAGGAGATCACGCGCCAGCTCCACCCGCTGCGGCCGATGGAAATCCTTCTGACCAACGCCGATCGGATCGACCGCGTCGTGGAGGTGGTGAAGAAGTACGTTGAGCCTGGCGCGGAGATCAGTCCCGCGCCGGCCGAGGCGGTCGTACGTTTCCGCACCGCCAAGCGCGAGGAGGAACTAGCCGGGCTGCTGACCGCTCTCGTTGCCGCGGGCGTCGGCGTGACACAGTTCCGCGAAGTGGCGACGGACCTGGAAGAAGCGTTCATGACCGTGGCCCGCTCGTCCGAATCGGACGAGCAAGAGGGCGAACTAGCCCGAAACGCGAGCGAGGCCGAACCAGCCCGAAGCGCGAGCGAGGGACCGATTAGCCCGACGCGCCAGCGAGGGGGACTGCGTTGAACCCGATCATCCGTCGCGAATTGCTCGAAGTGCTGCGTACGCGGAGGGCGGTGGCGTTGCAACTGGGCCTGGCCCTGGGCTGTGCCTTGCTGGTCCTGCTCCGCTGGCCGACCGGCGAGGTGGCCGACCTCAGCGGCGCTCGCTCGATGCAAGTGCTGCGCGTGTTCGGCTACGGGCTACTGGCCGGCATCCTGCTGCTGGTGCCGGCCTTTCCGGCGACTTCCCTGGTCCGCGAGAAGATGAAGGGGACGCTGGCCCTGCTGCTCAACTCGCCGATGCGGCCCTGGTCGATCTACGCCGGCAAGCTCGGCGGGGCCCTCGGCTTCACCGCCGTCCTGCTGACCATGACCCTACCCGCTGCCGCCGCCTGCTACGCGCTGGGCGGGACGGGCGGCGAGGGCGGCATCGGGGCGCTCTACGCCGTCCTCGGAATCGCCACCCTGCAATTGACAACGCTGGCCCTGCTGGTGAGCAGCCGGGCGCAGTCGACCGACGGGGCCCTCCGCGCCACCTACGCCCTCGTGCTGGTGCTGTGCGTCGTGACGCTGGCGCCGCACGCGCTGCTGCGCGGCAAGACAGGGCCGTTGGTGGAGTCCGCCTCCTGGCTGCGCTGCCTGTCGCCGGTCCCCGCCGTCATGGAGGTGCTGGGACAGGGCGACGTCGGCTCGCACGGCATCTCTGCCGGCTCCGGCGTTTTCCTGCGCTACCTGTTTCTCGCCGCGATCTTCAGTGTGATCTGTGCGGCGGTCACGGTGGCGGGGCTCAATCACAAGCTCTTCGACCGGGCGCGGTCGGCGGGCGTGATGACAGAGGATCGCTCCGAGGCGGGGCAGTTCTTCCGCCGCGTGCTGTTCCTGTTCTTTTTTGACCCGCAGCGCCGCTCGGGCAGCACGAGTGCCTGGGTCAATCCGGTCATGGTGAAGGAGTTCCGCTCGCGCCGCTTCGGCCGCTCGCACTGGACGATGCGACTGCTCGCCGCCAGTGCGATCCTGTCGCTGGGCCTCAGCTACATCGCGCTCACAGGCGCCCTGGGATGGGGCATCGAGGTCGTCGGCGGCGCGCTGGTCCTGTTCCAGGTTGCCTTACTGATCCTGTTCGCCCCGAGCCTCGCGGCGGGGCTGGTCAGCGCCGAGCGCGAGAGCGGCACCTGGCAGCTGCTGATGATGACGCCGCTGTCGCCGGGCACCATCCTGCGCGGCAAGCTGCTGAGCGTCGCCTGGCCGCTGCTGCTGCTGCTCTGTGCCACCCTGCCCGGCTACATCGTCATGATGACGATCAAGCCGGAGCTGATCCACCAGGTTCGTCGCGTGGTGATCTGCCTGGGGCTAACGGCGGTGTTCGCGGTATTGCTCAGCGCCGCGGTCAGTACGTTGTTCCGCTCGACCGCCGCCGCCACCACCGCCTCGTACCTGAGCCTGCTGGCTGTCTGCGGCGGGCCGCTGCTGGTCTGGCTGGGCCGCGAGGCCCCGTTCGGCCATCCGACCGTCGAGGCGGTCCTGACCATCGATCCCGTGGCTGCTGCTCTCCAGGCTTCCGCGACGCCGGGTTTCGCTCGCTACGAACTGCTGCCGGCCAACTGGTGGATCATCGGTTCGGCCTGCGTGGCCCTGCTCGTGATCCTGGCCGTGCGGACGTGGCAACTGTACCGGCCAGAATGACAAAGCGAAATAGCCACAAAAAACACGAAAAGGCACAACAAAAGGCACCCCTCATGAGGCACCCCGCCAGAGAGAACCGCCCTGATGGCCCCCTCTCCCGAGTTTCCCTGTGCCGCGCTTTCCGAATTCCCTTTTTGTGTCTTTTCGTGTTTTTTGTGGCCATTCCTGCCCGGGCCTTCGACAAGCTGATCGACTCGCCGATGTACAAGGCGCCCGCTACGCCTGGTCCAGAGATCGTCACGGTGTTCCCGAAGGACGCGCTGCCGTTGTGGCTGAAGGCTTTCGAGCGGCCGGGAGCGGAGGCGGAGACGCGCTGCCGGATCGCCGACGCGGTGGTCCGGGCGCGCCAGCGCCGCGTGGAGGGCCTCGAGGTGTTCATCGCGCCCTTCCGCGCGGCGGTCGATCAGCCGGACCAACATCCGACGGTTCGGCTCGCCGTGGCGCGTGCGCTCGTCGCCCTGGAGGCGCGCGACGCGGCCCCGAGTCTGCTGCGGATCGCGTGGGCGGGCGGCGCCGAGATGCGAAACACCGTCGAGCCTGCCCTGGCACGGTGGGACTACCGGCCTGCGCGTGAGGGGTGGCTCGAACGCCTTGGCGATCCGGAAACTCCCTCATGGAGCCTCGTGCTCGCCATCCGCGGGCTGGCAGCCGTCGGAGAAGCGAAGGCCGTCGACCGCCTCCGCGCGATCGTCATCTCGGCTGCTGCGTCCGGGCAACTCCGCGTCGAGGCCGCCCGCGCCCTGGGGGCCCTCCGCAGCGATGGCCTGGAGGCTGACGCCGGGCGCCTGGCTGACGACCTTACACCGCGCGGCCTCGTCGCCCGCCTCGCCGCCGCCTCGCTGCTGCACCGCCACAGGAGCGACCCGGCCGTCCGTCTCCTGCAGCGCCTGGCCGACGACGAGGAGCCGTCGGTCGCCGTCGTCGCCATCACCCGCCTCCTTGCGATCGATCCGAAGTTGATCCTGCCCGCTCTCGACAAGGTCCTCGCCAGCCAGGACGCGAACGTTCGCTCGCTTGGGGTCGACGTCCTGTTCCGGCAGCCGACCGAGAAGCACCTCCGCCTGCTCGCCGATCGCCTCGACGACAAGCACGCCGACGTGCGTGTCAAGGCCGGCCGATTCCTGCACGAACTGGCCAAGAAAAAGGAGTTGCGGGATCGGGTAATCGCCGAGGCGATGCGGGTGCTGAACGAGGACGAGTGGCGCGGTCAGGAGCAGGCGGCGATCCTGCTGACCCAGCTCGATCACAAGCCGGCGGCGAGGCGGCTCGTCGAACTGCTGGTGTCGGATCGGCCGGAGGTGCTCGTTACGGCCGCGTGGGGACTGCGCAAACTGAACGTGAAGGAAACGCGAGACGGTGTTGTGGATTACATCAAGGAGGCGGCCCCGCCACTCTTGGCCGGCTCGGGGGGACCCAAGAAAGTTCCCCTGGAGGTGCTCGACCACCAGCTCTCTCAGCTCAACCAGTTCCTGGGGCAGCAAAAGCACGCACGCGCCGACAAGCTGCTGCGAGACTTTATCCCTCGCCCGGGGAATGAATCCGGAGGCCCCGAGTCGCGCGCCGCGGCAATCTGGGCGCTCGGTCTGATCCACGAGGGCAAGACCGACAGCGAACTCGCCGGCCAGCTCAAGGGACGGCTCAACGCGGGCACCGCGAGCCCACAGGAGTTGCCCCAGGTCCGCCGGATGTGCGCCATTACCCTCGCCCGCCTCGGGGCCAAGGAGGCCCTGCCGAGTCTGCGCCTGTACTGCGCCGACCGCAAGCCCTCCGCCGACGACCCTGTCAAGAATGCGTGTGGCTGGGCCATCGGGAAGCTCACCGGCGAAACCATGCTCGCCCCGGAGACGATCCAGCGAACGCAGGGCGACTGGTTCCTGAAGCCGAGCCGATGACCAAACCCTTCTCCGCTGCGGTCATATCGAGAAGAACTCCTTGATGCGTTGCAGCAGGCGATGGCTGTGCTCGGCCACGACCTGCGGGTGCGAGGGAGCGTGCTCGGAGAGCAGCGCGTTCAGGTTCGCCTGGCGGCGGGCGATCGTCTGCGAGACGTGCTCGGCCAGCTCCGGCGACGACTCGAACACCTCGGCGAGGGCTGCCTTGCCGATCGCCAGCAGTTCGCACTCGCGCGTTGCCCGCACCGTCGCCGTGCGCGGCTCGCCGGTCAGGGCCGCCATCTCGCCGAAGAAGTTGCCCTTCTTCAGGCGGCTCAGCTCGACCGGGTCCTCGCCCGGCTGAGCAACCGTCACGGCCACCTCCCCGGACAGGAGGATGAACAATTCCTCCCCCTTTTCACCTTGATGGACGATCACTTCGTTCTCGGCGTACAGCCGCGTTTGCGCCCGCCCAGCCAGCCGCCGCCGGATGGCGTCGGGGAGGTGGTCGAAGAAGTCGATGTAGCCCAGCGCGCGCTCCTGCTGGGCGACGCGTTTTTCCTCTCTGCGCGACACGGCCCCCCGGCCCGCCTTGGAGACGTGGACGGCGCGGGGCGGAATCGGGATGTCGATGTCGTGACGGACCAGCGCGTACCAGATGCGGTCGCGCACGGCGGACTCGAGCCTTCCCCGCTTGCTGAAGTCGTTGATGAAGAAGCGAACGCAAAGCTGCACGCCGCGGTCGTCGAACCCGCTTGTGTTGATCGACGGCGATGGGTCGGTCAGCACGCCCGGGGTGTCCGTCAACGCCGCCTTGATGATCTCCTTGACCCGCAAGGGCGGAATCTCGTAGGGGACATGAACGTAGACGGTGCGGCGCGTGGTCGTGGTCGGGCGGCTGTAGTTGATGATTGGTGCCTGGGCCAGCAAGCCGTTGGGCACGATGATCTCGACCTTGTCCTGCGTCACGACCTTGGTCGCCCGCCAGTTGATCTCGACGACCTGGCCGATCTGCGTGGTCTCCTTGTTGAACTGAATCCAATCGCCGATCTCGAAGGGCCGCTGTGCCTGGATGGCCAGGCCGGCGAACAGGTTGCCCAGCGTGTCGCGCAGCGACAGGCCGACGACCGCCGTCAGCAGCGCCGAGCCGGCGAACAGTTCCGTGGGCTTGACACCAGAGGAGCCAAGGGCGATCAGGAAGGCGATGGCATAGACGAGGCTGTGGCCGATGTCGAGAAAGATTTGCGGCAGCGCCGGGAGGAAAGATCGGCTCAGCCGCGACGAGGTCAGCAGCAGGAAGACGCCCAGGCCGAGGGAGGAGAGCAGCAGAAAGTGGGCGAGGAACCTCAGCACTTCGGGGAGGGCGCTGTCGTCCGGGAACGGCACCCGTACCGCCAGCAGCACCACGTGTATGGCCAGGAATAGCACCACCCAGCGGATCTTCCGGCGCGCAGGGCCGCTGATGAAGACCAGCAGCAGGGCGATGAGGATCAGGCCCGCGATCGTTTCTATGCCGCCGTAGAGCGTCCATTCAAGAGGATTGAGGTCTGCGAAAGGCATGGCGAACGCACCCCGATATGCTCTCCCCCGGGCTCGCGGACTCGCCCGGGGCTTTATTGCGTCGCCCTCCGGGCTCGGGGTTCTGGAGCCCTCGGGGCGACCGGAATAGAGCCCCGGGCGAGTCCGCGAGCCCGGGGAAGTGGGGTGAGGGGAACAAGAATCCTTGATCAAACGAACGGCGTGCGGCCTGGCATGGCGACGGGCGGCACTGACAGCTTGACGTCCCAGTCGTAGCGCGGTGGTTTCAGCTCTTCCTTGGAGTTCACGGCCATGTCCCAGGTGATGGCCTTGCCGGTGTAGGCGGCCATGCGACCCATGATCGCCAGCAGTGTGCTCCTCGCCATGTATGCCCCGTTGTTGAGCGGGCGGCCGGCGCGGATCGACGCGAACAGCTCGTCGTGCTCGGTCTGGTACATGTTGTTTTCCGGGCCACTGTAGAACCAGTCGGTCGCGGCGTGGATGACGAGGCCCTTGCGGCGCTCGGACAGGCCCGCCCGGCCCTTGCTGCCGAGCACGACAGCGCTCATGTCGTTGCTGCACCCGGGCTGCTGGCGGCAGTTGCTGAATAGCTTCGCCCCGCCCGCGTACTCGTAGACGATCGAAAAGTGGTCGTAAATGTGGCCGTACTCCGCGCGGGTGCGGACCTGCCGCCCGCCCGTGCCGATGGCCCGCACCGGGTACTCGTTCTTCATCAGCCAGGCGCAGATGTCGAGGTAGTGGACATGCTGCTCGACGTTGAAGTCGCCGGACAGCCAGGTGAAGTTGTACCAGTTGCGCATCTGGTACTGCATGTCGCTCCACTCGGGCTTGCGCGGCTTGCCCCAGTTCGAGCCGCGGTAGTCGTTGGCCTGCAGCGCCACGACGTCGCCGACTGCCCCGCCGTGGATGCGCTTGACGGTCTCGCGGAAGCCGTTGTCGTAGCGCAGGCACAGGCCCGAGACGACCGCCAGTCCCTTCTTCTTCGCCAGCTCGACGGTGGCCAGCACGGAGCGCACGCCGGGGGCGTCGACGGCGACGGGCTTCTCGGCGAAGACATGTTTGCCGGCTTTGATCGCCGCGTCGAAGTGCAGCGGGCGGAAGTGCGGCGGCGTGGTCAGCAGCACGACGTCGACATCGCTGGCGAGGACGTCCTTGTAGGCGTTGAAGCCGACGAAGCAGCGTTCCGGCTTGACGTCGATCTTGGCCGCAATCTTCTCGTCATCCTTGAGGGTAGCAAGGCTGCTCTGCAGGCGATCCTCGAAAGCGTCGGCCATCGCGACGAGCTTGACATTCTTGTCGGCGTTGAGCGCCTGGGCCGCGGCGCCGCTGCCGCGACTGCCACACCCGATCAGGCCAATCTTGAGCGTGTCGCCACCGCCGGCGTGGACCGCCGGCGCGACGGCAAGGACGGCACCGGCCGCCGCGGACGTTTTCAGGAAGCTCCGTCGCGTGGCGCCAGGGTTCGTGGAGTCTGTGGACATTGCGGGTCCTTTCGGGTGAGTTAGTGAACGGCCGGCGTACGCCGGCCGTTCGGCGGGTTAGAGCGGTTCGCGGCCGGGTCGCACACTAACCCGAAGCGTCAGCGAGGGACCGG
>JACOUH010000167.1 GCA_016177925.1 Planctomycetota bacterium | reverse complement strand
GTGTGAGAGGTGACATTGCAGTGTCACTTCACTGTACAACTGTGACAGTCATCTGTCACTCCCCTGAAAAACCGGCATTCCGGTAATCTGGGCGAACTGGGCTACCGCTAAACCTCGAAACGAGGGTGCGGAATGTGAGTATTTAGGACGGCGGGAATCTCTTCTTCATTGTATGCGTCGCCGCTGCCGCGGCGGGAGCTTGGGGTTTCCCGGTTTTCCCGGCTTCTTTATAATCCGCGCTGGTGGCGCAACGGTTTCCCACGGAAGGGCCCCTCTCATGCGACGGATCGCGATCCTCAATCAAAAGGGCGGTGTCGGCAAGACGACGACCGCCGTGAACCTCTCGGCAGCGCTGGCCGAGTGCGGCCGGCGTGTCTGCGTCCTTGACCTCGACCCGCAGGCCCACGCCACGACCCACCTCGGCATCGAACCCGACGGCTCGACGCCATCGATGTACGACGTCCTGGTCAACTCGAAGCCGCTGTCCGAGGTGCGCAAGAAGGTCGGCGACAACCTGTGGATCGCCGCTTCGGACATCAACCTCGCCGCCGCCGAGGTGGAACTGGCCGGTGTGGTCGGCCGCGAGGTCATCCTCCGCGACATGCTGCTGCAAGAGGAAGGCGCGTTCGACTTCGTCGTGATGGATTGCGCTCCCTCGTTGGGCGTGCTGACGCTGAACGCCCTGGCGTCGGCGAGCGAGGTATTCATCCCGCTGCAGCCGCACTTCCTCGCCCTGCACGGCATGGGCAAGTTGTTCGAGACGACGGCCCTGGTCGCCAAGCGCATCAACCCGGCGCTGAAGGTGACGGGCATCGTGTTGTGCTTGTTCGAGTCGAGCACGAAGCTGGCGCAGGAGGTGGTGGCGGACCTTCAGGCGTACCTCGACAAGAGCCGCGGCACGAACGCGCCGTGGGCGAGCGCCCGCGATTTCGGGCCGCGCGTCCGCCGCAACATTAAGCTGGCGGAGTGTCCGAGCTTCGGACAGTCGATCTTCGGCTACGCGCCGAAGAGCCACGGTGCCGAGGACTACGCCGCCCTGGCCCGCGAGGTCCTGGGCGAGACGCCGGTCGTGCTGTCGGCCCGCGTCGAGCGCGACGACCGCGGTCAGGTGACCATCCTGAGCGAGACGACGGAACAGCCTCTCCCCTCAGAAGCCCAGGCCAGCAAGTTCACTGCCTCCTGAGGGAAGCAGTCCCGGCAGATCCATGCCGGAAGGAGCCATGACGCCGGCACGAATGGAGGTCAGGCTTTCCAGCCTGACGTTCAGGCTGTCACGAACATCGTCAGGCACTTATTCCGCGACGAGGCACCGGCAATCGGGCCGGCTGCGGAGCGGCGCGAGGGCGTCGCTGCTGTGCAGTCCGGGGGTCATCGTGCGCCACCTCGTCGCGCCCGTGGAGGACCTGGCGGGGTCAGTCGAACAGGCCGTCCAGTTCCTGGCGCAAGCGGCGAAGGTTCTCTGTTTCGCGGAAGATTCAAATTGATGGTAACGCGGCGCCGAGAGACGGAACAAAACAATCTTCCCGGCGGCGAGATTCCGAGGAATGCCCTTGCCGGCCGTTTCTGCCCAGGGGTACGATGACAGGAGTACCCTTCCCCACTAACTAGCCGCACAGAACAGGGAAAGTGGTTGTGGGTGTGGCATGCTTTCGCGGCCCGCGCTGTCGGGGACAAGGACCCAGCCACAGAAGGCCGCGAAAGCATGCCACCCCCGACACTTCACTTTCCCTCTTGCGGGGAGCTATCTAGCGGAACCGAGGATCAAGCAGGTGCTCGCAGGGGCGCCTGTCCCTGGCGCTCCCAGGTCGTGGGCTCCGTGATCACTATCACTCCCGTCAGCCTGCTCGAACGCCTGCGCCAGCCGGCGGATCGCGCAGCCTGGGACCGGCTGGTCGAGCTGTACACGCCGCTGCTGTGCGACTGGACCCGGCGCCTGGGCTTGCAGGAGTCCGATGCGGCCGACCTGGTGCAGGACGTCTTCACCATCCTGGTGCAGAAACTGCCGGAGTTCACCTACGACCGGCACAAGAGCTTCCGCGGCTGGCTGTGGACGGTCACCGTGAACAAGTGCCGGGAGATGCAGCGCCGGCGGACCGCGCGCGCCCGGTCGGCGGACACGGCAGCGCTGGGCGCCGTGTCTGTTCCCGACACCACCGAGGCCATCGACGAGGCGGAGTACCGGCAGTACCTGGTACGGCGGGCGATGGAGCTGATGCGCAGCGAGTTCCAGCCGGCGAGCTGGCAAGCCTTCTGGGAATGCGTCGTGAACGAGCGGCCCGCCGCCGAGGTGGCCGGCGAACTGGGCCTGAGCGAGAACGCCGTCTACCTTGCCAAGGGCCGGGTGCTGCGCCGGCTGCGCCGCGAGCTGGAAGGACTGCTCGATTGAGCGGCGGGACAAAAATGTTCTGCCTGCACGACAGGTCCGGACCACCTGGCGCATAGTGTCTGTAGACCTCTGATACACGGTCGGGTTGATCTTGTCCGATTGGGGCCCCCTCGTTGTGGGGCCGTGCTCGGGGCGGCTGCGCGCCGCTCTGCGAGCGGCCGCTATATAAACTTCGCCCTCTTCACCGTCGAGGAACCGGAGAATGCAGGGGAGGGAATACCTTGAGTTGGCCCGCGAGATCGCGCAGGGAGGAACGGAGAAACACTGGCGGGGGACGGCGGGGAAGGCTTACTATGCCTTGTTCCTGGAGGCACGGGAGGTTCTCGCCCGTTGGGGTTTCGTTTCTGCCCGGCACGAGAACGTCCATCATTTTGTCAAAGCACGTTACAGCTATCCGTCTGATGCGGACCTGAAGCGAATCGGCCAAACGCTCGAGCGGCTCGGGCTGTTGCGCACCAAGGCCGACTATGACCTGACCACCCTCCCTGTCTTTCGATCGGACAAGGAGGCGCGGAGCGCGATTGATCGAGCTGATGTCGCCATCAAACTGCTCGACGCGATCGAAACCGACCCGGCCCGTCTCGCCGCGGCCGTCGCTGCCATCAAGGCCTCGTTCCCGTAACAAGGCGACGCGCCAGCCAAGGGGGAAACCTTCCCCTCACTGGCGCGTCGGGCTGGTTTTCTCGACTCGTCGCACCGTTTACTTCAGCTGTTTCTTCAGCTCGTCCTCCAGGCCGCTCAGCGACAGGTTGCGGCTGACCACCTTGCCGTCCTTGCCGACCAGGAACAGGTGCGGGCCCATGATGCCGTAGTCGGTCGCCAACTTGCTTTCCGTGCCGCCGGCCTGGTGCAGGTGCCACCCGACTGCCGACGCCCGCTTGACTGCCGCCGCGGCTTCCTCGGCGCTGGCGTCGAGGTTGACGCAGACCAGCTCGAAGGCTTTCGATTTGTAGCCATCAAGGATCTGCTTTAGCTTGACGAAGTCTCCCGACGACTGCTGGCTCCAGCTCGCCCAGTAGTAGACCGCGACCACCTTGCCGCGCACCTGGCCCATCTCAAAGGCACTGCCGTCCAGCAGCGGGCCGCTCAGCTCGAATTCCTTGCCCTCGCTCTCCAGTCGGCGCACCGCCCCGCGCGCCTTCGCGGCGAGCGGCTTGTCGGCGTAGTCCCGCGCCAGCCGCGCGTACCAGTTCTTCGCCTCGACATCCTTGCCCAGGAACTCGCTCACCATGCCCATCTGCATCAGCGCGTCGGCCGTGTCGTCGACGCTCGGGTAGGCCATCACGAATTTCTTCAGGTCCTCCAGCCACGCCTGCTGCACCTTGGAGTAGTCGATGCCGGGCTTGAGCAGTTTCATCGAGTTCTCGGCCTGCATATGGCGATAGACGACATACGCCGCCAGCGGCGTGTTCGGCACGGCGCCGACCACCTGCTTCTCCAGCCGTTGCAGACGCTCTGCGGCGGCCGTCTCGCTCGTGGCGCTATTCTGTGCTGCGGTGCTGAGGCTGTCAGCGACTTGACGAATCCACGTTTCGCGGTCCTTCGCCGGCACCTCGGCGACGATCTTCTCCAGCAAATCGACGCGCTTCAGGTTGTACTTGACCACCTCGGCGTTCGGGCTCCCGACGCCGGAAGGCGGAGGGCTCTTGTCCATCTCGGTCAGTTCGTCAATCAGTTTCTGTAGTTTCGGGTCGGTATTGACCGTGGTGCTACCCGGCGGCGGCTGCTCGGCGCCACCCTGGGACGGCGCAGCGGTCAGCTTCCACGCGGCGCCGACCTGGATCATCGCGCCGGTCTGCAGCCAGTCGCTCTTGCCACCCGCCTCGTAGACGATGGTGCCGCGCACGTGGTGGATTAGGTCGAGGCGCGAGCTGCCGTCCTCGGCGGGCCGGCACTGCGGGGCACCTGTCTCGAGGTGAATCCAGGTCGCCTTTTCGATGCCCTTGAGCTTCGCCACCAACGCGGCGAACTTGGCCTGCGCCTCGCGCAGCGACGCCCGCACGCGCTGGGCCTCGGCGGGGCTCAGGTCAAGGGCCTTGATCTCGGCCTCGGTCAGGAGCAGGGCCTGCAGCCGGGCATAGTCGCGCGTGCTGAGCGCGAGCAGCGCTTCCTGACTGACCTCCTCGGGCGAGATGGCGCGCCAGGCGTCGATGTGACCGTCCTCGTCCTGGTCGACGCCCCACTTCGAGCCGCCGCCGTTGAGCCAGCGATACTGGTCCGGCTTGCCGTTGCTGTTGCTGTCCACCTCGCGGTAGATCTCGACGCCCTCCTTGTAGAAGGACCAGGTATCGATCTTGTTATCGCCGTTGGTGTCGGCGAAGCGGCGAACGGGCCCGCTCTTGTCGCTGAGCAGCCAGCCCGAGCCGGTGCGCGTCTTGACCAGCTCGACCTTGCAGTCCTTGTGCTGCTCGGGCGCCGGCGTGGTGCAGTCGACGCCCGCCTGGCGCGGGGCGAAGCTGAGGATCTGAGCCGGCGTCGGGGCCGCCAGCGCGGGAAGCGCACTGCCCCAGCACAGCAGCGTTGCCACCCCGCTCGTGCGGGCCCACCACCGGCGCGTGCGTCTCGCCATCCGTGACTCCTTGTCGAAGGAAAAGCGCCTCAGGCGCAAATCCGAAACTCGAAATCCGAGTTCCGAAACCCGGTAGAAACGCTCTTCGTTCGGATTTCGGATTTGGGATTTCGTATTTCTCCTGGCATCCTTGATCTCTTCGGCAACGCCGCCCCGCCCGGTTTACCTAAAACTCAACAATTCCCGCACGACCGGCGCCGCCATCCTCCCGTGCCTGGCCATCACCGCCCGGATTACGCTCTGAACCCTCCGGCGCGCACCGCCCGGCTTTCGCGAGCCCTCCCACTTGCGCCTTCAAAAAGGACTGTGACGCTCGCCGTGCCGGCGCGGGCGCTATCCCGTTAACCAGTTGCCGGCAAAAGGGATAGGGCAATCAGGCCGCGCCCGCGCCGGCTTTTGCCCAGCTTGACTGCCCAAAGGGGTACGGCTATAATTGCGGGAAGGGAACTAAGTTGAATCGGACCCAACGTCCTACTTGCCTTGGACTTGCGCCTACGCGAACGGAACCGAGCGGCCTCTCGACGCCGGCGCACAACGACATTCCCGAGGGGGAGCCACCCAGCGCCCGGCCCTCCCGAACCTCCTGCTCCTGGCTCTTGCACATGGGTGACCCTTGACAACGGACCGGGTCAAACAGGTCAAAGAGGCCAATGACATCGTTGATGTGGTGGGCGGCTACGTGGCACTACGCCCGGCCGGGCCTACTTACAAGGGGCTCTGTCCCTTCCACGACGATCACCGCCCCTCCTTCCAGGTCGACCCGCGCTACCAGAACTACCGCTGTTGGTCCTGTGAGAAATACGGCGACGTGATCCAGTTTGTTCAAGAACACGAGCACGTCACCTTCCTCGAAGCCCTCGAGTTCCTCGCCGAGCGAGCCGGCATCTCGCTGGAGCAGGACGCTCACGTCGTCCGCCAGCACGCCAAGAAGCCGCTCCTGGACGTGGTCAACTGGGCGGCTACGGTGTATCAGCAGTTCTACACCGATTCGGCGGACGCCGCGGAGGCGCGTCGCTACCTTGGTGAACGCAAGTTGCTCGGGTCAACGCTGCGCCGCTTCGGGGTCGGCTACGCTCCGCCCTCGGGGGACTGGCTCGTCCAACAGGCGACCGCTGCCGGCAAGTCACTCGAACAACTGGAAAAAGTCGGGCTGATCGCACGGCGGACGCACAGCGACGGCTTCTACGACCGCTTCCGCGACCGTGTTCTCTTCCCCATCCGCGACCCGCTGGGTCGCCCGGTCGGCTTTGGCGGGCGGATCTTACCGAATTCTCCTCTCGCATCTCGCGGCCCAAAATACTACAACTCTCCTGATACACCCCTCTTCAGCAAAAGCGAGCAGTTGTTCGGGCTGGACCTGGCCCGGACTCCCGCCTCGAAGGAGGGGTTCCTGGCCGTCGTCGAGGGCTACACCGACGTGCTGATGGCCAACCAGTGCGGCATTGGCAACGTGGTGGCGACCATGGGCACCGCCCTGAACGCCTCTCACGTCTCCAACCTGCGACGATTCGCCGGTTCCGCCGGCGCGGGCGTACCCCGGGTGGTGTTAGTATTTGATGCGGACGCTGGCGGGAACAACGGCGTTGACAATGCCCTGAAGGTCTTCGCCAGCCAGGAGGTCGACCTGGCCATCGCCACCCTGCCCGAGGGGCTCGACCCGTGCGACCTGCTGCTGCAGGACGGCGGGCCGCAGAGGTTCCGCGAGGTCCTCGCTTCGGCCCTCGACGCGCTCGACTTCAAACTCGCGCGCGTCCTGGCAGCCGATGGGGCCGACAGCGTCGAGGGCCGGCGCAAGGCTGTCGATGCGGTGCTGGGCATCATCGCCCTGGCGCCGGAGATGTCGGGACAGGCTGGGGCAGTCAAGCGCGAGCTGATGGTCACACGGATCGCCCGGAGGCTGGCACTCAAGGAGGAGACCGTATGGGCACGCCTCGAAGAACTGCGGGCGCAGAGACGCCGGTCCGAGGAGCGGGACGACCGTTCCCCCTCGCTCGCCCAGCTGGCGATGCGTGGGGCCCAGAGCGAGGAGGACCACCGGGCGGCCAAGGCGGCGCCGGAGGAGCGGCAGCTCCTTGAGATCCTCCTGTATGAACCGGCGCTGGTGGCCCGGGCCGTTCAGAGTGTGACGCCTGACGAAGTCTGCCATCCGGGGCTGCGGCAGCTGCTGGAGGGGCTCTACGCCCTGCATGCCGAGGGGCAGGAGCCATCGATTGACCAGTTGCGCGTGCGGATTCCGAACCCGCGGCTGGCGGAGTACATCCTCAAGCTGTGTGAGGTCGGCCGTCACAACCCCGATCGGCCGGGCTACCTCGAGAAGCTCCTCAAGTTCTTCCGCGAGCGCCGGGCCGGGCGGGAGAAACAAGAGATCAGCAACCAGCTGCACGCTGCCAGCGATCACGGGGCGGCGCTGGAACTGCTGCGACAGCTGCAGAACCAACAGGGCCTGTAAGGTTCGATTTTGGATTTTTGATTTTCGATTGTCGATTGGCGACGCTGATGGATCGGCGTCCTCGGCCGGGGCTCAACCGGAACCAGACCGCGCGCACGACTCGCAACCTCGCGACCGCCGGCCACCAATCGCAACTCACAAATCGAAAAGCAAAAATAAAATATCCCCCGAGGGGAGGGTTTGATGGAGAAGATCGACGAGGGCCTGAAAGCTTTGCTCGAACAGGGCAAGGACAAGGGCTACCTGACTTACGGCCAGGTCAATGATTACCTGCCGGACAATGCCGTCAATCCCGAGAAACTCGACCAACTCCTGGTCCTGCTCGAGGACCAGGGCATCGAGCTGATCGACGAGGCGGAGGCCGAGGAGCGCGAAGGAGGCGCTGCCGACGGCCCCGAACTCGACGAGGAGTTGCGCAGCGAACTCGATCTCAACTTCCTCGAAGCCGAGGAGGACGGCCGACGCATCGACGACCCGGTCCGGATGTACCTCACGCAAATGGGCGAGATCCCGCTCTTGCGCCGCGACGAGGAGATCGCGCTGGCCAAGAAGATCGAGGTCACGCGCAAGCGCTTCCGCCGCAAGTTGCTCGAGTGTGACGGCGTCCTCCGCCAGGTCGTCGAGACGCTCAAGCGCGTCCACTCCGGCGAATTGCCCTTCGACCGCACCGTCAAAGTGTCGCTGACCGAGAACCTCGAAAAGGACAAGATCCTCCAGCGCATGCCGCACAACCTGCGGACGCTGGAACACCTGATGGAGCAGAACGACCGTGACTTCGAGCAGGTCCTCGACCCGCGCGTCAGCGAGGAGGACAAGCGGAAGGCCCGCCGCAGTCTTCGGCTGCGCCGCCGCAAGACGGTCACGCTCGTCGAGGAACTGTCGATCCGCACGCAGAAGGTCCAGCCGCTGATGAAGAAGCTGGAGCAGATGTCGTCGTCGATGGACGAGTTGGAGCGGCAGATCGAGGAACTGAAGGACGACCGCAGCCGCCGCGAGGATCTGGCCAACCTCCGGAAGGAACTGGACGACTACATGACACGAACGCTCGAGGAGCCGGCGAGCCTGCGCAAGCGCGTCGAGGTCGTCCGCAAGCGCTTCGCCGAGTACGAGCAGGCCAAGCGCGACCTGTCCGGCGGTAACCTGCGGCTGGTGGTGTCGATCGCCAAGAAGTACCGCAACCGCGGCCTGTCGTTCCTGGACCTGATCCAAGAGGGCAACACCGGCCTGATGCGGGCCGTCGACAAGTACGAGTATCGCCGCGGCTACAAATTCTCGACCTATGCGACGTGGTGGATTCGTCAGGCGATCACCCGCGCCATCGCCGACCAGGCGCGCACCATCCGCATTCCCGTCCACATGATCGAGACGATGTCGAAGCTCCGCAATGTCTCGAAAAAGCTGCTGCAACAACTCGGCCGCGAGCCATCGATCGAGGAGATGGCCAAGGAGGCGGGTTACTCCGTCGAGGAGACGCGCCGCGTCCTGAAGATCAGCCGTCACCCGATCTCGCTGGACCGGCCGGTCGGCGAGAGCGAGGACAGCTACTTCGGCGACTTCATCGAGGACGACACGGCGGAGTCGCCGGTGCAGGCGGCGACGCAGGAGATGCTCAAGGACAAGATCGAGCAGGTGCTCAAGACCCTGACCTACCGCGAGCGCGAGATCATCAAACTTCGCTATGGCCTGGGCGATGGCTACACGTACACGCTCGAGGAGGTCGGCCGCATCTTCAAGGTGACGCGCGAGCGTGTCCGCCAGATCGAGGCCAAGGCGGTGCGCAAGCTGCAGCACCCCGTCCGCAGCCGCCAGCTCGAGGGTTTCCTCGACGGCCGTCGGGGATAGTGCGGGGGGAGAGGTCGCCCTTAGCCCGACGCGCGAGCGAGGAAGACGTCAATCCTCGCTTGCGCGTCGGGCTAAGGGCGACCTCTTCCACCCATCAAGGGCGCCATTCATGGCCGGTCCCGCTGCAATCTTCCGTGAGGTCCATCGCCTGCAAAAGACGGTCCGCGATCTCCGCGAACAGATCGATCGCTTCCCCTATCAACTCAAAGCGCAGAAGGCGAAGGTGGCGCGGCACGAGCAGGCGCTCCAGGAGGGTCAGGAGGCGCTCAAGCGACTGAAGGTCAAGACGCACGAGTTGGAGGTGACGCTCAAGGGTAAGCACCAGCAGAGCAAGAAGTACGAGGACCAGCAGCGCGGCGCCACCTCGTCGAAGGAGTATGACGCTTTCAAGACCGAGATCACCCACGCGCGGCAGGAGTGCGATCAGCTCGAGGAGGAGATCCTGACCGCGCTGGGCGAGATCGACGACAAGACCGCCGCTCTGCCGGAGTTGGAGAAGGCGTTGGCGCAGGTTCGTCAGGAGGCGACGCGCTTCGAGGCGACAGCGAAGGAACGACAGGCCGCCCTCCAGCGCGCCCTGGCCGACGCGCAGCAACAACTGAAAGAAACCGAGACGCAGATCCCCGCCAACATCCGCCCGCACTACGACCGCGTCGTCCAGGCGATGGCCGCTGACGCCCTCAGCCCGGCGCGCGACAAGGCCTGTGGCGCCTGCTCGACCGAGCTGACCGCTCAGACCGTCAACGATCTCCTCGTCGGCGCCTTCGTCGTCTGCAAGACCTGTGGCCGCATCCTCTACGCGCCGGCGTGAACCTCTGAGCGATCGTGGCCGGGGCTGAGTCCGTGAAGCCCCGGTCTGCACCGGGGCTTCGCGGACTCAGCCCCGGCCACGAGTCCCTACGCGCCTGCGTGAGCGGGCGAGCGGGGGGCGTGAGCCCCCTGTTTGTGCATCAACAGGGGGCCGGCTTACGCGAACTTCGTCACGCCGGGCTTGGCGACGGCTGGCATCGGCAGCGGGCCGAACTCGTACTTCTCCGGCTTCAGTTCTTCCTTCGAGTGCAGGGCCATATCCCAGGTGATGACCTTGCCGGTGTATGTCGCCATCCGGCCCATGATCGCCATGAGGCTGCTGCGAGCCATCCAGTCGCCGTTGTTGATCGCACGACCAGCGCGGATCGACGCGAACAGTTCGTCATGCTCGTTCTGATACATGTTATCGTCGCGGCGGGGACGTAGCTGCCAGCGATTCGCCCCGGTGATGGTAGCGGCGCCCGGCCCGTTCGCATTGATGTGACAGATGCCCCTGGTGCCTATCAGGGTGTCTGACACGTCGTTGGTGCAGCCGGCCTGCTGGCGGCAGTAGCTGAACAGCTTCAGACCGTTGGCGTACTCGAAGACGACAGCGTGATGGTCGAAGATGTGGCCGAAGTCGGGTGCCGTCCGCACCTGCCGTCCGCCGGTGCCGATCGCCTTGACCGGATACTCGTTCTTCAGCGCCCAGGCCATCTTGTCGAGGCTGTGAACGTGCTGCTCGACGATGTGGTCGCCCGACAGCCAGGTGAAGTACAGCCAGTTGCGCAGCTGCCACTCCATGTCGCTCCAGCCCATGTCTGCCTTCTCTTTCAGCGACCGATGCCAGAGCGAGCCCGTGTTGTACTGCGTGTGGATAGCAACGAGATCGCCGATGTCGCCGTGGTGAACGCGCTTCATCGTGTCGCGCATGCCGTGGTGGTAGCGCCAGCAGAAGCCGGAGACGATCGACAGGTTCTTTTTCTTGGCCTCGGCGCAGGCGTCGAGGATCTTGTGGATGCCGGGGGCGTCGACGGCAACGGGCTTCTCGGCGAAGATGTGCTTGCCGGCATCGATGGCCGCCTGCAGGTGCAGCGGGCGGAAGTGCGGCGGGGTACACAAGAGCACCACGTCGACGCCCGACTCGAGCAACGCCTTGTAGGCGTTGAACCCTGTGAAGCAGCACTCCTGCTTGACGTCGATCTTGGCAGCGATATCGGCGTCGTTCTTGAGGGTGTTGAGGCTCGACTGAAGACGGTCGCTGAAGGCGTCGGCCATCGCGACGAGCTTGACATTCTTGTCGGCGTTGAGCGCCTGGGTGGCGGCGCCGGTGCCGCGGTTGCCGCAGCCGATCAGGCCGATCTTGAGGGTGTCGCCACCGGCGGCGTGGACGGCCGGAGCTACCGCCAGGGCGGTCAGCGAGGCGCCGGCGACGGCTGAGACCTTGAGAAAGTCGCGGCGGGAGGCGTCGGAAGAAGTGGATTGAGACAAGGTGGGTCTCCTCTGGGGCGGGGATACGGGGAGGGTGCGTGGCTCCATTCTTCTACCTCTATTCCCCCTGCCGCAGCCTGTCAAGCAGGCGTGACCCTTGCATCACGCCACGTCCCCTCTTGCTCCCCGTCTCCTTGTAGGGGAGGGGACCCGGCGGAGGGATTGCCAGACAGCCTGTGAACCTGCCGCCGCCCTCGCGTGTCTACCGGCAAGATCGCTGTAACCTTCCCTGCCTGCGTGAATCAGAAGTATAGAGTCCTCGCCCCAGGAGGAAAAACGGCGGCGAGGATAGGGTGCTCTGACGTCTTGTTGGTGCAGATGGCGTGTTTTTGGGGAAGCTTTTTCGTGCTCTCATGCGTATAATTAGAGGTGTAAATCCAATCTGGCGGGCACACCCGGCTCCGTCCGTCGCTTTACCTGGGTCGTCTTGTGACGAGCGGTAGGCCCTGAGCGGTCGTCATCCGGACGTTTCCCACTCTCCAGTGATCGTGTGCGGATGACACTCCCTCTGCATGGAAGGGAAGGGGTGCTTGCGTCCTGGCGCGGAGCGGGACGGGATAGACCTGTCAGCGGAACATACGAGGAGAGCACCACCAATGAAGCAAACCATCAAGAACACGAAGGCGGCCCCCCCGCGCGGCAAGGCTGCCCGCGGCAGGCCGCCTCGTTCCGACCAGACCTGGCAGGACGATCTCTCCTTCGATCAGGGATTCGCCGATGTCGAGATGTCCCCGATGGAGCGCGAGTTCTCGATGGCGGCTGGCACCGACGGTGCTTCCGCCGACGACACCCTGACGTTGTACCTCAAGCAGATGGGATCGATTCCACTGCTGAAACCGGCCCAAGAACGCGACCTGACGCAGCGCCTCGAGTCCGCCCGCCGTCGCTACCGGCACGCCGTTTTCTGCAACTGGGGCGTGATCGACTGCGTCGTCCGGGCATTCGAGCAGATCGGCGACGGCCGGCAGGCCCTGGACCGTGCGGTCGACGTGATGCCCAGCCAGGGATTGACTGCCGACGTCATCCGCTCGCGGGTGCGCGGCCACCTGACGGAGCTGCGGCAGCTGCTGCACGATGCCCGCAAGGAGTTCCGCCGGCTGCTTGGCGCCAGCGTCAAGCGAACGCTGCAGCGACTGCGGCACGGGCTGTGGCGCAAACTGCGCCGGGCGGTCGTCCTGGCGGAGGAACTGTCGCCGCGCACCGAGATGCTCGACCTGTGGTCGGCCGACCTGGAGCACGAGTCGGCCCGCATGCAGTTGCTCGGACGGCAGCGGGGCGGGGACGAGGAGCTGGTCCAGTTGGAGCAGCGTTTCCTCGCCACGCCGAAGGAACTGGCCGAGCTCACCCGCGTGCTGCGGGGCCGGCGGGCTCGCTACCGGGACGTGCGGCACAAGCTGGTCGAGGCCAATCTGCGCCTCGTCGTGTCGGTGGCGAAGAAGTATCGCAACCGCGGCCTGTCCTTCGCCGACTTGATCCAGGAGGGCAATAGCGGACTGATGCGAGCGGTCGACAAGTACGACCGCAACCTCGGCTTCCGATTCGGCACTTATGCCACCTGGTGGATCCGGCAGGGCATCACCCGCGCCTTGTCTGACCTGTCGCGGACGGTGCGCGTTCCCACACACCAGGTGTCCGTGTTACGGTCGCTTGACCGGGTCAAGGGTGAACTGACGGTGCGTTTCGGTCGCGAGCCGAGCCTTGCCGAGATCGCCGCCGCCCTGCACATCACGCCGCAGGAAACACAGGTGCTGTTGTCGGTCCGCAGCCAGCCGGTCAGCATCCACGAGCCGGTCGGCGACGGCGACGCCCAGACGCTGGAGGACTTCATGAGCACGGGCGACCCGGAGGGGCCTGGCGAGGAGGTCGACCAGCATTTGCTCAGGGAGCGTCTGGACGAGGTGCTGCGTTGCCTGGCGCCGCGCGATCGCGAGGTGATCGAGCTGCGCTTCGGGCTGAAGGACGGTCATCCGCGCTCGCTGGAAGAGGTAGCGCAGCTGTTCGGTGTCACCCGCGAGCGTATCCGTCAGATCGAGTCGCGCGGCCTGGACAAGCTGCGGCAGCCCGAGCGCTGCGATCGACTCGCCGGCTTCGTCGGCGTAGCCTGACGTGGGGCAGGCTTCCAGCCTGCCTGGGGAAGCAAGCAGGCTTCCAGCCTGCCTGGGGAAGAAAGCAGGCTGGAAGCCTGCCTGGGGAAGAAAGCAGGCTGGAAGCCTGCCTGGGGAAGAAAGCAGGCTGGAAGCCTGCCCC
>JACOUH010000120.1 GCA_016177925.1 Planctomycetota bacterium | reverse complement strand
CCGAGGCCGCGCCGCCGGGCGAGCCCGCCCCGGCCGCCGAGGCCGCGCCGCCGGGCGAGCCCGCCCCGGCCGCCGAGGGCGGCGACGGCGCCGCGAAGGGCCCGACCAAGCTGACGCAAACCGTCGAGATGCGCGACGTCGGGCCGTGCAAGAAGCACATCAAGGTCACGGTCGACCGTGGCGCCATCGACGATCGCCTCAAGGAGAAATTCAGCGACCTCGTCAAGAAATCCAATGTCGCCGGCTTTCGTCCTGGCAAGGCGCCGCGCAAGGTCATCGAGAAACGCTTCCACCGTGAGGTCTCCCAGGATGTCAAGAATGAGGTGCTGCTCGCCAGCCTTGAGCAGCTCGCCGAGGAGCAGGACATTGCGCCACTCAGTTCGCCGAACATCGACCCCAACAACCTCGAATTGCCCAAGCAGGGCGACTTCGTCTACGAGTTCGAGGTCGAGGTCCGCCCGCAGTTCGACCTGCCCGAGTACAAGGGCCTTACGTTGAAACGGCATGTCTACGACATCACCGAGGAGGACATCGTCAAGGAGCAGCGCCGCCTGCTCTTGCCCTACGGCCAAGTCATCCCCAAGCCGGAGGGCAACGCCCAGGTCAGCGACGTCCTGATCGGCGATGCGACCTTCAAGGCCGGCGATCAGGTCATCAGCTCCGCCCAGGAACTGCAGCTCCGCGTCGAGAAGCAGTTGATCTTCAAAGACGCGATGGCGCCGCGCTTCGCCGAGCAGGTCACGGGCGCCAACCCCGGCGACACGCGCATCGTCGACCTGACGCTGTCCTCCCAGGCCGCCGACCCCAAACTCGGTGGCAAGTCGGCCCAGATGGAACTCAAGATTAAGGACGTCAAGACGATTCGCCTGCCCGAGCTGACGCACGAGTTCCTGCACAACTTCGACGTCCACTCTGAGGAGCAATTCCGCGAACTGGCCGAGTCGATCCTCATGCGCCGCCGCGAATACCAGCAGCGGCAATCGGCCCGGGAGCAGGTCATGAAGCACATCGCGGCGACGTCCACCTGGGAGCTGCCGAGCGACCTGCTCGCCCGCCAGGCCCGCAAGGCGATGGCGCGGCGGGCCATGGAGATGCGCACCGATGGTATCCCCGAGCAGGAGGTCAACAATCGCATCCGGCTGATGCAGCAGGACATCTTGCAGAGCACCGCCCTGGCGCTGAAGGAACACTTCGTTCTGCAGAAGATCGCCGAGGTCGAGAAGATCGAGGTCAGCGACGACGACCTCGAGGCCGAGATCGACCGCCTCGCCGAGCGCTCCAACGAGTCGCCGCGGCGTGTGCGGGCTCGCCTGGAGAAGGACGACCTGGTCGAGGCACTGGCCGCCGAGATGATCGAGCGCATGGCCCTCGACCTGATCCTCGACAGCGCTCATTACGAGGACGAAGCCGTCGGCGAAAAGTCGCAGGCCGAGCTGGCAACCGTCGAAGAGCAGGCCGTCCCCGGCGAGATGCGCGACCTGGAAGCCGAAGCGGTCGAGGCAGCCAAGGCCCAGGAGTCGCAGCCGCCGGAGGGCGCGGCTCCGGCCGCGGAGGGCTCGGTCCCAGCCGCGGAGAGCGCTTCCTCTCCCCCCCCGCCCTGATTGAAGCCCAAACCGGCGAGCGGGCGTGCCTTCCACTGCTGGCGAGCGGGGGGTGTCAACCCCCCGGTATATCACTGGAGTCGGGCACCCAACCGGGGGGTTGACACCCCCCGCTCGCCCACCTGGGAAGGGCATCCCCTTCGCTCGCCCTTTTCAACGCGAGGAGCCATCGACATGGTCGACCCGTTGAGCGCTTTCCCGTTCCCGCCGCAGCTGCAGCGCCACCGTGACTACACGCGCCAGCGCACGATGACCATCGGCGACATGCTGCTGGAGAACCGCATCGTGTTCCTGGGCACCTTCGGCGGAACGATCTTTGACACGGTCATCACCGACCCGCTCGCCAACGTCACTATCCAGCAGCTGCTGTTTCTGCAGTACGAGAACCGCAATCAAGAAATCCACTTCTACATCAATTCGCCCGGCGGCTCGGTGACGGCGACGTTGGCCATCTACGACACCATGCAGTTCCTGGAGTGTCCGATCTCGACCTACTGCGTTGGCACAGCGGCCAGCGGGGCGGCGATCCTGCTGTCGGGCGGGACCAAGGGCAAGCGCTACGCCCTGCCGCACTCGCGCATCATGCTGCACCAGCCCTGGGGCCAGGTCGGCGGGCAGGCGTCCGACGTCGACATTGCCATGAAGGAACTGTTGCGCATGAAGGACGCCCTAAACAGCATCCTGTCGGGGCACACCGGCCGCACCGCTGAGGAGATCGAGCGCGAGACCGACCGCGACCGCTACTTCACCGCCGACGAGGCCAAGGCCTTCGGCCTCGTCGACGAGGTGCTCGACAAGAAGAAGTAACCCGGACCGATTCCTGAAATCATTCATTGTTCCCTGGTTCGGCTGCCGATGACACAAGGGGAGCCGGACGGGGCTGGAGAACTGCCATGCCCTCGATTCCCTACGTCGTGGAACGCACGGGGCGCGAAGAGCGCGTCTTCGACATCTACAGCCGGCTCCTGAAGGACCGGATCATCTTCTTCCAGGGAGTGGTTGACGACGACAGCGCCAACCTGATCGTGGCCCAGATGCTGTACCTGCAGTTCGAGGACCCCAAGGCGGACATTCATCTGTACATCAACTCGCCAGGCGGGTCGGTGACGGCGGGCATGGCAATCTACGACACGATGCATTACATCACGTGCGATGTGGCGACGTATTGCATCGGCCTGGCGGCGAGCATGGGGGCGACCCTGTTGGCGGCTGGGACCAAGGGCAAGCGCAACGCTCTGCCGCACGCGGAGGTGATGATCCACCAGGTTCTCGGCGGCGCTCAGGGGTCGGCGGCCGACATGCTGATCCGTACCAAGCACCTGCTGCGGACCAAGAGGCTGATGAACGAGCTCCTGCAGAAGCACACCGGCCAGCCGCTCGAGAAGATCGAGCGCGACACCGACCGGGACAACTTCATGAGTGCTCAGGAGGCCAAGGAGTACGGTCTGGTCGATCACGTGCTGGAGCGCATGCCCGCCGCCTACGTCGTCCAGCGCCCGGAGACTTGAACGCCCCCAGGGGACCGCCCCGGTGCTGATGCCGGCGCGAGCCGGCCGACCGCACCACTTGCCGTGACACCGTTGAAGCACTCACCGCGGATGGGGTCGCTTATGCGCTGGTCTGCCGTGTTCTTGCTTGTCGCGGGGCTGACGGCCGCCTCGGCCGGGTGCCGCGCCCCTCGGGGAGCCGAGCCCCTCGAGGCGGAGTTGCGCGCCCGCGACAACGACCTGCGCGACCTCCGCACCGAGTTGGAACGCTCGCAGGCCTACAATCACTTCCTCCAGCGTGAATTGCACAACGCCCCGCACACCGCCGCCAGTCCGCCCGGCGAGGGCCCGCCCCCGGCCTCGCCCGTCAAGTCGATCGCCCTGGCCCGGCAGACGGGAGGCTACGAGGAAGACGGCATCCCCGGCGACGAGGCGCTTCAGGTCGTCCTGCAACCCCTCGACATCGATGGCCACTCCATCAAGGCCGCCGGCACCGCCGACGTGACCGCCCTGGAGATCCTGCCGGAAGGCATCAAGAAGCCGCTCTCGTCCTGGCACGTCGGCGCCGACCAACTCCGGCGCAGCTGGCAGTCGGGACTGCTTTGTACCGGCTATTTTCTGGTCCTCCCGTGGAAGACCTGGCCGAGCAACTGCAAGCTCCGCGTCGTCGTGCAGTTCATCTCGGAGGAGAATCGGCTCTTCGAGGCCGACAAGGACGTGACCATCCGCGTCGCCCCGGCGATGTACCGCAAGCCGCCGCCGCCCGACGAGGACAAGCCGATGCCGCTCGTCGCGCCGCGCCCGGGAGACGCCCCGCCCGTCCCGCCGAAGGAGGACGACTCCTTGCCCCTGCCGCGCAAGGTCGAGCCCGACAAGAAGGACGATAAAAAAGACGAGAAAAAAGAAGAAAAGAAGAACGAGAACGAACTGCCGCCTCCTCCTTTGCCGGAGGGCCCAACTCCTTCGGACGATCCTGCCCGTCCCCTGAAAGGCGCCGTCGAGCTGCTCAAGCCAGTGGCCGCCAGCGACGACGAGAGTAACCCGGACCAGGGCGGCCGCAGCGCCTGGCGGAGGTACTGAGAATCCGCAACCCAAGCGAGCCGCCGGGCCGGCCACTGCGCCAGCGGTCGCCGCTCGCCGGTGTTGAGGCGCTCTTACCAACTCATGCCCAGCTTTTGCAGCCCGGTTTGCAACTGCGGAAGATTGTAAGAGGGTGCAGCAGAATGGAGTAGGTCCGGCTCGGCGCGCCGGACCGGTGCCGCTCGGCTCGCGGCACCTACCCATTCGGTTCAGCCTCTTACGCAAGCCGTTCGGTTCGGCTAAACTACTGCGCATGTCAGAGTCGAATCCCACTTCTTCCGGGGCCACGTCGCTGAGTCTGCTCGAGCGTGCTCGCGGCCGTGATTCGGAAGCGTGGCACGGCCTCGTTCAGCTCTACAGTCCCCTCGTTTTCTCCTGGGCGCTGCGTGCGGGGCTCGGCGAGGCCGACGCCGCCGACCTGGTCCAGGAAGTTTGGCTGTCGGTGGCGGCGGCGCTGGACGAGTTTCGCCGCGACCGCCAGAGCGGTACCTTCCGGGGCTGGCTGTGGACCATTGCCCGGAACAAGATTCACGATCATTTCCGCAAGCGGCAAGGCCAACCGGAAGCCGCCGGCGGCACGACCGCGCGGCAGGTCCTCGAAGCCGTCCCGGAGCAGGAACCGGCCGACGAAGCCGGGGCGGAAGACCACCGCCTGCTGCACCGCGCCCTGGAACTGCTCCGGCCTCAATTCGAGGAGCGCACCTGGCGGGCGTTCTGGGGCCTGACGGTGGAGGGCCGGCCCGCCGCGGACGTGGGAGCGGAGCTGGGCATGGCCGCCAACGCGGTCCACCAGGCCCGGTTCCGCGTCCTGCGCCGCCTGCGCGAGGAGATGGCCGGCCTGGTGGATGCCTAGCGCGGTTTGCAACCAAGTTCGGTTAGCCGCGACGCGCCAGCGGAGCGCTCTTGAAACCAAGTTCGGTTAGCCGCGACGCGCCAGCGGAGCGCTCCGCTGGCGCGTCGCGGCTAACCAGGGCTCCTCGCCAGCGGAATAAGAGGCCCGCGTTTAGGGTACATAGAGGAGCCGTGCCATGATGCCAAGCCCCTGTCCGTCTGACGTCGCCCTGGACCGCTACGCCGCGGGCGTGCTGTCCGAGGCGGAGGCGCAGACCATTGATCTCCACCTGGCTGGCTGCGCCGCTTGCCTGAGCCGGCTCGACGCCCTTGCTGGCCGGCCCGACTCGCTCGTGGCCGCGTTGCGCCGGCCGGGTGGATCGACTGGCCCCGACAACCCCGCCCTGGCCCAGGCCGTGGCCGCCGTCCTGAACGACGTGGCGCCAACCCAGGCGGGCGCGGCGCCGGGGCCCGAGGCGGGGGCGGTGCTGAGCGGGTACCGCGTCCTGGAGGAACTGGGCCGCGGGGGCATGGGCCGCGTCTACCGCGCCCTGCACCCCCGGCTCGGCCAGGAGGTGGCGCTGAAAGTGCTGCACCCGGGCATGGACTCGGCGCCGATCCTGGCCCGCTTCGAGGCCGAGCGCCAGACCCTGGCCCGGATGGATTACCCCCATATCGCCCGCATCCTCGACGGCGGGGCTACCGAGGATGGCCGGCCGTTCTTCGTCATGGAGCTGGTCCACGGCTGCACGCTCACGGACTACTGCGACGAGCACCGCCTCGACGTTCGCCGCCGGCTGGAGCTGTTCGCGACAGTCTGCCGAGCAGTGCAGCACGCGCACCAGAAGGGGGTCATCCACCGCGACCTGAAGCCCTCCAACGTGCTCGTGGCGGAATACGAAGGCGTCGCCGTGCCCAAGGTGATTGACTTCGGCGTGGCCCGGGCGATTGAAGGGCGGTCCACCGCGGCCACCGAGGTCGGCATGGTGGTCGGCACGCCCGAGTACATGAGCCCGGAACAGGCCGACTTGCAGTCGCAGGACATCGACACTCGCAGCGACATCTACAGCCTGGGCGTGCTGCTGTACGAATTGCTCACCGGGGACACGCCGCTGGCGCGCCAGCGGGTTCGCGAGGCGCCGCTGTTGGAAGTGCTGCGGGCCATTCGCGAGGAGGAGCCGCCGGCCCCCAGCACCCGACTGCTCGCCGCCGAGACGCTGGTGGAAGTGGCGGCGCAGCGGTCCAGCGACCCGGGACGACTGGCCCGGCAGGTGCGCGGCGAGCTGGACTGGATCGTGATGAAGTGCCTGGAGAAGGAGCGCAACCGCCGCTACGAAACCGCCAACGCCCTGGCCCTCGACCTGCAGCGCTACCTGGCCGACGAGCCGGTCTTCGCTTGCCCGCCGAGCACGGCCTACCGCGTGCGCAAGTTCGTCCGCCGCCACAAGGGGCCGGTCCTGGCGTCGGCCCTGGTATTGCTGGTCCTGGTCGGAGGGATCATCGGCACGACGTGGGGCATGCTGCGCGCCAAGAAGGCGGAGGTCGAGGCGCGGGGTGCCGAGACAGAGGCCCTTGAAGCGCAAGGGCGCGCGGCCGCGGATCGCGACCTGGCGCGGGAAGCCGAGGCCGATACCCGGGCGTTCAGCGACTTTCTCGTCGCGGACGTGCTGGCGGCCCCCCGCCCGGCCGGTCTGCAACTGGGACAGGGCAGAGACATTACCCTCGCCCGGGCTCTGGAACATGCGGAGGAGGGCCTCGCCAAGCGCTTCGCGGATCGGCCGCTGGCCGAAGCGACCGCGCGGCACGCCCTGGGGGTCACCTGGCGCAACCTGGCCAAGTATCCCAGGGCGGAGGGGCATCTGCGCCGGGCCTTGGCCTTGCGGCTGCGGCTGCTCGGCCCGGAGCACCGCGACACGCTCAACACCCAGAACAGCCTGGGGGTGTTGCTGACCGAGATGGATCGGGCGGCCGAAGCGGTCCCCCTTCTGCAAAAAGTGCTGGAGGCGAAGCGAGCCCAGCTCGGCCCCGACGACAGCGACACCCTGCTGTTTCAGACCAACCTCGGCAGGGCCCTGGCGATGGCCGGCCGGCCGGCCGAGGCCCTGCCGCTGCTGAACGACGCCTGGGACCGCGCCCGGGGCAATCCGCGCGTCAGCCCCGACCGAAAGGTGACGATTCTGTTCAACCTCGGCCGGGCCTACCGTTCCGCCGGCCGGCCGGCCGACGCCGTGCCATTCGCGGAGCAGGCGCACCAGCTGGCCCGGACGCAGCTGGGCCCCGAGGATCAGGGCACGGTCAATGCCATGTTTCTGCTCGCGCTGCTCTACCGGGAGACCGGCAAAAAGGCCGACGCCCAGCCGCTGTTGCAAGAAGCGCTTCGGCAGAAGCGAAGCCGACTCGGCGAGGATCATCCCGGCACCCTCCGCACCCTCGAGGGCCTGGCCCTCAGCTACTACGACGAAAAGCGGTTGCCGGAGGCGATCAAGCTGTTTGAAGAGGTCTTGCGGCTGCGCGAGGCCCGCTTTGGCGCCGAGGACCCGGCATCGTTTACCAGTGTGGACTACCTGGCCGAATGCTACAGGCAGGTAGGCCGACACGCCGACGCCGTGCGCCTCCTCGACATCGGCCTGAAGCTGGCTCGGTTGAAATACGGCCCGGAGGACGCCCGAACACTTGGCATTCTTTTCCGGAAAGGCCTTCTCCTTTCTCTCATGGGTCAGCACGCCGAGGGCCTACCGCTCCTGGAAGAGGCCCATGCGCTGCACAAGGCCAAGCTGGGTGCCGACCACCGGGAAACGTTACTCCTTCTGGATAACCTGGGGGACGCCTATCGCCGGGCCGGACGGTCTGCCAAGGCCCGGCGCGCCTATGAGGAGTGCATTACGCTGAAATCCTCGAAGTTCGGCCCCCAGGAGGTGACTACCCAGAGCACCATGACCAAGTTGGCGAACCTCCATGACGAGCGCGGCGAACACGACCGCGCCGAGCCGTGGCGGCGGCGAGTCGTGGCGGCCTGCCGAGTGCGGAACGATGATGGTGTCCGCTTGGCGAACGCCCTGGCGAACCTGGGGTGGAGCTTGCTGCAAGGGCGAAAGTGCGTGGAAGCCGAGCCCGTCCTCCGCGAGTCGCTCGCCCTGCGCCAGCGGAAGGAAGCGGAAGGCTGGCGGCTGGCATCCACCCGGCGCATGCTCGGGGCGGCCCTGGCGGGGCAGCGGAAGTTCCGCGCGGCCGAGCCGCTGCTGCTGGCCGGCCAGCGCGGGCTCGTGGAGCACGAGGCGAAAATCCCAGACTCCGCCAGGAAGCGTCAGCTGACCGAGGCCTTCGAGGGCCTCATTCAGCTCTACGACGCCTGGGGCAAGAAGGAGGAAGCCGCCAAATGGCGGAACGAGTGGGAGGCCCACAAGAAGAAGCAGTCCGGGGCCAAGGCGGACGAGGAGTCTGGTTGAAACCGGCTTGACCCCCGATCCCTGACGTTCGATTCCTGAAGGAAATGGCCGGTGAGACCCTGCCGCCAAGCAAAGCCCTCACCGGCCCGGCCAAGCCCCGGCGCTCGGTCTGCGCGCCGCGGTCGTTGGTCTTCCCATTGTATCGCAGACCGCTCACAGAGTCGAAAGGAGAAGTACCATGTGGAAACGAACCTCTCTCGTGATGGCTGGCATCGGCCTGGCGCTCCTGACATTCGGCCTGCCGTCCCACCTCCGCGGCGACGAGGGCGGCAGCGACCGTCCCTTCAAGGGCCTGGCCGCAGGTATGGTCACCGGGATCGCGCCCTCGGGGGCGGTCGTGATCGAGTCCGCAGGAAACGCGACGCACCTGGGGGACTTTACACGGACCGAATACGTCTTCTTCGGACCGGACGGCGCGATCTCCGGGACGCTGGTCTTCACGGCCGCCAACGGCGACCAGCTCTGGGCCGACTTTTCGGGCGGCTTCACTTCGCCGACCACGGCGGGAGGCACGTACACGTTCACCGGCGGCACGGGCCGGTTCAGTGACGCCACGGGAACGGCGAGCTTCGAGGCGACCACGTCGGACGGGGTCCACGTCGCCGTCTCCTTCGAGGGGTCGATCAGTTATTAGGTGGCGCGAAGAGAATGGCGGGTGGCATGGCCTGAGTTCTCGAAGGACTTGCCACCCGCCGATTGAAGAACGCCGATTGCTGGTTAATCAGCAAACCGGCCGGTGAGGTGTAGCCGCCAAGCAACCTCCTCGCCAGCCCGGCCAAGCCCGGCGCTCGGTCTGCGCGCCCACGGCTGCCGTTTTCATTGTACCGCAGACCGAAGGAGCATGCGATGCGACACGTTTTTTCTCTGCGTCGGGCTGCCCTCGCCGTGCTGGCGGTGGGTGCCCTGATCCTCGCCGGCCCGCTCGGGGCCTCACAGGCGGGGAGCTTTGAGGTCAGCGGGACCTACGACTTCACGGACAACCGAGGGGCCGCGACCTCCGGGGACCTGAGCGGGACGGCCACGCCCGGCGGGCCCTTCACCGGGACGTTCGCCCAGAAGTTTGGCGGCGGCGCCGACGAGGGCACGGCCACGCTGGACTTCGGCGGCGGCTCGCTCACGTTCAGCTACCACATCGAGTTCGATGACGACCTGGGCCTGTTCGTGGGCCCCTACGTCATCACGGGCGGCACCGGGGCCCTGAATGGAGCCAGCGGCAGCGGGACCCTGATCGTGGAGCCGGCCAACGACACGGGCGGCTTCACGATGTCCGGCACCATCGACCGATAGGCGGACCCGATCAAAGCAAACCTCGTGACCAGGGGCCGGTGAGACCCTGCCGCCAAGCAAAGCCCTCACCGGCCCCGGCCAAGCCCGGGCGCCCGGTCTGCGCGCCCGCGGCTGCCCCGCTCATGATACCGCCGACCAATTTCCTTCAAGTAGACTTGCCGTGACGATCTCGAGGAATCGGTTGGGGCCCTTCGGCTCCGGGTAAGCTATCGCCCCTCGGCCTGTCGCTTGGCCGCGTCGACCAGCTCCATCAGGTATTGCTCCGAATCGCGGTCGTTCTTCTGCCGGGCGACGGCGAGCCCTTCCTCGGCGAACCGCAGCGCCCGGTCCGCCTGCCGTAGCGACAGCATTCCCTCGGCGGCGGTGCCGCGGTAGCGCAGGTTGTCCGGCGAGCGCTCGATCAGCCGCGTGAAGACGTCGTGGGCCAGGTCGGGCTCGCGGCGCTTGACGTGGACCTGGGCTCGCCGCAGTTCGTAGTCGTTGCGGCGCCGGCCCTCGTTGTGCTCGCCGTCGACGCGCTCTCCTTCGTTGACGGAGTTCAGGGCCTGGTCGAGATCGCCCTCGCTTAGCGCTTTCTGCACGAGGAACGAGTACAGGGGGAAGCGGTCCGCTGCCTGGCCGGCGCTGACCGGCCGCGCCACCAACGCCCTGGCGAAGCGACCGCTCAGTTCCAAGGTATCTAGCTTCTGCGCTGCCTGGTAAGCCTGCTCCAGCTGTTCGTCGTTCAGACCCTCGACAGACAGGGCAGACAATTCGCCGGCGCTCATCGCGGAGACATCGGCCGCGACCGCCTCGGTGCGGGCCGGAGGCGGTCCCTCCTGCAACCCGAGCTTGCGGCGGAGGCGGTCGAAGTCGTAGTCCTTGATTACCCCACCGGCGGCGCAGTCTTGCAGGAACTGGATCACGCCGAGCAGTTTCTTTCGCAGCGTCCGGTGCCTCACGGCGTCGACAGGGGGGTTGCTCGCCAGCGACTTCAGCGGGTGGCGAAGCCACGTCTCCTCGAAGTAGCCCTGGGCGTACTCGAGCACGCGCTGCAATCCCCCCTGCGACGCGGGCCCCATCGGGTAGAGCAGGCTCTCAGCGACAACGTCGGTGAAAGCGATGTGGTTCGTCTGCACGGCGCCCTCGACAACGCCCAGCGCCGTGCGCGTCTTGAGTTCGTCACGAACGCGGTTGAACGCCTCCTGGCGGGGGCCCCAGACCTGCAGCCGGTTGCCGATGAGCACCAGGTAGCCCGCCAGCTTCTTCTCCTGCGGCGCCGCCGAGACGGTGGTGATGACCGTCGCCGTGAGCGGCTCGAAGAGCATCGCCGCCACCACCGAACGCTCCTCGGAGGGCAGCACCATCATTCGCCCGGTGTCATGCCACTCCTGCAAGAGCTTGGCCAGCGCCTCGAAATCGCGCACCTGGAACTCGACGCGGAACTCGTGATAGTCAGCAACGTCTTCCAGTCCCTCGCCGCAGCGCAGCACCTCTCCCAGCACCGCCGCTTCCGTCGCGCGGGCATCGTCTTCCTCCTGTTCGAGGTAGTGGTCCAGGGCGTCGAGCGCCTTGCGGTTCTCGCCCAGCCAGGCCTGCACGACGCCGAGGTTGTACCAGGCGGTGGCATCGTCAGGGCTCTGCCGGGTAAGCTTGTCGAACGCGGCGGCGAGGGAGCCCAGGCGCGGGCTCTCGACCTGCGACAGGGCACGGTCCCAGGCCTGCTTGCGCTCGGGGGCCATGCCCTCCGGGCGGCGGCGCAGCTCGTAGAAGCGACGGGCGGACGCGGGCAATTGCGACTTGGGACCGAAGGCAGTTTCCATCGTCTCGCGCAGCTTCTGATCGCCGGGCGCCAGGCGAGCCAGGATGCGCAGGGCGGCGTGGGCGGCGACGGGTCGATGGCGATTCATTTCCGCCTCGGCAATGAGAGCGTAAACCGGGGCAAGATGGTCGTGCGCGTTGGGGTCGTAGGCCTCGGCGGCCTTGCGGGCAAGGATGAGGGCGCCCAGGACTTCTCCCTCGGCAGCGCGGAGCTGGGCTCGCATCCACAGTCCCCACGGGTAGTTCGGATTGAGGTCGAACGCCTTCTGCAGAACCTCCTCGCCCTCGTCGGTGCGGCCCTGCTGGAACAACAGCTGAGCCTTGCGCCCCCACACCTCGGGGTTGTCGGGATATTTCCGGATGGCCTCGTCCATGATGCGCAGGGCCGTCTCGTGCTGGCCTTCCTGGTCCTGCTGGAACGCACGCTCGATGTCGACGAAGATGTTCTGACAGCACCACTTGAACTTCTTGCCGCTGCCGCACGGACAGGGAGAGTAAGGATCGCGAGCCATAAGTCATGCTCGAGGGTCAAAGGTTTCAGGGCGGTGCAAACAATCCCTCAGAAGGATAGCAAGTCCGCCCACGGACGGGAAGCACTCAAGACGTCCACCCCAAGAAGACGCTTTTCGGGTAGAATGAAACCTGAGATCAGACGACCGCATGAGGAGACCGTCATGAGTCCGACCTCTGTGGAAATGGAAGGGACCCTTCGTCCAGACGGAACCGTGGTGCTCGACGAGCCACCAGCCCTGTCCCCTGGCCGGGTCAAGGTGGTTCTCCAGGCGGTTTCCGCGCTGGGCACGCAACCCGCGGAAAACTTGCTCGATTTTGTGAGGAGGGTCCGACAAGAGTCCGCGGCACGCGGGCACCGCTTCATGACTGACGAGGAGGTGGCCACGTGGGTGGAGGAACTGCGGGCAGAGGACGACCGCATCGAGCAAGCCTATCGGCAAACGCAAGGTGACTGACGAAACAAGGACCCTGGATGCTGATCTACCTCGACAGCGTGATCGTCATCTACCTTCTCGACAATACCGGGAGCTTCAACACCCGTGCGACGCATCGCCTTGCGGCGCTCGTTGCGGCAGGGGACCGGGTTGCGGTGAGCGATCTGACTCGGCTGGAGTGCCGGGTCAAGCCCATCAAGGATGGCAACCCCGCAAAGCTGGCCGATTTCGATGCCTTCTTCACCCGTCCCGACGTGCAGACCGTTCCCATTTCCACGGCGGTCTTCGACCGGGCCACGCTGATTCGGGCCACGCACAACTTCAAGCTGGCGGACTCTCTGCACCTGGCCGCAGCCGTCGATGGCGGTTGTGATCGTTTCCTGACCAACGACACTCGACTATCGCGGTTCCTCGACATACCCGTGGAAGTGTTGCCTTGAAAGCCCCGCTTGCCCTCGCTAGCGCGTCGGGCTAATTCTCCACACTGTTCTGGGGCGCGAAGAGCGGCTTACTGGCGTCGATGCCCAGCCAGGCGAGGGCGCCGATAAACCAGGAGACGGCCAGGACGGCCATGATGATCCCCCAGCGTTCGGGGACCGACCCAGGCAGAGAGTTGTACAGTTGGGGAATCAGCACCGGGGTGATGATGGCGCCGAGACCGCCGACCATGTTCATGAAGCCACTGACCGTGCCGGCGTAGCGGCCGCCGATGTCCGCCGAGAGGGCCCAGATCACGGGGATGGCCATGTCGTTGATGAAGCAGGCAAGGGACAGGAGCGTCACCGCCACCGCGGCATCGCGCACCAGACCGCCGACGAGGAAGCACAGCGCCGCGCCGCCGAACCCGAAAAGGCCCAGCAGGCTCCGCCCCCAGCGGCGACCGGCAACCAACACGAGCCGATCCGACAGCCGGCCGCCCACCAAGCAGCCCGCCGCCCCGCACAGGAACGGCAACCCTTCGAGCACCTCTTTCAGAACGGAGTCCTCATAACTGAACTGGTGGACCTCCTTGAGGAACTTGGGGTACCAAGAGGGGTAGAACCACCAGGCGAAACAGACGCAGAACGACGCCAGGCAGATAGCCCACAGGTTGGGGCTCAGCAGCAATTGGGCCCACGGCACGGGGGCGTGAGCGTGGCCGGCCTCCTCGGCCGTGAAGGAGTAGGGGCCCGCTCGGATCTGGTCGAGTTCGGCGTCGTTGCATTCCGGCTTATCCTCCGGTCGGTCACGGAACCACCAGGCAAACAGGACGCACCAGGCAACCCCGATCGCTCCCAGGACCCAGAACGCGCGGCGCCAACCGAAGGTCCTGGTGAGTGTGCCGATCACGAACGGGGCGATGGCACCGCCCAGCCGGGCTGTCGTCCAGACGGCCCCCAGGGCCACCCCGCGCTCCCGGTAGGGAAACCAGTTGCCCACCACGCGCGCGACGTTAGGGGTAGGCCCCCGCCTCGCCGCAGCCAAACAGGAAACGCACCAGCATGAGGGCGAAGAGGCTGCTCAGGACCGGGATCGCGACGTGGCGATCACCGAGATAGACCACGAACGGCTCCCAGCCGAGCAGGGCGAAGAGGTCCCAGCTAAAGTAGAAGACGGAGCCGGTCAGGGCAGTAAAAACCGACCACCACAGGACGATGCGCGTCAGCACCCGCCGCGAGCCCCAGCGATCCCCCATCCAGCCACCGGGCACCTCGAACAGCAGGTATCCCATCATGAACGCCGAGAAAACGAGGCCCATCTGAAAATCGCTGAGGAGCAGCTCATCCTGGATGTCCTCGCGGACGCGGCTGATGCAGATGCGGTCCAGGTAGGTCAACACCGAGAGCGTGCAGATGAACGCCAGGACGATGAAACGCACGCGGGTGGGACGGGAGGTAGGAACGAGGGTGGGATTCATGAGGAGGATTATATTGCCTCGCTGCCGCAGTTAAAGGAATTCGTGGACGACGACCTGACTTTTCGCCGCGGCCCGCTCGTACATCGCCCGCAGCGGGGCGAACCAGTCGCGCGCGATCTCCAGTTCTTCGGCGCGGTCCTCCTCCGCGAGATCGGGCAGCGGCGCCAGGTCGTCCGCATGCCAGCAGACCGGGTCGACCGACGCGAGGTAGCCCGCAAGGCGGCGGACATCGTCGAGGTCGTTGAGCCCGCAGTGGTCGGGGCGATAGGCGATGCCGCCGAAGGTTAGATCGCGCGTGCCGAAGTGAGCCTGCTGGATCGGGGCGAAACGCTCGCGCGGGCCGGCCCTTTCCCGGGGATGCTCGGGGGCGAGAAGGCAGCAGAGCGTGTCAGGACAGGTCTGGAATTCGGGGACCTCGTCGGCGGCGTGGAAGAGCAGCTCGCCGGCGAGGGCGCGCCAGAAGTCACGGTGAAAGACGAGTCCGCGCGCGACCTGCGCCGCCAGCGGCTCGCCCTCGCCGACGTGATAGCGGCGCGTGAAGTCCTCGACACGCGGCAGCAGCGACACGCAAAAGTCACGGCACGGCTCAAAGGAGCGTCGCCGCCAACTCTCCGCCAGGGCCGGACGCATGCGACCCTCGAACAACGCCGCGTCCAGCAGCAGGAAGTAGTCGGCCACCCTCTGCCCTCGCCGGGTCATTTGCTCGTCATGCGGTGAATGCCGTCCCAGTCGGCGCCCGGCGGCTCGGCGCGATAGGCCTCGCAGCGGCGCACCATCTCGCGCGCCGGCTCGTCGGCGGGGCGCTGCTTCCGTGCCGCGCCGAACAGCTCGAGCGCCTCTGTCCAGTCCTGGCGGCGGTACGCTCGCAGTGCCCGCCCGAACAGATCGACGAACTCCTCCATGTCGCGGCCGACCTCGCCCTTCAGACCGAGCAGTTCGTAAACCAGCACCGCCTCGCTCTTGCCCTTGACCGACACCCAGTCGATCGGCCGCGCCACGATGCCGTCGCGTGCCTCCTCGTAGGTGGCCTCGGCGATCAGCACCTCGGTGCCGTAATACTTGTTGAGGCCCTCCAGGCGGCTGGCGAGGTTGACCGCGTCGCCGATCACCGTGTAGTTCAGCCGCACCGCGCTGCCGATATTGCCGACGATCACCTCGCCCGTGTTGATGCCGATACGGGCCTGGAACGGCGGCTTGCCCTCCGCCTGCCAGCGCTCGCGCAGCTTCCGCAGCAGCTGCTGATTGCGCACTGCCGCCGTACATGCCGCCAGCGCGTGCCCCGCGTTTTCCAGCGGGGCGCCCCAGAAGGCCATGATCGCGTCGCCGATGTACTTGTCGACCGTTCCACCCGCCGCCAATACCTGCTCCGACATCGCTTGCAGGTACTCGCCGAGGTGAGCAACCAGTGTTTCCGGATGCATCGACTCCGAAATAGCGGTGAAATCGGCGATATCGGAGAAATAGATCGTCAGCCGGCGATGTTCACCGTCCAGGACCGCCTCCTTTCCTGATGCCAGCACCTTGCGCACCAGCTCGGCGGGGACGAACTTGCGGAACGAGCGCAGGCTGGCCTTCATGTCCTCGGTGGCGCAGGCGAGGCGGTCGACCTCCAGCACCATCGAGTGCCCGGCGAGCCGCGGGTTCAGCTCGAAGCGGCCGATCGCCTCCGTGTCGCGCGCCAGCTCCTCCAGCGGCCGCGCCACCTGGCCCGCGGTCAGGAAGCTGAGCACCGCCGCCAACAGCAGCACCACCCCGCCGATGACCACGCTCTCCCGCAGGTTCCGCTTGGCATCCGCCAGCATGTCGTCCTCCGGCAGGACGATGCAGATCAGCCAGCGCGGGGCGGTGCCCGGATCCTCCTCGAGGCCGCGGTAGATGCCGAGATACGTCCGGCTGTCGTGCCGAAAGCGGATCGGGTAACTCTGTCGCAGCGTTTCCGGGTCGACGCCGGCCGGCACCTGCTCGAGGAAGTCGACGACGAGACGGTCCTTCAGGCTGTCCAGCGGGACCAGTTCCGTCACACGCTCGCCGTCGGGGCGCATCGTCTGGCGCAAGAGGACGTCCTGGCGCGGGTGGGCGATCAGCTGCCGGCTGCCGTCGCGCTTCTGCTCCACCACGAAGGCGTAGCCGTTCTCGCTGACGTCGATCCCGGCAAGGTAGCGGCACAGCACGAAGGCGTCGAAGTCGATGCCGAGCACGCCGACCAGCTTGCCGTCCGCGTACAGGGGCGAGGCGTAGGTGACGCCGGGGTAGGTGGGCGCTCCCGTCTCATCGAAGAACAGGTACGTGTCGACCCAGACCGAGCGCCCCGCCTCGTGGGCCCGCTGATACCACGCCCACTTTCGCTGGTCGAGGTCGGCCCGGCCGGGGGCCACGTCGGCGACGCTGCCCAGCGCCGCGGCGGCGAGGAGCGGCGCCTGCGCCGGGGCGGCGAGCAGGCCGGCGGCCCGAGCGGCGACGTGCGGCGCGTCTTCGTAGGCACGGAGGTGGTAGTCCTCGGGGCGATAGTTGAAGACCTCCATCTCGCCCGACCTGCCGCCGCGGCTACGCCGGCGCCCCGGCCGCAGCTCCTGGACGGTCAGGCCCCTGCCCGGCAGGTTGGCGACGATCAGCGAGGTGCCGTCGGCCTCGAGCGTCAGGTAGATGTTGCTCATGTTGCGGCGGACCTTGAGCACCTCGCCCCAGTAGCCAGCCATGTCGCGGAAATCGTCGGGCGAGAGCTGCCCCGCCTTGAACAGGTGCTGGTTGACGTCGCCCTGACTGGTGGCGGTGTGGACCAGGTCGTCGATCCGGCCGTCGATGCGCTCGGCGGTCTCCACCAGCAGCTTGCGCGACAGGTCGTCCACGATGCGGCGCATGCGCCAGTAGCTCGACAGACCCACCGACAACACAGTGAGGAAAGTGAGGCTGAGCAGGATCGTCAGCAAAGTCACGCGCAGGGTGCGGCGGCGTCGCAGCATCGGGGAGCTCCGGGGGCGAGCGGGGTTCACTTCTTGCCCTTGCCGAGAATATGGCGATCGAACCAGGCGAGGTCCCAGCGCATCTTCGCCTCGCGGCTGGAGTATTTCATGATACCGTGCTCCTCACCCGGGTAGACCAGCAGTTCTGCCGGTACCTTGACGTACTCCTTCAGCGCCCGATACAGCATGCGGCTGTGGCCGGGCGGGCAGCGCTCGTCGCTGCCGCCGACGTGGATCAGCGTCGGCGTGCGGATTTTATCGAGCGCGTAGGTCGGCGATGTCTTGCGATACAGGTCCGGCTGATTCCAGGGAAAGCCCTTCTTGAAGACGATGGCGTAGGCGGGCTCGTCGTTGGCGCCCCACTCCATGACCGTGTCGACGATGCCGGCGCCACTGCTGGCCGCCTTGAAGCGGTTCGATTTCGTGATGCAGCAATTGGTCAGGTAGCCGCCATTGCTCCAGCCCATGACGCCGAGTCGCTCCGGGTCGGCGATCCCCTCTTTGACGAGGTGGTCGACGCCGCTGAGGATGTCCTCGACGTCGAGGTCATTCTCGCGACCGATCAGGTCGGTGAGGAACTTGTCGCCGTAGCCGGTCGAGCCGCGGTAGTTGGGGCAGAGCACGGCGTAGCCCTTGGCCGGCAGCAGGGTGCGGCCATAGATCCAGAATTGCAGGTGGAAGCGATCGGCCGTTGTCGGTCCGCCGTGGATGGCGACGACGAGCGGGATGTTCTCTCCCTTCTTGTAGTCGGGCGGCAGTTCGAGGATGCCCTCGACCGGCGTGCCATCCGGCGCCTTCCACGAGACAACGGAGAGTTGCGGCAGTTTCCAGGTGTCGACCTGCGGGTTGAGGTTGGTCAGCCGCACGGGCCGTTGCTCACGTCCTGCCAGGAAGAGGTCGGGCGTGTGCGTGGCCGCGTTCATCACGACGGCGAGGCAGCCGTTCGCGCTGACGGAGAAGGCTTCCGCAACGACGTCGCCCGGCGTCTTCACCTGGTAGTCGCTCGGGCTGCCCTCCCGCGCCTCGAGGGCCAGGGTGAGCCGCACCCGCCCCTTCGACTCGCCCAGGAACAGCACATGGGCGTTGCCATCCCAGTGGACCGGCGAGCCGTAACCGTGGACATGGACTCCAGGCGGCCGCCGTAGCAGAGTTGACGTCCAGTTCTCCGCGTCCCGTCGCGCGACCACGATCTCGGCCGGGTAGCCGTCGAAGATGACGTTGAAGGCCAGTGCGTCCCCCTTCCGGTTCCAGGCCAGCTGCTCCAGCCAGCCGTAGGGCGAGGGAGCGTCAGCGCGGAAGACCTTATTGGGAATCGTTTTCGTCTTCTTCGTCTTCAAATCGAAGACGTCGACGCGCGAGCGGCCCTCGAAACTGACGACCTTGTCATCGGGCGTGGTGATCATCGCGACCGAGCTGCCGTCGGGCGATACCTTGAATTCGCGGATGACGCGGCCCTCGTCGACCACCTTCTCGTCGCGCCAGCGCTCCAGGTCAAGCTTCCAGAGTTGCGACACCTTACCGGCGCCGTGACCGTACTCGACGTCCTTGAAGCGCTGCTTCAGCTCCTTCCACTCGCCGTCGGTCCTGTCAACGCCCACCTGGTAGAAGAGTGACTTGCCATCGGGCGCCAGGTCGAAGGCCTGGATGCCGCCGGCGACGCGGGTGACGGCGAAGAGTTCGCCGCCGTCGCGGTCGACGCGCCAGACCTGCGCCGAACCGTCGTGGGGCGGCTGTTTTTCGCCCTCGCGCTTGCGGCGGCCGAGAAAGTAGATCGTCTTACTGTCGGACGACCACTGCGGGAAGGCATCGTTGGCCCGGTCGAAGGTCAGGCGGCGCGTCTTCTTTCGGTCGCACTCGACGACCCAGAGATCGGCCTTGCGATCGTTGGTCGACTTCTGCCAGCGCCCCTCCGTGTAGGCGACGTACTTGCCGTCCGGCGAGATCGCCTGCTGCACGATGCCCGAGACAGTGAAGTAGTCCTCGACGGTGATGGCGTGGGTCCGGTGCGGCGCCTCGGCCAGCGCCGCCGGTGCGAGAACAAGGATCAGGGAAAGGGTGGAAAGTGAGCGGACCATCGTGGCAACTCCATGTGGGTGGAATGATCGCAAGCTCTCGCCCCCGGGCTCGCGGACTTCCCCGGGGCTTTATTGTAATCGCCCTCCGGGCTCAGAGGCGCGTTACTGCTTCAGATCCGACATGGAGAGCGAGCCGCTTGCCGAGTAGCCGGCAGGGGTCAAGGAGATTGAGCTACGACATCCTTCCATCTCTGCCCCCTCTTCCCGTCCCCGCGCCTTGCATGTTACAATCCCGCTTGCGCCCCGGGAGGACGAACCCATGACCGCAACCGAAGCTTTCCGCATCCGCATCGACCAGCTGCACAAGACGACTCGCTCGCTTGTCGACCTGAAGACACAACTCCTCGAAGAGTGGCGCGGCGCCTGCGAGGACCTGCGCCGGGTCCGCGCCGTCCTTGAAAACGAACTGAGCAAGGGAACTGAGAGCATCTTCTTCACGCAGAAACTGAAGGAAGCCCGGGAGCTGGTGCTGTATGCCGAAGCAAGCCCTGTCCTGTCGGCGCCCTTGCTGGCTGACTGGCCCGAGGGCGCCCAAGGCAGGTCGGCTTTCAAGCGCGAGGCCGAGACGCTCCTAGCCTGGATCGACGGACTCCTTACACAACTGGCCCGCCCCTGGGTTCCCATCGACATCTCGAAGCTGCCCAGCCCTCCCGCGGCCCCCGCAGGAGAGGCGCCCGGCTACATCAGCATCGACGAGGCCAGGGCGAGACTCCGCGAGCGCAGGAAGGCGTGAGGCATCATGCCCTACCACGTCGAGATTCAGGAACGGGTCCTTGATTACCTGGGAAGCCCGGAACGTGGTCTCAGTGTCGAGGACCTTGACAAACTGTTGGACTTCCTGGACGGCCCCACCGGACTGGCCATCGTCCCTGATGCCTTTCGCAACCATCCCATCAACCGCACGGCATCGGATGCGGCGACCTTCAACATCAAGTACGCCTTTCTCACATCTGCCGGGCAAATCCGGGAATTCCGCTTCGTCATCAACGACACCTCCATCTGCTACGGCGTCCTTCGCGTCGTCTATGCCGACGAACGATAGTCCGCCCCCCTGATACTTCTGCCTGCTTTGGGGCGATTGCAATAAAGCCCGGGCGAGTCTGCGAGCCCAGGGACACTATTCGCCGGCGCCGCGCTGCAGGCGGCCCAGGGCAGTATTGGCGATGACGATGGCGCCGATCAGGATGTACTTCACCTCGACCGGGACGCCGAAGAAACTGACGCTATTCTCGAGCACACCCAGGATGAGGACGCCAAGGATAGTGCCCCCGACCGTGCCGCGTCCGCCGGACAGGCTGGCACCGCCGATGACCACTGCGGCGATGACGTCCAGCTCCAGGCCCTGCCCGGTATTGGGATCGCCGCTGGTGCCGTGAGCGAAGCGGAGGATGCCTGCCCAGCCGACGAGCAGCCCGGCCAGGCCGTAGAGGGCCACCTTGGTCCGCTCGACGTTGATCCCGCACAGCCGGGCCGTTGCTTCGTTGGAGCCGATCGCGTAACAGTAGCGCCCCAGGATGGTGAAGCGCAGCAGCACGGCCACCACGGCAGCCAGCAGCAGGAAGCTCCACACGCCCGGGGCGAAGAGCGTGGACTTGGCGCGGGCCACGCCCAGCACGTCGACCCAGGCCGGCCGCTCGCCTGTGAACGCGAGCCGCGTCCGTCCCGCCAACCAGATCGCCAGGCCGCGGGCGATGCTCAGCATGCCCAGCGTGACAACGAAGGGCGCCAGCCGCAGCCGCGTCACGCCCAGGCCATTGCACAGTCCACAGAGTACGCCGACGCTCATGCCGGCGGCAACGGCCCCCAGGCTGGTCAGCAGCGGTGAGCCGGACCGAGCCTCCAGCAGATTGTAGACCTGCATGGCCACCACGGTGACCAGGGCGACCACGGAGCCGACCGACAGGTCAATGCCGCCGCTGACGATAATGAGGAGCATCCCCAACGACGCAACCCCGGTCACGGAGCTGGCGTGCAGGAGCGTCTGGAGGTTGCGCAGGGTCAGGAAGTTGCCGAGCTGACCGTTGATCGCCAGCACGATCACCGCGACCGTCAGGACGAAGACAAGTCCCAGGAACGGGCCGGACATGGCGGGCAGCTTTCGGAACAGACGAAGCGGCGCAGCGACGGGTGTCTCCGGGTCGGCCAACGGGGGAGCGGACGGCGCGGGGACGGTGCCCGTGATGCCGTCCTCTTTCCGGATGTCGCGTTCTTCCTGCATCCGCTTACCTCATCCCCAGAGGCCCGTTGCCTGGGCCATAATCTGCTCGGGGCTCCATTCGGAGACGGGCCGTGCCAGGCCGAGTCGGCCGCGCGCCATCACCGCCAGCCGGTCGCAGACACCCAGCAGTTCCGGCAGGTAGCTGCTAACGAACAGCACCGCCTTGCCCTGCGCCGCCAGTTCGCCGATCAGTCGATAGATTTCCGCCTTGCTGCCGACGTCGACGCCGCGGGTCGGCTCGTCCAGCAGCAGGACGTCGGCCTGCTGATGCAGCAGCCGTCCCAGGGCCACCTTCTGCTGATTGCCACCCGACAATTCGCCAACGGGCTGCTCGGGCGACGAGCAGCGGATGCGCAGCCGCTCGAGCCAGCCGCGCACCGCCCGGTCGCGCCGCCGCAGCCGCAGCCAGCCCAGCCAACTGTAGGGATTCAGCCGGCTGTAGGTCAGATTGTCGGCGACGCTCTGGGCGAGAGCGAGGCCTTCCTGTTTGCGGTCCTCGCTGACCATCCCCATCCCGTGGTCGATGCGGTCGCGTGGCGTCGCGCCGGGCCGGCGCAGCGGGCCGACGGTGCGGACGACCACCTCGCCGCGCCGCACCGGCTCCAGGCCGAAGACAGCGCGAAGCAGCTCGGTCCGCCCGGCGCCGACGATGCCGGCCAGCCCGAGGATCTCGCCGCGGCGCAGCTGAAGGTCCGCACCGTGGCCCGTCGCGCCGGCCACGACGAGCTCCCTCAATTCCAGCACGACCTCACCAATCGTGTGCGGGACCTGCGGGAACAACTCCGTGAGACTGCGGCCGACCATCTTCTCGATGATGTTAGACGACGGTCACGCCGCGGTCGCACAGCCGGCGGATCAGGGCGAACAGGCGCAGGGCGTCCGCGCGCGCCAGCGACGATGTCGGCTCGTCGAAGACGAGGAGACGGACGTCGAGTAGCAGGGCCCGGGCAATCTCGACGAGCTGCTGCATGCCGGGGCCCAGTTCGCCAACGGGACGGTCGAGCGGAACCTCGGGATGCTCCAGCACGGCCAGCGCCTCGCGCACCCGGCAGCGGCCCTCCGCGCGGCGCAGAAAGCCGAACCAGGTCGGCTCGAGGCCGAGCAGGACGTTGGCCTCAACGCTGAGGTGCGGGGCGAGGGTCAGTTCCTGGTAGATCATCGCCACGCCGCGCTGGCGGGCCTGTTTCGGGTTGGTAGGAGCGTACGGTTCGCCGTCCAGCATCATGTGGCCGGCATCGGGATGGACGGCACCGCTGAGCACCTTCATCAACGTCGACTTGCCGGCGCCGTTCTCGCCGACCAGGGCGTGGACCTTGCCGCGAGCCAGCTCCAGGTCGACGCCGCGCAGCGCGTGCGTCGGCCCAAAGTGCTTGTGGATGCCAACCATCGTCAGGCGGAAGGATTCGCTCACGGCGCGCAGGGAGCGGACATGGTTACTTCTTCTTGTATTTCGGCGTCTGGATGGTGCGCTTCGCCTGGTACTCCGGATCGAACTTTTCGCGAATTTCCGGGTCGTCCATGTTCTTCTTCGTCATGATGAACTCGCCGGTCGACAGGTCCTTGCCGTCCGCGCCAACGTCGTAGCCCTCCAGGGCCTGCACCAGCGTCCAGACGCCAAGGTAGCCCATGCGATAGGGGTCCTGGATGACCAGGCCGTCGACGTTGCCCTCGCGCAGCGCCTGCAGCAGCGGCTTGGACGAATCGAAGCCCATGACGTGGACCTTGCCGAGCAGGCGCTGCTCCCTCAAGGCGTTGAGCAGGCCGGTCGTCGACGACTCGTTGACGGCAAAGATGCCGTCGATGCGCTCGTCCTGCAGGTTCAGCAGCAGCTGGCCGCCGACCTTCTGCGCCTCCTCGACAGTCGCCCCGGCGTACTTGTCGTCGGAAAGGAGACGAATCTTCTTCCCTTTCTTCCGCTGTTCGTCAAGATAATCGAGGAAGCCCTGTTCGCGCTGTTCGGTGCTCTCCGAGCCGACCGCGTAGCGGAACAGGACGACGTTGGGGGCTTGACGGCCATCCTCGTCCAGGACTTTCAGCAGGTGCTCGGCGGCGAGCTTCCCGCCGTTGTAGTTGTCGGTGGCGACATACTTGTCGATCAGGTCGGGCTTCTTGCGCAGGGTTTGCTTGTCGAGGTTGGAGTCGAGGATGACGACGCGGACACCCTCGGCCCGGGCCCGCTCGACGGGAGCGACCATCTGCTTGCTGTCCTGCGGGGCGAGCACCAAGCCGTCGATGCCGGCGCCGACCTTGAGGCCGACCAGGTCGATCTGCTCGGTGGCATCGCTCTCGCGGCGCGGCCCGTCCCACTGGATCTCGACGGCGAGGCCTTGCTTGTCGAAGTAGTCGGCGGCTCGGTCGGCGCCGCGATGCACCGACTGCCAGTGCTCGTGGGTGAGCCCCTTGGGGATGACCGCGATCCGGTACTTGTAATTCTTCTTCGAGCCGCAGCCGCCCAGGGCCAGGCACGCGGCCAGGGCCAGGAAGAGGTAGCGCAGGCGAGGCATCATCGTGCGTCTCAAAGGTCGTCTGGGGCGAAGGTTGTGGAATGATTGTCGCACGCCCAGCGCGCGGCGGCAAGCCAAACCGCGCCGCCGCCGCGCTGCAGGACGGGCCTCGTCTTCACAAGAGATTCTCCGTATCCCTGGACTTTTTGCCATAATCAGTTAAAATACTAATCTTAGACCAAACGCCGGGATCAAGGGGCTACTCATGACCACAACCCCACCAGACCGGAACTGACCCCCTCTCCTCTGCCTTCCGCCGAGGGAGGCAGGTCTCTGCCAGGTTCAACCTGGTCCCACCCGATCACCTGACTCCCGCGTTCGCCCCCGACGAGGTGGGCAGGACGTTGTGTTTGCAGGGCGGCTGGGGTCGTGCTGTCCATCAGACCGGTGGGGCAAGTCGCAGCGGAAATTGGGTTCCGCACGCCGGCTCGCCTGTTTTTTTCCAGGAGTCCCGCCACAGGCATGCTGTGGCTCGACAACCATGCTCGAGAACATTCGCAACATTGGCATCGTCGCGCACGTCGACGCGGGCAAGACCACCACGACCGAGCGCATCCTCTACTTCCGCGGGACCAAGCACAAGTCCGGGGACGTCGACGAGGGCAACACCACGACCGACTTCGATCCGCTCGAAAAGTCCAAGGGCATCACGATCAACAGCGCCGCGGTCACCATCGACTGGGACGACACGCGCATCACGCTGATCGACACACCCGGCCACGTCGACTTCACTGCCGAGGTCGAGCGCTCGCTGCGCGTCCTCGACGGGGCGGTCGGGGTCTTCTGCGCTGTTGGTGGCGTCGAGGTCCAGAGCGAGACGGTCTGGCACCAGGCCGACAAGCATCGCGTGCCGCGCATCGCCTACGTCAACAAGCTCGACCGCATGGGGGCCGACTTCTTCGGTTGCGTCGAACAGATGAAGGAGAAACTGCTCGGCCCGTCCGATGCGCTGCCGGCCATCTGTGCCCTGCCCGCCGGCCAGGCCGGCGAGTTCCAGGGCGTCATCGACCTGGTCGAGATGAAGTTCATCCTCCGCGACAAGTCCGACAAGGCCAACGTCAAGTACAGCCTCGTCGACATTCCGGAACCCTACAAGGCCCAGGCGGAGAAGTACCATCATCACCTGCTCGAGGCAGCCTCGCACGTTTCCGACGAGATCGTCGAGTTGATCCTCGAAGAGCAGCCGGTACCCAAGGACCTGCTGCGCCAGGCCCTGCGCAAGGGCACCCTGGAGGGCAAGCTGACGCCGATCCTGTGCGGCTCGGCGAAGAACTTCCACGGCATCGAACTGATGCTCAACGCGGTCGTCGACTACCTGCCCTCGCCGTCGGAGCGGCCGCCCGTGAGTGGGACGGTGCCCGGCAGGCGGGGCGCTCTTGCCTCGCAGGAGAGAGAGAAGGTCGAGCGCAGGCCCGACGCCAAGGACCCGTTCAGTGCCCTGGCCTTCAAGACGGTCAGCGAGTCGACGGGCGACCTGATCTACCTGCGCGTCTACTCGGGTGAGCTCCACCCCAAGGACGAGGCGTTCAACTCGACAACGGGCAAGCACGAGCGCGTGGCCCGCATCTTCCGCATGATGGGCGAGCGGCGCGAGACGCTCGAAGTGGCCGGCCCCGGCGAGATCGTCGCCGTCGTCGGCCTGAAGAACACGGCGACCGGCAACACGCTGTGCAGCACGAGTGCCCCGATCGCCCTGGAGGAGATCCGCTTTCCCGATCCGGTGATCGCGCAGGCGATCCTGCCGGACAAGACGACCGACGAGACCAAGCTTGCCGACGCCCTGGGCAAGCTGACGCGCGACGACCCGACGCTGAAGTTCAAGACCGACCCGGAGACGAAGCAGCTCATCCTGTCCGGAATGGGCGAGCTGCATCTGGAAGTGTCGGTCGAGAAGCTGATGCGCACGCCCGGCGTCAAGGTGACGGTGGGCCGGCCGATGGTCGCCTATCGGCAGACACTGGCGCGGGCGGTCGAGGTCGAGACGCGCTTCATCAAGCAAACGGGTGGGCGCGGCAAGTACGCGGTCATCTACATGCGCTTCGAGCCGCTGAACAAGGACCAGGTCGCGGACCGGGCGGCCCAGGCCGAGGAAGAGGGCGACAAGCCGGACCCGAATGGACTGTATTTCGTCGACAAGATCATCGGCGGCGTGGTGCCGAGGGAGTACATTCCGTCGGTGGAGTCGGGCTTCCGTGATGCGTGCGTCAAGGGAGCCAAGTACGGCTTCCAGTGCGTCGACATGGCCTGCACGCTACTGGACGGCAAGTACCACGAGGTCGACAGCTCGCAGGACGCGTTCAAGCTGGCGGCCATCGAGTGTACGCGCGATGCGATGCTCAAGGCGGGCATCGTCCTGTTGGAACCGATCATGAAGGTCGTGGTGCTGGCGCCGGAGCGCTACCAGGGCGACCTGGCGGGCGACGTCAACCGTCGCCGCGGCGAGATCGAGAACTTCTCCAGCGACAAGGGCCGCTGCCAGATCAGCGCCTACATCCCGTTGGCGGAGCTGTTCGGCTACGCCGCCGAGTTGGCCAACTTCACCAGCGGCACGGGGGCGTTTAGCATGGAGCCGAGCCACTACGCCCCGGTGAAGGAGGAGCTGGCCGACCTCCGCGTCGCCAGCTGACGCGCTTGCAAGTGTCAACGCGAGCCTCCGCGCCAGGATCGGCGCGGGGGCTGGAGAACTCCATGAGACCGAAGGGTTATAATAGAGGTATCGCGTGCCCGACGACGAGGTACTCCGAGTGGTGGTGGTCCGCAGAGGCAAGGTGAAGCCGATCGAGTTCCGACTGCGTGACGGTGAGAGTGGGCTGTCGTTGTTCCGGAGGGTTGCCCAGCCTGACTCCGAGGCGATTATCGCGGCTGTGCGAGCCGCTGGAAAGCAGGGTGAACTCGGGGTTGTCACGATTCCGGGGAGTGTGTTTCGCCGGCTGGGACTCAGGCTCGTACCAACGCTCGGAGGAACGCCCGACCCCGCAGTGAATGCCTTGCACGTCGAGGCCCGGCCCTCGGCGTGGCGGCGACTGGTGCTGCGGTTCCGCCGTGTGTCGGTCCACGAGTGGTTCAACAAGCGCATCACCCCGGAATTGGCTGCAGAGGCCAAACTCATCGAGTGAGGGTCAGACATGAAAACGTCGTTCCTGGAAGATACCCAGGCCCTTCGCACGGCGGTAGAGAAATTGTTCGAGGAGAAGCCGCCGGTCCTGGTCGAGGTACGGTTCCCGAAGATGGGTACCTCGTCGGACTGGTTCCTCTGTGAGGATGCCGCCACCCTGGACGCGATTCTCGAACGACTTGGGCCGGGGGCGGAGGTTCATCTCAACAGCGTCTGGGACCTGAAGAATCAGGCCGGTGCGATCGTGGTTCCGACCAGTTCTCGCCCCCTGTAGCGGTCCTGTACGTCGCCGAACTCGTCAACTTCATCCTCGGCATCGGCGGCTTTCGTAGGGGGGGCCAGCCCCTACGCCCCGGTGAAGGAGGAGCTGGCCGACCTGCGCCAGGCGAGTTGAGTTCCACATGACTGTCAACACGAGCCCCCGCGCCGGGGACGGCGCGGGGGCAGTCGCGCTTACGATGGGGCTGGTTCGGGGAGCATGGGGCGCGTGGGTCCTCGGGAAGGTTGCGTCAGACGGTCAGAGTGTGCGCATCCGGGGAATGGGGTGCTCCCACCCATTCGGAAACCGGCCGGTTGGTCTACGCCCTTTCCAGTAACTACTCCTTTGCACCGGCATCGCGTCAGCCGGAAAAAGACGCACGCAGATGGGGGTTCGAGTTGAGGTTCGGGAAGGCGAGACGATCGAGGAGGCGCTCAAACGGTTCCGGGAGTTAGTCCGGCGGTTCGGCCCACCAGGAGCCGTGAAGCGAGCGAAGTGGCACAAGAATCAACTCCACTACTACTTGAAGCCGAGCGCACTGCGTCGGCGTGATCGGTTGCGGGATGAGTGGAAGAAGTACGCGGGAGAGTGCGCCCGCCGCCGCTTGGTTGCCGTCATTCGGCTAGGATGCAAACGCCGCAAGCCGCACTTCGGCAATATCCCGGTGGTGGCCCAGTACCCGGCCCTGTAGACTGTCCCAGAAACGGAGCAGTACCCGAGCCGAAGCAGCCGATGCATCTGACTCCGACGGGTGGCATGCTTTCGCCGCCCTCAGCGTCTTGAGAGCTGGGCCGGGGCCGGATGGGCGGCGAAAGCATGGCACACCCTCGCCCCCCGCCACTCCAACACAAACCGCTCTCGCTTCGTCGTTGGCCCGCGACGGGTGGCATGCTTTCGCCGCCCTCAGCGTCTTGAGAGCTGGGCCGGGGCCGGAGGGGCGGCGAAAGCATGGCACCCTCGACC
>JACOUH010000119.1 GCA_016177925.1 Planctomycetota bacterium | reverse complement strand
ACCGAGTTTCGGGAGGCGGCCGTCGAAAGCATGGCACACCGCCCCGTGGATTCCTTTCCTGAGAGCCGATAAGCAGAGGCCGGCGCCATGCTCGAACTCGGACCGGACAACGCGCTCGATTATCTGCGGTCGATCGGGCAGGTCGGCCCTGAGCCGGCCCGCGTCGAGGCGCTGGGCTGGGGCGTCTCCAACGTCGTCCTCCGCGTCGAAACACCCGACCGTCGTTTCGTACTGAAACAGTCACGGCCTCAGCTCCGCACGCGCGACGCCTGGTTCAGCGACCTCTCGCGCGTCTACCGCGAGCAGGAGGTCATGCAGGTGCTGCACCCCCTCCTGCCGCCCGGCGTCGTGCCCGAGGTGCTGTTCAGCGATCGGTCGAACTATGTCTTCGCCATGAGCCACGCCCCGCTCGAGGCGTGTGTCTGGAAGGAGTCCCTGCTTGCCGGCGAAATCGACTTCGCCCTCGCCGAGTCCGCCGGCCGCGTCCTCGGTCGCATGCACGAGGCAACGGCGCGGCAGCGCCATCTCGTCGAGCCCTTCCGCGATCACAGCGTCTTTGCGCAGTTACGTGTCGATCCCTTCTACCGCCGCGTCCAGGAACGCTGTCCCGACGTCGCCGAACCCGTGGCGTCCCTGATCGAGCAGCTGCTGACAGTGCAGGAGGCGCTCTGCCACGGCGACTACAGCCCGAAGAACATCCTGGCACACGGCGGCGGGTTCACCCTGGTCGACTACGAGACGGCTCACCTCGGCGACCCGACGATGGACCTTGGCTTCTTCCTCAGTCATCTCATGCTCAAGGCGATCAAGCGCCACGCCGAGCGCGAGCGCTACTTCGATCTGACGCGGGCCTTCTGGCGCGGCTACGGGAGCGAGGTGCGTTTCCGCTCCCTTCCGGAGTTGATGCACCGAGGGATCGGCCACTTCGGCCTGTGCGTGCTCGCCCGCATCGATGGCACCAGCCCGGTCGACTACCTTGCCAAGGAGCCGCTGCGCAACGCGGCCCGACGGCTCGGCCGCAGGGTGCTACGCGAGCGTCCCACCGACTGGGAGCAAGTCCTCGCCCTCGCTGATCCGTTGCTGAGCCTTTGAGCCTGGACGGACGAGCTGGGGCCGGTTACCCTACAAGTCGAGTCGGTCTGTCCGGATAAACGCGGGCACCTGGGAGACCATCATGATGCGACACCAATCGGTGGTGGCGGCAGGCGTGCTGCTGGGACTGCTGGTCCTGGCGATGGCAGGCCGGGCCGACGAGGCCGCGGCCGTGAAGGCCATCAAGCAGCTGGGTGGCTTCGTCACGAGGGATGACAAGCGACCCGGCAAGCCCGTCGTGAAGGTGAGTCTCAGCGGTCTCAGGGTCACGGATACAACGCTGAAGGAGTTGAAGGAACTCAAAAGTTTGCGGGAGCTGTACCTTTTCCGCGCCAAGCTGACGGACGCAGGACTGAAGGAGTTGAAGGAACTCAAGAGCCTGCGGTCGCTGAACCTCGACGACACCAAGGTTACGGATGCGGGGTTGAAGGAGTTGAAGGAACTCAAAAACTTGCAGGAGCTGAACCTCGGCTTCACTGCGGTCACGGACAGAGGGCTGAAGGAGTTAACGGAACTCACCAGCTTGCAGAGGCTGCACCTCAACGGCAGACCGGTCACGGACGCGGGGCTGAAGGAGTTGAAGGCAATCAGGACGTTGCAGACACTGGACCTCGCCGGCACCAAGGTCACGGACGCGGGCCTCAAGGAACTGAAGGAACTCAAACGCTTGCAGAAGCTGTATCTCGCCGGTACCAAGATCACCGACGCGGGGTTGAAGGAGCTGAAGGATCTCACGAGCTTGCAGACGCTGTACATCTGGCGCACCGCGGTCACAGACGCAGGGCTGAAGGAGCTGAAAGAACTCAAGCGCTTACAGGAGTTGCACCTCGGCAGCACGGCGGTCACGGGCGCGGGGCTGAAGGAACTCAAGAGCTTGCAGACGCTGCTCCTCCACGGCACCAAGGTCGCGGACGCGGGGTTGAAGGAGCTGAAGGAACTCAAGCACTTGCAGACGCTGGCTCTCGGTAGCACCGCGGTCACGGATGCAGGGCTGAAGGAGCTGAAGGGGCTCACGAGCTTGCAGACGCTGTCCCTCAACTACACCGCGGTCTCGGACGCGGGGCTGAAGGAACTGAAGGAACTCAAGGGTTTACAGTCCCTGGACCTGATGGGCACCCGGGTAACAGACGCAGGATTGAAGGAACTGAAGGAACTCAAGCACTTGAGATGGCTGTTACTCTACGGCCTCCCGATCACAGATGCAGGGCTGAAGGAATTGAAGGGACTCAAGAGCTTGCAGACCCTGAACCTCAACGGGACCGGGGTCACCGACGCGGGGCTGAAAGAACTCAGGGAACTCAAGAACTTGCAGGAACTGGACCTCTACCGCACCAAGGTCACGGAGGCGGGAGTACAGGACCTCAAGGCAGAACGGCCTGGACTCCGGATTTTTTATCCCAAGTTGCCGTGATTCCTGACCCTCCGGTTCCACGGAAAGAGCGATAAGATCCGCGGTTGACGGTACGAGATCAGCGCAACTTGGTATCCCTGATCCCTCGGCTGCGGAATGTCAGCCGTGCGGCCAGATCGTCCCCTTGCAACACCGCCTGCTACGACACGAGCTGCGGGATGACCCGGCCCTCGTCCAGCACCTTGTGCGGCCGGCCCTCCAGGCTGCGGTACTCCTGGAACGGATTGATGCCAAGGAAGTGATACAGCGTGGCGGCGAGGTCCTTCGGGCTCACTCGCCCCTCACGCGGCTCGGCGCCGATCTTGTCGGAAGCGCCGAGTACCTGCCCGCCACGGATGCCGGCCCCGGCGAACAGCACGGAGAAGACGCCCGGCCAGTGGTCGCGGCCGGCGCTCTTGTTGATCACCGGCGTGCGGCCAAAATCGGTCAGCACCGCCACCAGCGTCGTTTGCAGCAGGCCGCGCTGACGCAGGTCATCCAGCAGGGCCGTGAGACAGCGGTCCAACTCGGGCAACCGCTGCTTCAGGCCGGGGAAGACCTGGGCGTGGTGGTCCCAGCCGTCGTCGTCCACGGTGACGAAGGGCACCTCCGCCTCCACCAGCCGCCGCCCCAGCAGGCAGCCCTGGCCCAGCCGCGTCCGCCCGTAGCGGTCGCGGACCCGGTCCGGCTCGCCGGCGATGTCGAACGCCCGCCGGGTCCGGCTGGCGCTGAGGACCTGGAAGGCCCGCTCGTAGTGGGTCCCCAGCCCCTTGGCGCCCGGCGACGCGTCCAGGAGCCGGCAGTGCCGGTCGATCGCGCGGGCCAGGGAGACGCGGTCGTCCAGCCGGGTGGGGGAGACGTCTGCCAACGGCGTGAGGCCGGGCACACCGAAGGTGGGCAAGCTCGGGTCGGAACGTAACACGAACGGATCGTAGGCTCGACCCATCCAGCCGGCGGTGTAGTAATCGATCTGGGCGAGATAGGACAGGCCGGGCACGCAGACATACGGCGGGAGGCCGTTGGGCGAACCAAGCAGGCGGGCGACGTGGGCGCCGATGGTCGGGTTGGCCCGCTTCTGGTTCTCGGGCCGGTCCAGGCTCGGGTCGGGCTGCGGATAGCCGCGGAGCATGTAGTAGGCGCCGACGCCGTGGTCGGTCTGGTTGTGCTGCACCGAGCGGATCAGGGCGAACTGGTCCAGCATCCGGGCCAGCCGCGGCACGTACTCGGAGAAGCGGATGCCAGGTACGCAGGTGGGGATGGTCCGGAACTCGCCGCGGATTTCGGCCGGGGCGTCCGGCTTGGGGTCGAAGGAATCGTGGTGGCTGATGCCGCCCATCGTGTAGAGGAGCAGCACCGACTTGGCCCGTGCGGGGCCCCCCCTCACCCTACCCTCTCCCCCGGGGGGAGAGGGTAGGGTGAGGGGGGCGGCCGCCCGCAGCGCCAGGTAGTGCGACAGGGAAAGGCCGATGCCGCCCAGGGCCCCGGCCGTGAGGAAGGCTCGCCGGCTCAGCGCCGCCTGGCGGTAGCCCGGACAGCCGGTCGAGGATCGCGTGTTGTGCCCCATGTCCACTTGCCCCCTGGGAAGAACCTGGGCGCTATTCCAGCCGTGGGATCATTCTACTCGATGATGATCCCGGTAGGGAAGAAACGCACGTAGGTCAGGCTTTCCAGCCTGACGTGGAGGCCGCGTCAGGCTAGAGCGTATTACAGAGGGGTGTAGCGGTTCTTGAGGATTCTGTCCTTCAAGGGGTGGTGCTGACTTTTCTTCACCCCGAAGGGGTGGCATTCTCCAGCCCAGGGCAACGCCCTGGGAAAAGGGACCACCGACCCACCGCGCCGCCCTGAAAGGGCATCACAACGCGCTCGGGTCGTACCTGTGGCGCCCTTTCAGGGCGGAGGGCTTGGTCGCCCGGCGGTTCCCCAGGGCGTTGCCCTGGGCTGGACAATGCCACCCCTTCGGGGTGAAGAAAAGCCAGCCCCTGCCAAGGACAGAATCCTCAACGAACCGATACTCTCAACCGCAAACTGCTCTAGAAAGCCTGACGCGGCCTCCGCGTCAGGCTGGAAAGCCTGACCTACGTGCGTGCCGGCGTAATAGATGCGGGCGACCTGGGCCCGCGCGTTGGCCTCCGATCGTCTATCTCAGCAGACCGGCTTGAGTCAGCGCGGCCCGCATCTTCCCCTCCTTCTCCGGCGCCAGTCCTGACACGGGCGAACGGCACGGCCCGATCGGTGTCCCGAGCAGGCGGAGGGCCTCCTTGATCCCCGCCGGCGCCGTACACAGTCCCATCGCCAGTCGCACCGGATTAAGCTGTAGCTGCGCCGCCTTCGATGCCTCGATGTCACCCCTCCGAAAAGTCTCGTATATTTTCACCACCAGCGCTGGGGCGATGTTGCCCGTCGCGGGGACCGCTCCGCGGGCGCCGAACATCAGCGCCGGGAAGATGAGTGTGTCGCGGCCCATCATCACCGAAAAGCGATCGGGCACGGTGCGGATCATCTCGATGGTGTTTTGCAGGTCGCCGCTGGAGTCCTTGATGGCGAGGATGTTCGGCACCTCGGCCAGCCGGGCGACGGTATCGACGTCGATCTTCACCCCGCCACAGGTGACGGGGTTGTTGTAAAGGATCACCGGCAGCGACGTGTTCTCGGCGATGCGGCGGTAATGGTCGCGGATCTCCTGCTGCGTCGGCGAGACGAAGTAGGGCGTGATGATCGAGACGCCGTCGGCGCCCTCGCGCTCGGCCATCTTGGTGAGGCGTACCACCTCGCGCGTCGTCTCGGCGCCGGTGCCGGCGTAGACTGGCACACGCTTGTTGACGTGCGCGACCGCCGTGGCGATCACTTCCTGCTTCTCGCGCTCATCGAGAGCGTAGAACTCGCTGTTGGTTCCCAGGACGAAGATGCCGTGGACGCCGTTGGCGATCAGGTGATCGAGGAACTCTTTCAGCCGCGGCAGGTCGAGGTCCTCGTTGGCCTGCATGGGCGTGGCGACAGGGGGGATGATACCTTGGATGCGCATGATGGTTCTCCGAAAGTTAGGTCGCTCAAACGAGGAATGAGGAACGGAAGAACTACTTCTCATCGTTCCTCGTTTCCACCGGCGAGATCCTGTTTGATTTTCTTTCCCTGGGCCAGCAAGGCGAGGAGCGCCTCCGCATCGTCGGTGGCGAGGGCGTTGCGGAAGTTCTCCAGACGGCCCAGGAACAACTCCAACGCCTGCAGCAGGGCCGGGCGGTTCTGCCGGCAGATGGCGGACCAAAGCGGTGGATCGCTCTCGGCCAGGCGGGTCGTGTCGCGGAAGCCGGTCGCCGTCAGCTCATACAGCTCGGGCGGAAGGAGGCCAGCCAGTGCCGCGGCGGCCAGGTGAGGCAGGTGGCTCGTGACCGCCAGGGCGCGGTCGTGCTCGTCGGGAGTCATGACGCGCACCCGTGCCCCGAGGGCCTGCCAGAATGCCGTCGCCCGTTCGAGAGCGACGGGATCGGTACGGGCAGTGCGCGTCAGGATGGTCAGCCGGCCCTCGAAGAGGTGGGCACCGGCATGATCCGGACCGCCTTTCTCCGAACCGGCGAGCGGGTGCCCGCCGACGAAACACACGCCGGTGGGCAGGGCCGACTCCACGGCGGCGACGATCTCCCCTTTCGTGCTGCCGACATCGGTGAGCAGCGTGCCGGCACCACAGGCGGGAGCGAGCGCCAGCACCTGTGCGGCGATCACATCGACCGGCGTGCAGAAAACGACCACCTCCGCCGTCGCGGCGTGCGACAGCTCCGTAGATGCCTCGTCGACGATGCCCAGCCTCAGCGCCCGGTCGCGGTGAACGGCACTGCGGTCGATGCCGACGATCCGCCGCGTAACGCCACGGGCCCGGGCGGCACGCGCCACCGAACTGCCGAGCAGTCCTGTGCCGACAATGGCGAGTTGGTCGAGCTGGATTGGCAAATCCGGTCCCACCCGAACAACCTCTGGCGGATAAGGAGTGTCCTGCCCACGGGTACGGAGCGGGGAGAAGACACGCTGGCAGTCGCCCGCCCGACGAGGGCGGCCGCAGTCGAGAGGGAGGCGCTCTCGTCCTGATCCAGCCGCAGATCAACTCCCACTTGTGTGGAAAAGATTCTACCAACTTTCAAGACGCTCGCGGGAGTCCGATTTTCGTCCAGAAAGAATTGGACATCGTCCCCCTAGCATTTACAATCGAGAAATTGGAACAGCGACAGTTCGGGCAGACTTGCGTGGAGCGTCCTCGACGAGGGCCTCGGCCGTCCCGAACCGTCCTTGACCGAAACTCCTCTTTTCCGAGCGAAGACCATCCCACCGCACCGGGGTCGCAGTCATGGCCATCATGTTCAAGTGTCCGAAGTGTAGGGCGGTGCTGACTGTCAAGGACGAACTCGCCGGCAAGCAGGGCCGCTGTCCTGCGTGCAAGAATGCCGTCACCGCTCCCCGGCTGGCGCCTGCGCGGCGACAGGTCGAGGAGATCGAGGAAGCGGAACTCGTCGAGGAGGAAATCATCGAAGCGGAAGTGATCGAGGAGGAGATCGAGGAAGCGGAAATCGTCGAGGAGGAGCGGCCGCGTCGTCCGTCGGGAATCAAGCGCCGCCAGGATACGGCACTTGAGTCGCGCCGTCCGTCGGGCATCAAGCGCCGCCCGGAAGCGGAGGACGAGGACGAGGAAATCGAGGAAGTCGCATACCTCGTCGAAGACGAGCCGCCCCGCCCCCGCCGCCGGACGAGGCGCAAAAAGCTCGGCAGCCTGGCTCAGGCAGCCCGCAGCAAACACCTCATCCAGGTGCGCATACTCCTCCTTGCCATCGGGATTCTTACAATCGTGGTCAATGCCGTCCAGTTCTTCATGGCGGAACAACTGCTCGACGCAGAGCTCAAGAAGCAAGGGATCGCGCAGGTCGACCCCCAGAAGAAGGAAACGGCCATTCGGATCATTCATCTGTTTGCAGGCGGGCTCATGGCTCTTGGGGGCCTGTACATTGTGTTCGCCATGATCGTCCAGGAGTACCCCGTGGCTGTCACGGTAAGCGCCCTCGTGATCTATGTTGGGGCGGCAATTCTCTTCGCCGTCCTTAACCCCGCGAGCATTATCCAAGGACTCGTGTGGAAGATCGTCACCGTTGTGGCCCTGGCGAAAGGCATTCAGGCTGCCATTGCCTACCAGAAGGAACGAGACGAGGGAGCCCGAGTCCGAGCCTGAGTCGAGGACGAAGACGACCATGAATGACCCCTTTGTCAATCCGCGAATGGGCATTTGAGAAAGATGCGCCTGGATGGGGGCGACCCCCCGTTCTGTCCAGAAAAAAGTGGACACTGTATCCCCGGCATTTACAATCTAGCAATTGGAAGAAACCCAGGAACGCCCCGCGCGGGATCGCAACAGAGGGAAAGGACCGACTTCGATCCACCCCGAGGAACGCCGCACATGAGTTCACCTTTTGAACCGCCACGTGAAAAGCTCGGCAGCCTGGCCCAGGCGGCCCGCAGCAAGCACCTCAAGCAGGTACGAGGAATTCTCCTGTTCATCGGCATCATCACCGTCGCGTTCAACGCCTACCAGTTCTTCATGGCGGAAGAACTGCTTGACGCAGAACTCAAGAAGCAAGGAATCGCGCGGGTCGACCCCCAGAAGAAGCAGGAGGCTATTCGGATCATCCATCTGCTCGCCGGCGGGCTCATGGCCCTCGGCGTCCTGTACATTGTGTTCGCTGTGATCGTCCACCAGTTCCCCGTGGCCGTCACGGTCACCGCCCTGGTGGTCTATGTCGGAGCGGCCATCATCTTCGCTGTCCTCACCAACAACTGGGAGAGCCTCGCGCAAGGGCTATGGATGAAGATCATCATCGTCGTGTTGATGGTGAAAGGGATTCAGACCGCCATCGTCTACCAGAAGGAGCGCGACGAAGAAGCCCGAGCCCGAGCCGAAGTCGAGCCAGACTATGAATGACCCCTTTGCCAATCCGCGGCCGTGGTGGGAGGATGATTACGTCTGGCGTCCCCAGGAGGCCGACGCCACCGATGATGTCTCCGCCCCGGTGGAACGCCGTCTCCCGGAGCCGCTCCCGGACCTGGTGGAGTGCTGGCGCTGCGGCAAGCAGGTCGAGGAGGAACTGAGCCGCTGCCCGTACTGCCGGGCCTCGTTACAAACGGCCCGTCCTCGCAGAGGGAGCCGCCGGCGCACCCGGCCTGAAGACGTTCTCGAAGAGGACGAAGTCGGTGCCTATCCGCGGATGTCCTCCGCGCTCGGGCCTTTGCTGGGATTCTTCACTGCCCTGCTCGTCGTGTCCCTCATCCAGGGGCTGATCGTGCATGGGCTCATCAAGGACCACAAGCTCACCCTGGAAATCGTCGAACAGATCATGTGGGTCGTCGGGGCCATCGACACGCTGTTGATCGTCGTGGCCGTTATTTTCCTCCCGCGCCCGTCTCGCTTGCCCCGAGTATCGAGCGAGGGCCGGGCCCTGGCCTGGGTCGGCGCGTTCCCGGTGCTGGGGATTATGCTGGGACTGAATTTCGCCTACACCTGGTTGTTGCACCGAGCCATCGGTATCGAGCCGAACCCCGGCGGGGCGTTCCCTTTCTCCGTTTCGGTCTTCCTGCTGATCTGCGTGCTGCCGGCGATCGTCGAGGAACTATTCTTCCGCTACCTGGCGCTGGGGACGCTGCGCCGCTACATGGGGCTGCACGGCGCAGTCGTCGTTTCCTCGGTGATGTTCGGCATGGGGCACGTTGGGCAACCGCTCGGCATCCCATTCCTGATTCTGCTGGGCATGGGGCTGGGATACATGCGCGTCGCCAGCAGGGGGCTGGCGCTGCCGATGTTGATGCACTTTGCCCACAATCTCGTGGTCCTCCTCGTGGCGTCCGGGGCATGATCGGTCGACTCATCGAATCGCGCAGGCCGTTTCCCTGGGGCGTACTCGTCTTCGTCCTGTTGGGCGTCGCCTTGGTGGTGCTCGCCGTCCTGGTGCGCACGTATGAGGTGGCGGTGGGCGCGTGCCTGCCGTTCCTGATTGCGCTGGCACTGGGGGTGCGCAGGGAGCGGGTGCTCGGTTTCGAACTGACCGAAACAGCAATCGAGGTCCATGATCCGCCGCAAACAATCCCCTACGAAAGTTTGGAGTCGCTGATCGCCCTGGCCCGCCCCGGAGATCCCGACAAGAAGGGACCGCGCCACTACCCCATCGATGTCGTCCACGAGAACGGCACCTTGCATATTCCCGCCCGGCTCGACGTCTCCTCCGACAAGGTGTTCTCTTTCCTGCTGTCGACGTTCTCCGAGTCGGGTTCTTCCCACGTCAGCGCGGCCCTGCGCGGCTACCGCGACGAGCAGACGGCCACGTTCGGCCCCGAGCGTGTCTGGTCCTACCGGGCCCGCTCGAACCTTGGAACGCGCGCCCCCGGCAGAGGGATGGCCATGAGCCTGGGTATACTGCTGGCCGGCATCGTCTGGGTGGTGGCAGGGATTGTGATCAAGCAGGAAGGTTGGATCATCGCCGGCATCGGCGTTGGGCTCCTGGGAGGACTGCTCATCCTCGTCGACCGGTCGCAGCCCAGCCGCCCGCACAGTCGGCGCATCAAGGGATGGCAGAAGGCCTGCCTGGTGATCAGTCCCGTGGGAATCGCCCTGAGCCAGGGCGACCTGAAAGGAGAGATGCGGTGGGACGAGTTGCGCGACATGAAGCTGAAAACTCCGCCCCACACCTTCCAGTACGGGCACCACCCCTTCGGCTGGGGCATCCTGCTCTCGTTCGAGGGAGCGCAGATTTCAATTGCGGATATTTACGACCGTCCATTGCCAATCATTTACAGGCAGATGCGTGACTACTGGCGCGAGCCGTAAATGGCCTCGGCCAGGGTCTGGGTGTCCAGGAGCAGCCGGCCTCAGTCAGCGCGCGTGAAAAAGCGTTGCAAGCGATCCGCCATTTCACGGGCGATTCGGTCGCGGAGCTTCTTGTCGATCAGGTTGCCGTGGTGCCGCCCCGGAAAGACCTCGACGACGGCGTCGCTGCCGAGCTTCGCCAGCGACTGCTTCAGCAAGACCGTCGCCCCGTCCAGGTAGAACGTATCCTTGTCGCCCACATAGACGTGCAGCTTGCCACGCAACTTCGGTCCCAGCGTCTTCCAGTTCCGTTCGAGGACAAGGCGGATGTCGTACTTCTCCCAGCTCTTCGCCACCTCGGCGTCGATGGCGCCGGTCTTGCGGTCCCAGAGCGGCCGCGGTTTGCCATCGCTGCCGCGCGGGCTGAAGACTGCCTCGAACGAGAATAACTGACCACCCCGCCCCATCACCACCTCCATGTCGGAGAAGCCCTTGTAGAACAGCACGGGCTTGTCACCGCTCCGCGCCAGTGGCCGCGCCTTGCCCTCCTCGTCGGTGAAAATGTTGATGCCCGGTTTGTAGATATTCACCTTCTGGAAATCGCGAAAGTCGACGGGATCGGGCGCCGTCGACCAGACGCCGTTGAAGGTGTCGGGGTAGGCGACCTGCAGCCACAGGCTCGACCAGCCGCCCGACGAGTGGCCGGTGACGAAGCGGGCCTCGGGTTTGCCGGCGGTGGCAAACCGCTTCTCGATGGCGTGGATTAGCTCCTCGACGAGGGCCTTGCCCCACGGGCCGTTATTGGCGGAGTCGGCGAAGACGTGGTGGCCCAGCCGGCAGTCGGGGTCGAGGACGACCCAGATCATGCTGATGCCGCCGACCTCCGTCGCGTTGCCGCTCTCACGCGCGAAGGCGAAGGTGTGCCTGCCGCCGAAACCGGGGATCTCGTAGACGACGGCATAGCGCCGGTCGTCTCCCTCCTTGTAGCCCTTCGGGAGCACGACGCCGGCCCGCATGCGCGTCGGCTTGCCGTGGAAGGCCGTCAGCAGCTTGCTCTCGATGTCGACCAGCTTGACGCGCGGCGTCTCCTTGAAGGGCGTTTCCTTGACGACCTGGTCGATGGTCAGGGGCACCGAGCCGGTCGCGGACGGGTCCAGTTCCAGCCACAGCGGCTTGCTGTAGCCGTTGCCCAGAGAGAGGCTGAAGTTGCGTCCGCCGCGGTCGAGGTCCATGACCGCCTGGACGGAGTACCTGCCTTTCTTCAGCTTGTCGAGCGGGGCGGGGCAGCCGATTGCCGCCGAGGACACAATCGCGGGAGTGCCGGGCTTCCAGTCCTTGACGTCGACGGCGAAGAACGGCTCGGGACGGAACCAACTCGGCCCGAAGCGCGGCTCGCTGTCCTTTCTCGCCGACAGCATGACATAGAGTCGGCCGGTGAACGGCAGCGGAGAAACGGTCCGGTCGAAGGTGACGCGGAACTCCAGCGGCCGGACGTCGGCGGCGCGGGCCACCGCGACAGACGCGACCAGAGCGAGACAGGCGAGCCACTCCGCCCGCCGCGAACGGTGAAACGACATCGTGCGACCCCTCATGGTGCTGTAATAAGGCGAGCGGGGGGCGTGAGCCCCCTGATAAAGTCATTTCGCCGGACAGAGTCATCAGGGGGTTCACACCTCCCGCTCGCCGAAGCCGGTTTACTCGCGGACGAGTTGCTGGAAGCGCTCGCGCAACTGCCGCGTGATGGGGCCAGGGCGGCCGTCGCCTATGAGACGGCCATCGCACTTGACCACGGGGATTACCTCCGCGGCGGTGCCGGTCAGGAAACACTCGTCGGCCGAGTAGACATCGTGCCGCGTCAGCGTGATCTCCTCGACGGGGATGTCGGCAAGGCGGGCCAGCTCGATCACGGCGTTGCGGGTGATGCCCTCGAGGATGCCGGCGCTGATCGGCGGCGTCCGCAGCTGGCCCTGCTTGACGACAAAGAGGTTGTCGCCGGTGCATTCCGCGACCTCGCCGTTGTGATTGAGCATGATCGCTTCGTGGCAGCCAGCCCGGACCGCCTCGATCTTGGCGAGGATGTTGTTGAGGTAGTTGAGCGACTTGATGCGCGGGTTCAGCGCATTGTGGTGATTGCGGATCGTCGAGGCGGTGATGACCTCCAGGCCGTTGTCGTAGAACTCCTTTGGATAGAGGCTGATGTCGTCGACGATGATGATGATCTGCGGTTCCTTGCACTTGCGCGGGTCGAGGCCCAGCCCGCCGTCGCCGCGCGAGAGGATCAGCCGGATGTAGCCGTCGCGCTTGTCGTTGGCCTTGACCGTGTCGAGGACCGCCTGGGTCATCTGCTCGCGGCTGAGCGGGATCTCCAGCCAGACGTGACGGGCGCTCTCGTAGAGGCGATCGATGTGCTCGCGCAGGCGGAAGACCTTGCCGCCGTAGATGCGGATGCCCTCGAAAACGCCGTCGCCGTAGAGGAAGCCGTGGTCGTAGACCGACACCTTGGCTTCGTTCTTATCGTAGAGCTTGCCGTTGATGTAGATCCGGGTCATGGGTGCAATGCTCTCAGGTTTCGGCCAGAAAGGGAGAGGATAACGCGATCGGCGACTCGACGCGCCCCGCATGCAGCCGCACGACGCGGTCGGTGCCGGCGGCGATCTCGCGGTTGTGGGTCACCATCACGATAGTCAGGCCGTCCTGCCGGTTCAAGTCGTGCAGCAGGCTGACAATCTCGCGCCCGGTGTCCTCGTCGAGGTTGCCGGTCGGCTCGTCAGCGAGGAGGACGCGCGGGCGGTTGATCAGGGCGCGGGCGATGGCGGCACGCTGCATCTCGCCACCGGACAGCTCGCGCGGTCGGTGGTGCAGGCGGTGCGACAGGCCGACGCGCTCCATCAACTCCTCGGCGCGGCGGCGCAGCGCCCGGCGGCGGCCCAGCCAGCCGAGCACGGAGTGGCTGATCATCTGCGGCATCAGGACGTTCTCGAGCGCCGTCAACTCCGGCAGCAGATGATAAAACTGGAAGATGAAGCCGAAGGTTTCGTTGCGGAGCCGGTCGCGCTTGTCGGCGCGCAGGTCGTCGATGCGTTTGCCGTCGAAGCGGACCTCGCCCTCGTCGGGCCGGTCGAGGGTGCCGAGCAGGTGCAGCAGCGTGCTCTTGCCCGATCCGGACATGCCGACGATGCTGAGGAACTCGCCGGGCAGGACCTCCAGGTCGAGGCCGCGCAGCACGGGCGTGAGAATGGCGTCCTTGCGGTAGGTCTTGTGCAGGTTGATGGCGGTCAGCATGGCCGTTGTCTCCGGGCAGATGACGTCGATTAGAGCGGTTCACACTTGCGTTGCACACTAACCCGAAGCGTCAGCGAGGGCCGGTCCCTCGCTGACGCTTCGGGTTAGTGTGCGACCCGGCCGCGAACCGCTCTAGAGCGTTTTGCAGTCGGCCGTAGCACAGGCGTCTCGCCTGTGCCGAACCGCGACAGCGCACAGGCGAGACGCCTGGGCTACGAGCAAATGCAAACCGCTCTAGAGGGGTTTAGCGACGCTTCGCAGAAGCGTCGCTAAACTGGGGAGCGGGTCACTCGAAACGCAGGGCGCGGACGGGGTGCAGCATGGCGGCGCGCAGGGCCGGCAGCACGCTGAACAGGACCGCCACAACGATAGCGCCCAGGTTCACCAGCAGCACGTTCATCGGCTGAATGTCCGTCGGGATGCGATCGAAGTAGTAGATGCTGCGGTTGAAGATCTCGCCCTGCCCGGTCACCTTGCCGAGGAACTTCTCGATCTCGTTGATGTTGTGCGTGAAGACCAGCCCCAGCACGCTGCCCAGGGCAGCCCCGACCACGCCGAGCAGCAACCCGTAGGCCAGGAAGATCTTCATCACGCCGCCGTTGGAAGCGCCCAGCGCCTTGAGGATGCCGATGTCGCGCGTCTTCTCGACGACGATCATCGTGAAAATGGCCAGGATGCCGAAACCGGCGACGGCGATGATCATGAACAGAAGCACGTTGAGGATGCCCTTTTCGATGCTGATCGCCGCCAGCAGCGGGCCCTGCTTCTCCTCCCACGTCTTGACGTCGAGCCCCACCGGCTCGAAGAGCTGCTGTAAGCGCTCGACAACGGCCTTCGCCTCGCGGTAGTCCTTCAGCTTGATCTGGATGCTGGTGACCCGTCCCTCCATGCCGCGTATCCGCTGCAGGTGTTCGAGAGGAACGAAGATGTAATTGCTATCATACTCGCTCATCTCCGTCTTGACATAGTCGGTAACGATGAAGCGGTCGTAGACGGGGGTGAGTTTCGTCCCCTTGACGGTGGTCAGGACAATACTCTCGCCGCGCTGGAGGGTACAGACTTCCTCAGGAGGCTGGCCATCCACGGCCGGCCGGCGGTAGTGGGAAAGGGCGTAGCCGACGATGGCGCCATGGGGGACATGCGGCCGATCATGCCACGAGGGCGCCTCGGGCAACGGCTTGGCCGGGCCCGACGGCACCGGCGGGGGCGGAGCCGGCGGCAGGCCGGGGTCGGGTTCCTGCACGGCTTGCATCGCTTCGAGGGCTTCCTCCTTGCGCCGCTCCTGGTCGCGCAGCATCTGCTCATTCCAGTAGCGCCGGTAGGCCTCGTCGTCGGGCTCGAAGGCGCGGGCGGGGTCGGCGCGGTTGCGTTCGCTCTGGAGGAACTCCTGGAATCCGCCGATGAGGGCGCGGCTCTTGGGATCGATACCGATAAGGTGGACCGGCCGCGTGTTGGGGATCGCCCCTTCGCCAATCAGCATGGCGAACGTCTCATGGACGGCGGTCATCGCCTCGACGCGCTCGGCGAGGAAGGGATCGCTGCGGATTCGGGCCATCTTGCCTTCGGGGTCGTCGAAGGTGCCGGCCTGCCGCTCCTCGATGACGATGTCGGAGAGCAGACCGTGCAGCCGATCCTTGAGCTTGGTGCTGAAGCCGCCCATGACGCTGTTGACGACGATGAGCGTGGCCACGCCGAGCATCACGCTGACGATACACACCATCGCCAGGTAGCGGGTCCGCAGATACCGCCAGCAGAGCAGCAGCTTGTACATGGCTACCTCAAAAGAATTAGCCACAGATGAACACGGATCAACACAGATGAGGAAGAAAAGAAGAGACTTCTCTTCCTTACCCATTCTTATCTTTTCTTCATCTGTGTTGATCTGTGTTCATCTGTGGCTTACTTTCTTTCTTCTCAGGGCGTAGGAGCGGGAACAGGATCACGTCGCGGATGGTCTGGGTGTTGGTCAGCAGCATCACGAGGCGGTCGATGCCGATGCCGAGCCCGCCAGCCGGCGGCATGCCGTGCTTCAGCGCGCGCACGAAATCCTCGTCCATCTTCGCCATTGACTCTTCCTCGGACAGGCCCGCCAGCTGCGTGCGGAACGTCTGCTCTTGCGTGATCGGGTCGTTCAACTCCGTGTACGCGTTGGCCAGTTCCATCCCGTGAACGTACAACTCGAACCGTTCCGCGATGCTCGGCTCGCCACGCTTGCGCTTGGTCAGCGGGCAAAGCGCCGCCGGGTAGTCGTGGACAAACACCGGCCCGGCCAACTTGCCCTCGACATGATGCTCGAACAATTCGTGGACGAGGACGTCGTGCGCCTTCGGGGTCGCGGTCTTGGTTTTCTCGTCGCGCAGTTCCAGCGGGATCTTCGACTCCAGTGCCTTGTGCTCGACGCCCGGGCGATCGTCCAGTGCCACACCGACATGCTGGCGGAACAGGTCGGCATAGCGGCCGCGCTGCCACGGCGGCGTGAAGTCAATGGACTTGTCGCCGTAGGACAGCCGGAGGCCTCCGCCGAGGGCGTCGACGCAGGCGACGATCAGGCGTTCGGTCAGGTCCATCATCGTCTCGTAGTTACCGTACGCCTGGTACAGTTCTAACATGGTGAATTCCGGGTTGTGCCGCGCGTCGATGCCCTCGTTGCGGAACACCCGGCCGATCTCGTAGACCTTCTCGATGCCGCCGACCAGCAGGCGCTTCAGATGCAGCTCCAGGGCGATGCGCAGGTACAGGTCGATGTCCAGGGCGTTGTGATGCGTGATGAACGGCCGCGCCGCGGCGCCGCCGGCGATGGCGTGCAGCGTCGGCGTCTCCACCTCGACGTAGCCCTCGCCGTCGAGGAGGCTGCGCATGGTGCGGAGGACCTTCACACGCTTGAGCGTGCGGTCGAGCGTCTCGGGGCTATAGATCAGGTCGAGGTAGCGGTGGCGCAGGCGGATTTCGATGTCGTGGACGCCGTGGATCTTTTCGGGGTGCGGCAGCAACGACTTGCCAAGGAACGTCAGGCCCTCCGCGAAAACCGTCGGCTCGCCGGTCCGCGTCTTGCCGAAGGTGCCGTCGACGCCGATCAGGTCGCCGAGGTCGAGTTCCTGGGCGAGCTTCCATCCCGTCTCGCCCACTTGCCGGGCGCCAATCATCACCTGGACGCGGCTGGACAGGGCCTGATACTCGACGGCCTCGTGCTTGCCCTCGACGCCCTCGGTTCGCCGCGTCACGGGCTTGCCGGACCAGTCCAGGACGTCGAGGAAGTGGAGCTTCCCGCCGGTGCGGCGAGCCACGATGCGGCCGGCGCTGCGGACGCACGGCCGCTGGCCCTGGGGGAGGTCGGCCGGCAGGGCCAGCACGGTTTCGATGGGGACGTGCCCATCGAAGCGGCCCCCCCAGGGATCGACGCCCAGGTTCTCGATGTGCCGCAGCTTCTCGGCACGTGCGGCCTCGTAAGGGTCTTGTGGTGCGGACACGTCGTGTGCGTTCCTTTGACGGTGTGGAGCGTCGAGGTGACTCGCGGTGAGTCACGGATTCTACCGGGGCGGCCCGGCGTGTCAATTCCAGCCGTGGGGCAGGCTTCCAGCCTGCCGCTGCCTTGGCAGGCTTCCAGCCTGCCGCTGCCTTGGCAGGCTGGAAGCCTGCCCCACGACCGCCCCACGACCGGGGACCCCCTGTTGCCATTCTTCCGGGCGCCTGAACGAGCGTCAATGCTGGCGCGGGCAACGCCCACTGCAAAATAAGTCACCCAACAGCGGGACCGGGTTCGGGCGAACTTCACAACGGACGGGGTGAACGACAGGATACCCGACGCGCCGGCGTTTTTCGCATGAGATTCTCGCCCCGCATCGTGTAACCTGTCTGCGATCGCCCCCACTCGCCACAGAGGAGCACCCATGAAGATCACCCGCGTCCGCATTACCGTCGTCGAGGTCCCGCAGGTCGCGCCGGTGGCGCCGTACCGCTCGCACATCCGTACCAGTTCCACGACGCGCAGCGCCATCATCCGCGTCGACACCGACGAGGGCCTCGCCGGCTGGGGCGAGCACAATGTCAACTTCCTCCCCAATGTCAGCGCACGCCGTATGGAGCAGAAAGCGCAGGAATGGCTGGCCGGCCGCGACCCGCTCAATATAGAGTTGTACCACCGCGAATGTCCCTTCGAGACGCGGTTGAAGTCGGGCGTCGAGATGGCCCTGTGGGACCTGCGCGGCAAGGCGGCGGGGTTGCCGCTGGCGGTCCTCTTGGGCGGCATCATCCGGCCCGAGGTCGAACTGGCGGCGTGCATGGGAATCCAGTCGTATGAGCGGGCTGGCGAGATGGCTCGATACTACGTCGAGCAGGGCTACACGACGCTCAAGACCAAGGCCGGCTCCGACATGCAGGAAGACCTCGACATGGTGCGGGGCGTCCGCGACGCGGTCGGCGGGCGGCTGAAGCTGCGCATCGATCCGAACCGGGCGTACACGCCGCAGCAGGCGGCGGAGCTGGCGCGACGGCTGGAGGAGTACGATCTTGAGTACTTCGAGCAGCCGATCCCCGCCGAACCGCTGGCCGATGCAGCCTGGCTGCGCCGCCAGACGCGGACGCCGATCGCCCTCAACGAGAGCGTGACCGACCCGGCGAGCGTGTGGGAAATCCTGAAGGCCGGCGCGGCGGCGTTCATTCTGCCGGACACACCGCAGGCCGGCGGCATCGGGCCGTGTGTCAAGATCGGCCACGTCTGCGAGGCGGCGGGCATCCCGTGCATCATGCACTGCGGCCACGACCTCGGCCCGAAGACCGCCGCGATGGTCCACGTCGCCGCCGCATGTCCCGCTTACTCGCTCGCCAACGACAGCACCTATTACGGCGTCGAGCGCGACATCACCATCGAGCCGCTGCCGATCGTGCGCGGCCGCATCGCCGTCCCGACACGGCCCGGCCTTGGCGTCGAGGGCGATCCCGAGCAAATTGCCCGCTACGCGGTCGACTGCTAGCGTCACGGCGGCAGGCCGAGCCGAGCGCGCGCTTCCCGACGAACGCGCTCGGCAACCCTCAAGGCCGACTGCATCTGTCGCGTCGTCGCCCGCACACCGGGATAGCGGTACTCCACGGCGAACTTCGTGAGGCTCGCCACGCTGCGCCGGAGCGGCGCCAGCGTGCGGTCGTGGGGCAAGAGCAGGTCGAGAAGATCCTCCATGTCATGCGTCCTTGGCACGGGGGCGCCGGATTCTTGGAGGAGGGCTTTCAGATATTTCTCCGCTGCCTGCTGACAGTGGAAGCACACCGCGTCTCGGGGAGGCGGCTTTTGTACGGCCAGCGCCCTTGCCGAGGCCGCGTCCTCTTCGGCCTTTTTCACCCACTGAGCCGTCTGGCGCTTCATAGAGCACCTTGCCCTTTTCCATGACCTCGCGCAGGAACCAATCGCAGTCCCCCTCCTTCAGCCCTCGCTTGATCTGGTAGGGCGTTCGGACGTGGACGTCGAGCGCGAACTCACGCTCGAACGCGAGATCGATGCGGATGGCCTGATCGATGACATTGCGCGTCGGCATGATGACCATCAGATCGACGTCGCTCTCCTCATGGGGCGTGCCGTAAGCATAGGAACCGAACAGGATGATCTTGTCCGGCCGGAATCGTTCGGCAATCTGGCGGGCTAACCGCCGGATCGCCGAGAGCGGGATGTTCGGCGAAGGATAGCGGTACGGCTGAACGTACGGCACAGGAACAGGACGTTTCTTGCTCATGGTGCTATTATACGCCCCCTGCCTGGCGCGACGGTCGGATCTGGATGCTCCGGGCAAGCCTGGGTTATCACTGCAACTCTCGCTCTGAACACTTTGCGGGTTGTGCGGGGGCGGGGGTGTCACACTCGGCGGAAAGTTGCAGGTAAGTTCTTGTGGAGGACACTATGTCAGAGCCCGAACCGGACTCTCGCGAGACGCTGGTCCTGCTGGACCAGGTCAGCGAGGGCGACGAGGCCGCGCGCGAGCGGCTCCTGGAGCGGCACCGTGCCGGCCTGCGTTCCTTCGTCGAGTTGCGGCTCGACCCCGAGTCGGCCGGGCCTCGGCGTCGAGGGCGATCCCGAGCAGATTGCCCGCTACGCGGTTGACTGCTAAGAAGCGGGCGGTTTCAACTCCTGTTTACCAGCCCCGAGCGCCAGCGAGGGGCCCCTCGCTGGCGCTCGGGGCTGGTATTGAAACGACTGCTAATCGTCTTCGGGTTCGCTCTCCCCGTCGTCTGCGGAGGGGTCGGCGGGAACATCCGCTTCGCCAACCACCCTCGCCCGCTGAAGGTTTAGCTCCAAGAGCCGACCGAGCAGTTCTTCGTCCGTCAGGGCAGCGGGCCAGCCGTACGCCGCAAACACGGCCTCGTTCAGCTTGCGGTGGGCCTGCTCCAGCCAGCTCGGCATCTCGTTGTAGAGCTTGGTCAGCGTTCGCCTGACCAACTCCCTTGCGGCCTGGTCGTCCTTGGCGACGGACCGCGGGTAGCGGACGGTCCCGATGCCGCGTGAGTCGGGCTCGGAGACGAAGCGCGCCCACGGGCCATCTGCCGAGCCGGGGAACGTCAACACCTCTTGCCGCGTCCACTCGGGCGGGTTCAGCCAGTTGTTGCGGAGGGTATCGAGTTCCTTTGCAGCAGCGGCGATGGCGTCTCGCTGGGCGTCGGCCGGCTTGGGGAAGGGGAACGTCAGGAAACAAGTGTCGGGGTTGTATGTCGGCCGTTCCCCACCGTGCTTCGCCCCGAACTTTAATGACCAGACTTCGTGGGCGCGGGAGTGAATGACCCCGAAGTGGTAGTCGTCCTCGAACGCGATCGCGATCACCTTCGAGTCGGGCAGGACCACCGTGTCTAGCCAGACGAAGATGCGGTGTTTCGCCACGCGAGCGGTGCCGATGTACCGAGTCAGATTGGCGACCGCACTCCGGAACGCTGGCAGTGTCTCGCCTAGCAGCCACCAACGCTTCGCCCGGCTCTTCCGGGCATTCTTCTGGCGCTCCGGTTTCACATATGCCACGAGGCATTCAAACGGCTTCATGTACAGTGCGGCATTGTCCTCCGAGCGGTTCGTGCCGAAGTCAATGATCCACCGATTTGACGACTGTTGCACGAGATCGCTGCCGTTCCGAAACGGCCGGAGCACGTCGCTATTTGGCTTGCCGTGCGGGTTGGGATCGGCGAGCATCTTGACGGCGACCGCGTGTTCAATGTCGAAGTCGCCGACCTTGGTCGTTCCCATGAAGCACAGCCGAGCGTTCGCAACCAGCGGCCGGGTCGTAGCGGTCGCCATACCCGCCGTCAGGTCCGGGCCGATCGCATCGACCTCCTTGCCGTCCAGCACTGGCTGGGTTCCGTCGCCAGCCGCCGACCAGCCGACCATGACGATCCGGAGCGCGGCTCCCTCCAAGAGCCACGGACGATCGGGCTCCGCGAAGAAGATGCGCCCCGTTTCGCAGATCCGCTCCAGCACCTTCCGACCGCCGACCTGCTTGATACCGGTCGTGGCGAGCAATCCGGCGCGCTTCGTCGGCCCGGCCTCGATCATCGCCCGGGCCTTCTCGAACCAGTAGCAGGACAGGTCGGACATGGCCGGCAGTCGATCCCCGTACACCTTCCAGAGCGCCTCCGCGTACTCATCCCCGAGCTTGGACCGGAACAGCTTGTTACCCAGGAATGGCGGGTTGCCGACGATGAATTCCGCTGCCGGCCATTCAGGCTCCCTCGGGTTTGCCGGGTCGGACTGGTCGACGACGGCATCGGTGTGGCGGATCGTTTCGATGGGGTCGAGGACGGGATCACGCGCGATCTGGTAGCCGTTGAAATGTCGCCATTGCAGGTAGCCGATCCAGACGACGACTTGCGCCAGCTGCTGGGCATAGTCGTTGATCTCCAGACCGTGCAGCTGCGTGGGGCTCACCAACGGATAGCGAGACAGCCCGCGCTCGCTGGCGTAGGTGAGGACTTCTTTCTCCAGCTCGAGCAACAGGCGGATGGCGACGTACAGGAAATTGCCCGAGCCGCACGCCGGGTCGAGAACCTTGAGGTGAGCCAGTCGCTCGGCAAAGTCGCCGATGAGCCGGTCAAAGTCTCGCCGGGCCTTCGAGTCGGTGCGTCGCTTGCGGTCCTTGCCGGCTTCCGCCTGCACCTTGATCCATAGTTCATCGGCCTCTTCCCTGACCTGTTCCCACTCGTGCCGCAGCGGGGTGAGCAGGACGGGCCGCAGGACCGTTTCGATGTCCTCGCGGCTGGTGTAGTGCGCCCCGATCTGCGACCGCTTGGTCGGGTCGAGGGAACGCTCGAAGAGGGTGCCGAAGATGGTCGGCTCGACTGAGGACCAGTCGCAACCGGCGGCCTGGTGCAGCTCCTCGATCTCTTGCGGCAGCAGGTCAATGGTGTCGCTGTCGGAGAACAGCCCGCCGTTGAAGCGGTCGATGGAGTCGGCCCCGAACGGCTCGCCCGTCTCCATCGACCGGAACAGCCCCTTCAGCAATTTTGACAGTCGGGCCGGGTCCTTGTTGCTGTTGGCGACGGTGCGGGCGAACAGGGCACGGGGGAGCAACTCGACATCTTCCGCGAACATGCAGAACATCAGCTTCATGAGGAAGTGGGCGGCCTGCTGGGGTGGGATACCGCGGCCACCCAGGCCGGCGGCCAGCCGGCCGAACCGGGCAGCCACTTCCTCGGTAACCGCCTTCTGCGTCTTCCCCGGTCGCAGCGCTTCGGGGTCGGTGAAGACATGCCGCAGCCGTTGCAGGTTCACCGGGTCAGCAAGGCCATCAAGGTCGAAGGCATGAACCTCCTTGGCGGTGCCGGTGAAGTTGGTATGGATCTCGAATCGGTTGAGGTCACAGACGACCAGAAGCGGCGGGTTCTCCAGGGCCTCGCGGTACAGCAACAACTGCTGATAGGCGGCCTTCAGGTCCTTGTGCTTGCCCTTGTACTCCCAGCCGAAGAAGCCTCGCAGCCACACGTCGGCCCAACCCTTGCCCCCGCTGGTCTTCTCGACGCCCCTCTCGAACGTGTAGAACTCGCCCTTGGGGTCCACGTCGGCCGGCTTCGGCTGGCCGAGCATCTCGCACAAGTCGAGGAAGTGCTGCTGGTAAGCGCTCCGCTCGGTGAGGTCGACTTGCTTCCACTTGGCGATGAACTGCTGGGGCATCATCATGGCAGGTCGTCCGGGATTGAGGGCCAGACGGTTACGAGATTCATCCCAGGCTCTATCGAGCCCCTACTCGATCTCATAAATCGGGCCGCTCGGATCGCGGGGAACGAGTCGTTGTTGCTGGCAATCCACCAGCAGGTCCAGGTCTTCCAGGACAATCGCGCCGATCAAGGCCGTCTTGCGCCGGGGTTCCACGATGGCCGAAAACGTATCGTGACGGCCGAGCAGTTCGACGTAGACCCCCTCCGCCTCGCGCCGCTCGGCTCTCCGGCCATCGGCGTAACGTACCTTGATCTTGTTGCTCAGTCGCAATCCCAACTGCCTGGCCACGGAGAGCGGCAGCACCAGCTTCGCTGCTCCGGAATCAACGACGCCGGCAATGCGCTGACGCCGCACCTTGTCCGGCGGCAACGTGCCCTCTTCGGCCCGGATCATGTCGCGATAGTTGGCGACCTCGAACTCGATGCTGATTCGTCCCACGCCGTTGGCTCCTTTGCTTCGCATCGCGCCCCTCCTCCGACGGTTGAACAACCTGGCCGCCGCATTATACGCCGTGGCGTTGCCAGGCAGCAAGGAGCCGCCGCCTCGGCGAGTCTTCGATAAGCTGGCCTTTTCCCCTTTGCCGGACAGTACGAGGTACATAGCATGATCGGACCGGGCGTCGGTGACAAGGTGAGGGGGGTGAGAAGGGGGGCGTGGACCTGTGTCCGTCCTGATCGTCGACCCCTGCAGCACCACACGTCATTCCCTGTGCGCGCTGCTCGAAAGCAAGGGCTACCGCGACGTCCTGTCCGTCTCGTCGGGCGAAGAGGCGCTCGGCCTGCTGGGGCCCGAGGGGCCGGTGGTCGACGTGATCCTCATGGAGGTCGACATGCCCGGCCTCGACGGCATCGAGACGTGCCGCCGCCTCAGTTGCAGCGGCTGGCGGTGCTGGACGAACTGACCGGCGTCTCCAACCGCCGCTTCTTCAACATGCTGCTCGAGCAGGAGTGGGGCCGGGCGGCGCGCGAGGTGCAGCCGCTGTCGCTGATCATGATCGACATCGATTTCTTCAAGAATTACAACGATCATTACGGACATCCCAAGGGCGACGAATGTCTCAAGCGCGTGGCGGAGGCGCTGAGTGCGCTGACGCGGCGGCCGGGCGACCAGGTGGCCCGTTACGGCGGGGAGGAGTTCGTCATGCTGATGCCGCACACGGCGCTGCGCGGGGCACTGACAGTGGCCGAGACGCTGCGGCGGCGCATTGAGGGGTTGGCCTTGGAGCACGCCCGTTCGCCACTGAACGGCCAGGTGACGATCAGCCTCGGGGCAGCGACCGCGCTGCCGGAGCGGCGCAGTTCGCCGGAGTTGCTGGTGACGGCTGCTGACCATGCGGTCTACGAGGCCAAACGCCTGGGCCGCAACCGCGTTTGCGCCTTCGAGGGCTCTCCGGAGCGGTCCCTGGCCCTGTTCCAGGGCCCTCACCATCATCCGATCGAAGAAGGCGCCCAGCGGTAAGACGACCGCGTTCCTCTTTCTCACCCGATCTCCCCTTGAGGTCCTTCTTCTCCTTCCGGAAGGGAAAATCATTGAAACGGTTCCACCGAGGGGATAGCCTGAGCCAGTGGAGTCGAAATGCGGATTCCCGAGGGCGGCTTGCCGTCGGGAAAGATCGGCCTGGAGGACCGTGTCGATGTTGCGAATCGTGGGGCGTCCGTCCAGGACGTGTGCGGGAACCACACGTCGGGAACTGTTGCGCGTCGGCGGGCTCTCGATGTTCGGGGCCCTCTCCTTGCCACAGTGGTTGGAAGCGCAGGCCGTGGCGCCGCCCAAGCAGGAAGCGTCTGCCAAGGCGGTTATCCTGGTCAACCTCCTCGGCGGTCCCAGTCACATCGACATGTTCGATATGAAGCCCAATGCCCCGGCCGAGGTCCGCGGCGAGTTCCGTCCGATCGCCACGTCGGTTCCCGGACTCCAGGTCTGTGAACTCTTGCCCCAGACGGCGCGGCGGATGCATCTGTCGACGTTGATTCGCACTCACTCCCACCAGTACAACCACCACAGCCCGTACAACGTGCTCACCGGCTACGGCGGCTCGATCGCTGGCAATGAAGCCAAAGCGGACGACTATCCGAGCATTGGTGCGGTGATGCAGCACGCCGGCCTGCGTACACGGGACGCCCCGTCTTATGTTTGGATGCCCGCCTTTCCGGGTCACAGCCAGGGGAGACGCCGCGCGGGGCCCTACGGCGGAATCCTGGGACGAACCTACGACCCGCTGTTCACGATGTATAACGCGAGGTTCGACCGTGCCGACCAGCGGCGCAACGTCTACAGCGACCCCCCGGTTCCGATCGCGGACCCACAGCTGTACGCCCTGGAGGGGCTCCCCGAAATCACCGCCGATCGCCTCTCAGAGCGCCGCACCCTGCTCCAGCAGTTGGACGGCCGGGTGTCCCAATTCGAGAAGTCGCGCGTCGTGGACGGCATGAGCTTTTACCAGCGCATGGCTTTTCAGATGCTGACGTCGAGCAAGACGCGCAACGCCTTTGACCTGTCAAAGGAGCCGCCGCACGTACGCGCCCGGTACGGTCGCAACCTGTTCGGCTCGTGCCTGCTGACGGCCCGCAAGCTGGTCGAGGCCGGCGTCAAGTTTGTGGGGGTGACCACCGAGTCCCAGTATGCGGGAGGCGTGGGGGCCGGATGGTGGGACACGCATTCACACAACTTCGATTTGCTGAAGAATTTCAACCTTCCGGTACTCGATCAAATGTACACGGCGCTGGTGGACGATCTCCAGGAACGGGGCCTCTTGGACTCAACCCTCGTTGTGGTGATGGGGGAGATGGGCCGTACGCCGCACGTCAACAAGAATGCGGGCGGCCGCGATCACTGGCCGCAGTGCGGGTTCATCCTGTTGACAGGCGGCGGGGTGAAACGCGGCTTGGTGTACGGCAAGAGCGACAAACACGCTGCGTATCCGGTGGAGAACCCCGTGTCCTCGGCGGATCACGTGGCGACGATCTATCAATTGGTTGGCATCGATCCCCACTTGCTGGTAAACGATCTCACCGGCCGGCCGCGACCTGTCGCCGCGGGCGGGAGCGCGATCCGGGAGGTCATTGCCTAAATCGCTACATGCAAAAGGGAAAGTGCTCGTAGGTCGTGTGCCACGCCCACGTCCTCGTGGGCGTGCTTGCTCTCACGCCCACGCCGACGTGGGCGTGGCACACGACCCTTCCCCCTTTGCGTGCAAGTCTTTCGTCTCGGGAGGGGGAGGGCCCTCGGGCGAGTTGCGAAGGGGCTACTTTTTCTCCTTGATGCGGAGGTAGCGGAAGTCGAAGTTGCCCACCTCCCTCTGCAAGCCGATGCCCTGCCGGGGGTTGTTGCCGATCCTCCAGGCCTTCTCGATCACTGCGCCGTTGAGCCGCACCACGGCGACGCCGCCGGTGATGTCGAACTCCAGGTCATTCCACCGGCCGGCGGGCCGGGCCGGCGCGGCGTACTCCTTGGGCCCGGCGTTGGGGTAGTCACGCACCTGCAGCTGGTTGCCGTGGATGAACACGCCGGAGTCGGCCCCCCGGGTGGCGCGGAACTGCAGGCGGATGACGCAGTCTCGGCTGTGCGTCGCTTTCCAGTAGATGTTGCCCCGCGCCTTCTTAACGTCCAGGTGGATCGCTCCATCCTGGATACTCCAGCCCTGCAAGTTCCCCGTCCAGCCCTCCAGGCTCTTGCCATCGTCCAGTCGCACGAAGCCTGGTTCCGTCTTGAAGTCCTCCGCCCGTGCCGGTGCGGACATGAGGCCAGCCACGGCGGCCAGGGCCAGCAGGCGCACACCCGTTCTCGAGCTGTTCATCGGATTCCCCCTTATGCCCCAGGGCCAACGGCGGCACAAGGGCCGCCACAACGGCACAGTCTACAAGGAAGCGGGTTGCCGCTCAACCAATGCGCAGCGTCTGTCCCTCCTGGCGATGGCGAGGAACTTTTTCCCCCTGTTTGGACTCCTGGCTGCGCACTATGTTACGACGGACACGGTCGAGGGCCTGGAGGACGCCGACGATGAGCACCCGTTTCTTCGAGATGCGCACCTACTATGCGGCCCCAGGCAAGATGGCGGCCTTGCACGCCCGCTTCCGCGACCACACAGGCACGCTGTTCGCCAAGCACGGCATGACCATCCTTGGCTTCTGGAGCCCGGCCGATCCCGCCGAGGCGGAGAAAGCCCTCATCTATCTCCTTGCCTATCCCAGCAAGGAGGCGAGAAACCAGAGCTGGGAAGCCTTTCGCAACGACCCCGACTGGCAGAAGGCCCGCGACGAGTCCGAGAAGGACGGCAAACTCGTCGAGAAGATCGAATCCCTCTTCCTCACCCCCACCGACTACTCCCCCCTCCGGTAGCACGCAGACTTTTGTAGTTCCCAGTCGGTCCGCGCCGCGGCACCGATCCACAGAGGACTTCCCGCGTCCTGTCAACAAGCGAGCCGAACAGGAGCAGGGAGTTGGAGCACGGTCAGGAGACCGTGCCCCCCACGCACGGGAGACGCTCTGGCGCCCTTTGAGGGGCGGGGGCGGTGTGCCGAGGGCGGGACTCGAACCCGCAAGCCCTTTCGGGCAGGAGCTCCTAAAACTCCTGTGTATGCCTATTCCACCACCTCGGCTCTTGGCTATCGGCTATCGGCGATCGGCCAGAAGAAGAGGGGACGCCGCCGCTCTGCCTTCTGGCCGATCGCCGATCGCCGGTTCAGACCATCGAGTGAGCCACTGCGTCCAGCACCGCCAGGGCCAGGGCGCGGCGGAACGGCACCACCATGTCGATCACGAGATCGAGGTTGGCCCGCTGCGCCGCCTCCAGCGTGGTGCCGTTGAAGGCGCTCACGCCGCTGTTCAGCAGTTCTCGCACGACGCTATCCTTGACACGCATGGCGGTGGCACAATCGTGGACCAGGGCGGTGCGGTACTCGCGCAGCAGCTGCCGCGAGGCGCCGGCACGCAATTCGGCGATATCAAACGTCATCTGCTGCAGGAACATCTTCGCCGCCTTATCGCCGTGTTTCTTCTGGTGGTGCTCCTGCATGTAACAGCGCACCACGCGCCCCATCAGCAGCGGGTCGACGCGCATCAGGTCCAGGGCCAGCGCCACCATCAGGGGACTGATGCGCGTGTGCTCCTCGATGACGTCGAGCAGAGCGTCGACGGCAACCAGGTCGGGTTGCCAGTCGCGAAAGACCGCTCGCACGCCCGATAGCCAGCCCTCCTCTTCCTGACGCCAGGCAAGCCCCTGCGGCGGACCGCCCGTCACCCACGCCGCCAGCACGGTCCCCGGTTCTTTCAGGGCGAACGACAGCACCACCAACGGCAGCGACCTCTCTTGCAGCAGGGGCAACCGCAGCCAGCGCATCATCGCCGCAGCCTCCGTGATCCTCCCCGGCAGCTGCGACAGTGCCTCGGGCCAGTCGTGCGGATACCACGCTCCCCGACGCCGTCCCCTGTCGGCGACCGCGACGGCCAACGGCCGCGTCACCGCCTCGGGGAGACGCACCTCCCACCAACTCATCCCGTCGCTGCCGCCGGAGATCGCCACCGGCGTCAGGTCGTGGCGCTGTCCGCTCGCATCCCACCACACGACCCGGTGCCGTTCCGACGGGACCACCTCGTCGGCCAGCTCCAGCCGCGCCGACCGCGGGTTGCTCGGTGAATCGAGGGAGACATCACGGAGCAGTCCCTGGTCACGAACTTCGCGGGCCAGGGGCAGTTCGTCGCCAAAGCTGTTGTACGGCCCGTAGCGAATCGTCAGCGGGGCGCCGATGCCGGTCACGGTGGGGAGCGAACGGGGTAGCGGCGACGGCCGGCCCAGCCACTCGTCGCCCTCGACCAGCGCCCACTCCGTCCAGGCAATGGCCCGCCCGTGACGGCGCGGCGGCAACCACAGGCGGACCGGCGACTGCCGGCACTGCTCGGCCGTCAGGGCGTCGTCTCCTTGGAGCGGGACCCAAACACTGGCGTCGAGGCGCGCCGCGCCGACGACCGCCAGGTCGAGCGTACGGACCGCCCGGCCTGTCTCCTCTCCGCGGGCCAGTCCGAGGCGTACCACCAGGCGCGGCTCCGGGGCGCCCGCGTCGAAGGTGACAGTCTTGGTGGTCAGCGTTCGCGTGTCGGTCGTGCGGGTGAAGGCGACCCCGTGGCCGTTGACGCGCACCGACTGGATCGTAATTTCCGGCGGATGGTTGATGATGAGCTGGAGCGCGTCGCCAGGGGCCACCTCGCCGGAGGCGCCGCGTCGCGTGAGCGTCACCCCGGCGGCCCAGTCCGGCTCGGGCGGTGGCTCCGTCCCCGGCAGGAGAGGGGCCCAGACCACTTGTTCGCCGGCGACAAGTTTCGCATCCGCCGGCCAACCGGGAGGCAGCAGGAAGAGTTGATTGCCCCCTGGTCCCGGTATACCGAGCGGGGGAGGGCGAGGCTCCTGCCGAGCCGGCTCGGCAGGAGCCTCGCCCTCCCTGGGCACCCCCGGCTGCAACGACAGGTCCGCGGCCGCCAGCACGGCATAGCTCTCGCCAGGGCCCAGCGGCTCGGCGTGCGGATCGGCCAGTCGCCTGCCATCGGGAAGGTGGTAGACGGTGACGTCGTCCTCAGCGTTCCACAGCGTCAGCGTGAAGTCCTGGGCGACCTCGCCGTCGTCGCCGACCAGGGCCACGCTCACCTCGGGCGCGAACAGGGGCAGAGTGACCTCCCCGGGAGGCCCCTCCTGGGTGTCGGCGTGATAGCTGCCGTCGGGTTGGCGGTGCAGGATAGCACGGCGCCGGCCAGCGACCAGGAGCCGGTAGGACTCCGCGGCGAGACCGGGGTCGGTCGGGACTCGCAGCCGGCTGACGAAGCGCGGACCAGCCGGGGCGTCCCAGCGCAAGACGGGCTGCTCAAGGAGCGGTGCGCGCCGCGAGCCCGATACGGCCTCCCCGGGCAGCGGCGGCGTCCAATCATCCGGCTTCATGCAGCAGAGGACCAACTCGTTCTCCCACGCCGGCAGCACCCACGGGTTGGTCGACAGGCAGAGGCGCAGCTGTTCCTCGGGAATGTTCTGGTGGCGGAAGTGATAGAGATGGGCGTACAGCTCCTTGAACGACTCGCTTTCGAGCGGGCCGCGCAGCAAGCGCTCGAAGGCGTCGGGGACCTCATGGCCGTCGAGCCAGTGGTGCAGCCGGGTGAGGCACCCGTGCCGCGTCAGGCCGAACTGAAGAAAGACGCTGGCGGCAACCTCGGCGACGCCGTCGGCGCTAAAGGCATGGCGAAGGTGCAGCCGCTGGGCGGCGGCCTCCAGCGCCTCGCGGAGCAGGCGCGTTGGCCGGCCGTTGACGAACAACTCGTAATCGGAATCGGGACGGAAGCGAAACTGCCCGTGCTCGTCACGTCTGACCGCCGGCCAGGGTAGCTCGCCCTCGGCGCCGCCGCGGCGGGTGGCTTCGCTTGCCAAGAGCAGCAGCAGCCAACCGATTGCTTCGCGGGACGAGAAGAGGAAACGGTCCGCCTCGAATTGGTCCCAGGATGTGCCGCAGGTTGCTTCAATGCGGCCACGGCCACGGCTCAAACGCCGTGGCCGTGGAAAAGGGCGAGCACGCACATGGCGTCCGCAGTCGCGACTGGGCTTCAATTCGGCCACGGCTCAAAGGCCGTGGAAAAAGGCGACGCGCCCGCCACCAATACTGCCCCGCCTCTGTAGGTGTACGAAGAAGCCAGCGAAACGTCCACCAGCCGCACCCTCAACTGACCTTCCCTTTTCTGTCCCAACGATTACTCTCCCTTCAACATCCTCATGGTGAGCAGCAGTCCACCAAGCAAAGGGAGCACCCACATGATCGCGGTCAAAGGGTATGCACACTTCGGCGGCAAGCACGGGGCCTCGGCGGCGATCAAGAACCTGCTCGCGTTCGCGGGCGTCGACAACCCCCAGACGGGCAAGCCGTTCTCCGAGGCGCTCTGCTTCGGCATCGCCGGCGGCATCGGCGCGGGCTACTCCTTCTGTCCGTCGGTGCCGCGCTACGGATGCGGCAGTGGCGTCTGGATCGTCGGCCGTCACAAGAGCTACGCCACCAATGCGTCCTGGTATCAGGACTTCTTCGACCGCATCGGGGCCGTCAGCCGGATCACCGAGACGTCGGGCAAGGGCAAGGCATTTCAGAACCTGCTCGCCGAGCTAAAGGACGGGCGGCCGGTGGTGGTCTGGTGCTCGCGGGCCCGGCTGCCCTTCCTCGGCAACCCCGTCGAGTCGGTCGACCTGTGGGGCCACACGTTTGTCGTCTACGCCGTCGACGAGGCGAAGGGAGTGGCATACGGGGCCGACCGCGCCGCGACGAAGGTGACGCTGACCCTCGACGAGTTGGCCGAGGCCCGCAACGGCATCTGCTCGTACAAGAACCGCACGCTCACGTTCCACCCGCCCAAGGCCGTGTCGATCGAGACGCTACGGTCGGCCGTACGGGCAGGCGTGAAGGCATGTGCCCAGGAACTGCTCGACGGCAAGATCAAGACGTTCAGTCTGCCCGGCCTGGAAATCTGGTCAAAGATGATCTGCAATGCCTCCAACAAGGACGGCTGGTTGAAGGTATTCAAGGGCGGGCTGCTCTACTGTGCCCTGCGCGACGTCTTCGACTCGATCGAGACGTCCGGCACCGGCGGCGGACTGTACCGCAACCTGTTCGCCGACTTCCTCGCCGAGGCGGCCGACCTCATGGGCGACAAGGAGTTCGCTTCCCTCGCCGGCGTCTACCGCAGCCTGGCGACGCGCTGGACTGAACTGGCCGAAGCAGTCCTGACCAGCGACGAGGCCCGCCTTGACCAGACGAAGAACGCACTGCGCAAGCGGTGTCAACTCTTCGAGGAAAAGGGCGAGCAGGCGGCGCATTCGATCCAGTCGGTGGGCGAGCAACTGCGTACACTGGAAGCAGAAGCGCGCAAGTCCTTCCCCCCGGAGGAGCTGCTCGTACAACTGCTCCCGACAAGGGTGCGCGATCCCCTCATCGCCTTGCATCGGGACGAAACCGACGCAGCGCGGCGGCTGGCGCGGCTGGTCCGCTGACCCTCGCCCGCCGAGAGAAGCAACCCATGGCCGTCACCTATCGCTTCCCGGTGCTGGTCTGGCAGGATCAGGAGGGGTGGTACACCGCCAGCCTGCTCGAGTGGGACGAGCCCGCCGGCATTGGCCGCACCGCGTCCCAGGCGGTCGAGCAGCTGCAGGATTACCTCGCCTGGTGTTACCAGGAACGGCCCTGGCTGTCGGCTCCCGACTTCCTCGATCCGAAATTGTTGCAGTTCAAGGTGCCGGTGCGGCCCGAGTACCAGGAAGCCGGGCGGCGCTATCCCTGCGACGAGTCGGTCCCGCTGCGCCTCCACTGCGTCCACGCCCGGCAGGAACAGGGACTGCTCGTCTGCGTGTTGCCGACCCTGAAAATCCGCTTCTACTACTATGAAGAGGGAGCCCTGCGGACGCTGGTGCCGCACTACGTCCAGCAGCACCTCGAGGGCGTCACGCCGCGCGATCTCGCCCGCCACCTGGCGCCGGTCCGGGCGGAGCTGGACCAGGTCGTCGTCACGCTGACCAACCGCGAGCCGCGCTACCGGGCCTGGGAGCCGTCACTGCCCACGCTGCAGGACGTTGCCGAGCCGCTCGGCGACCCGCGCGTCCGCAAGCAGTTCACCCGCCCCTGGGAGCGCGATCAGCAGGTCGACGACCTTGTCCGCCGCCTCGGCCAGGAGCGCGCCAATGTGCTGCTGGTCGGCGAGTCTGGCGCGGGCAAGACGACCGTCCTTGTCGAGGCAGTGCGGTTGCTGGAGCGCAAGGAGGAGGACGAGGACGAACCCCGCCGCGGCCGGGCAGCGCGGCGCTACTGGCTGACCAGCGGTGCCCGTCTCATCGCCGGCATGAAGTACCTCGGCCAGTGGGAAGAGCGCTGCGAGGAGATCATCGCCGAGCTGGCCCAGGCCGGCGGTGTCCTGTGCGTCGACAACCTGCTTGACCTGGTCCGCGAGGGCGGCGAAGGCCCGACTAACAGCGTTGCCGCGTTCTTCCTGCCGTACTTGCAGCGCGGCGAGCTGCGCATGGTCGGCGAGGCAACGCCCGCCGAACTGGACGCTTGCCGTCGCTTGCTGCCTGGTTTCGCCGATGTCTTCCAGGTGCTACGCCTGGAGCCGTTCAGCCGGCAGCAGGCCGTCCGCGTGCTCGACCACCTCGCCGCGCTGTTGAAGCAGAACCATCATCTCGACGTCGGACGTGGCGTCACCGATCTCGTTTATCATCTGTTCCGCCGCTTCGCTCCGTATCAGGCATTCCCCGGTCGCGCCGCGACGTTCCTTGCCAGGGTCTTCGAGAAGGTGCGCCAGGAGCGGCGGGCGACGCCCGAGGTCGGAACTGCCGACGTCGTCCGCGAGTTCGTGCGTCAGACGGGGTTGCCGGAGCTGTTCCTGCGCGACGAGGTCCCGCTGGGCCGCGACGACGTGGTGGCTGCCTTCGGCCGGCAGGTGATCGGCCAGGACGAGGCGGTCGAGGCGGCGGCCAACCTCGTGATGACCTTCAAGGCGGGCATGAACGACCCGAACCGGCCCGTCGGGGTGCTGCTGTTCTGCGGCCCGACAGGGGTCGGCAAGACGGAACTGGCCCGCGCCCTGGCCCGCTACTTCTTCGGCCACGGGGAGCAGGCCGACCGCCTAGTGCGCCTCGACATGAGCGAGTATGCCGGCCCCGGCGCTGCCCAGCGCCTGATCGCCCAGCTGGACGGACGGCCCAGCGACTTCATCCAAAAGCTGCGCGGGCAGCCGCTTGCCGTGGTGCTCTTCGACGAGATCGAGAAGGCCGATGCGGAGGTCTTCGACGTCCTGCTGGGCGTCTTCGACGAGGGCCGCCTGACCGACCGCTTTGGCCGGCTGACGACTTTTCGGAGCGCGATCCTCGTCATGACGTCGAACCTGGGGGCGGGCAAACAGTCGCCGTTTGGATTCGGCGAGGGGCCGGCGGTGCGCTACGAGGGCGAGGCACTGGCGTTCTTCCGGCCGGAGTTCTTCAACCGCATCGACGCGGTGGTGACGTTTCAGCCGCTCGGACCCGAGACGATCCGGGCCATTACACGCAAGGAACTGGCCGAGGTTGCGGCTCGCGAGGGCATCACGCGGTTGGGCCTTCGCCTCGAGTGGACGGAGGCCCTCGTCGAGCAGCTGGCGAAAGAGGGGTTCGACGCCCGCTACGGCGCCCGCCCGCTCCAGCGCACCCTGGAGACGCTCGTCGTCGCGCCGCTGGCCCGCCACCTCCTCGACAACCTGGGCCTGCGCGACACGGCGCTGCGCGTCGGCGTCGACGCGGCGGGCAAGGTGACTTTTTCTTGAAGCGAGCGGGGGCTCACGCTCAGTGGACTCAGTCCGGTTCTTCGTCCTCTTCCATCTCTTCAGAGTGGGCGGACTCCAACTCGTCGAGGACCTCCCGCGCCCGGTCCAGGTCCTCCTTGTGAACCCAGATCTCGGCGGGCATGCCGGGGAGGCCGACGCCAGTTACCAACTCGTCGCCGTCGACCCGACAGCGAATCCCGGCGTCGCGCAGCGCCTGCTCCCAGATGTGGGCCTGGATGTAGTTGGTTGTGGTGATCGCACGCACCACCTCGTCCTCGCCCATGCTCGACATGACAGCCCTCCTGTGCGGCTTTTCCCGCTCACCCCCTGGGCGGCTCCGGGACAGCGACAGTCCGTCCCCTCGCCCGTGATACGCTCATTTCCACACTCTCCACCGTCTGCAATTTCCGTGCCCCGTTCCAGCCCCGGCCAGCGCGACGAAAAGTCGGGCCGGCCGTTGCGTTCCGCCCCTGCTCTGCGATAATCACGCTGGGCTCGGCCGGTCCGGGCTCGAGCGCGTTCCATCCTCTGGGGGGTAGACAACGTGACAAGATACCTCGGCACACTCCTCCTGGCCGGCCTCGTAGCCTGCGCAAGCCTGCTCGCGAGCCCGGCGCGAGCAGAGGACACCACGAAAAAGCTCCGCGTCATCCTGATCGACGGCCAGAACAATCACGACTGGCGCTCGACGTCGCCGTGGCTGAATCGGGTTCTGGAAGAGAGCCAACGATTCAGCGTCGACGTCTCCAGCAACCTCAAGCCGGGCGACCGCCCGGGCCGCATCGAGAACACCGTACCGTTCCCACCCGATCTCGGCAAGTATGACGTGGTGGTGAGCAACTACAACGGCGCCCCCTGGCCCAAGGAGTTCCAGAAGACACTGGAGGAGGCGCTGAGCGAGCGGAAGATCGGCCTGGTGATCGTCCACGCGGCCAACAACGCCTTTGGCAACTGGAACGAGTACAACCTGATGATCGGCATGGGCTGGCGTGGCCCCGAGGGCGGCGACCGGTTGAAGCTGGACGAGGACGGCAAAGAGGTGCTGGTGCCCAAGGGCAAAGGCGACGGCTCGGGGCACCGCTACACCGGCGAGTTCACGGTCACCGTCCGCGATCCCGAGCACCCGATCACGAAGGGGATGCCGCGCGAGTGGCTGCACGCTCGCGACGAGCTGTATGACAACATGCGCGGGCCGATCAAGAACATCCGTCTCTTGGCGACGGCGTACTCGAAGGGGACGAGAGCGCACGAGCCGATGATCTGGACGGTCAGCTACGGCAAGGGCCGCGTCTTCCACACGCCGATGGGCCATGACCTGACGGCGATGCGCTGCAACGGCTTCATCGCGACGCTGCAGCGTGGCACCGAATGGGCCGCCACCGGCAAGGTCTCGCTGCCGATCCCGGAGGATTTCCCCACCGGAAAGAAGTCCAGCTCCCGCCCCGCGAAGTGATGCCGCAGGCGGCTGAGACGTCCGCCGCTGGGGAGCGGCGGGGCGTGAGCCCGCCGGTGCGCCTAGAGCGTTTTGCAGTCGGCCGTAGCACAGGCGTCTCGCCTGTGCCGAACCGCGACAGCGCACAGGCGAGACGCCTGTGCTACGAGCAAATGC
>JACOUH010000118.1 GCA_016177925.1 Planctomycetota bacterium | reverse complement strand
TCCGCGACGTGCTGCTGGCGCGCAACCTGATCTCGCCGGCCGACCTGAGCCTGTTCAAGGTGACGGACTCCGTCGACGCAGCCGTCGCCGAGGTGCTCGGCTTCTACCGGGTCTACCACAGCATGCGGTACGTGCATCGCGACCTGGTGCTCCGTCTGAGCCGCCGCCTTCCGGACGCCCTGCTGGCGCGCATCCGCGGCGAGTTCGCCGACATTGTGACCTCCGGGACGTTCGAGCAGGTCGACGCTCTGCCGGAGGAGGCCAACGACACGCACCTGACGACCCTGCCCCGTCTGCGGTTCCACTTCGATCGCCGCAACCTGGGCCGCCTGCGCCAGCTTATCGACCTCATCAACCACGAGGGGTGAGCGGAAGAAAAGCCGAAATAAGAAAATCCGAAAACCGAAAAAAGACAGGGGGATTTGGTTTCGGATTTCGGATTTTCGTCCGAGGAGCAGCGACACCGCGTTTGCTCGCCTTCGCCGTGAGCCGCTCCTATAATCCGGGAAAGTGGTTTCGAGACCCCGCAGAGGAAACGCGCCATGGACGAGCAGGCCGCTCTCTCTCCCGCGCCGAAGTATCGCCGCGTCGTCCTCAAGCTCAGTGGGGAGGGCTTCGGCTATGCCGGCAAGGCGGGGATCAGCATCGACGATACGCTCAACATGGCTCGGCAGATCCAGCGCGTCGGCAAGGGCGGCGTGCAGCTGGCCGTCGTCGTCGGCGGTGGCAACCTCTTGCGCGGCGACCAGTTCTCCGGCGCCGGCGAGGTCATCAAAAAGGCCACCGCCCACTACATGGGCATGCTCGCCACCATCCTCAATGGCCTCGCCCTTCAGGAAGCCCTGGAAAGTCTCGGCTGCGAGACGCGCCTGCAAACGGCCATCCGCATGGAAACTGTCGCCGAGCCGTACATCCGCCGTCGCTGCATGCGCCACCTCGAGAAGGGCCGTATTGTCATCCTCGCCGGCGGGACGGGCAACCCCTTCGTCACCACCGACACCGCCGCGGCGCTACGCGCCCGCGAGTTGGACGCCGAGCTGCTGCTCAAGGGCACCCGCGTCGACGGCGTCTACAGCGACGACCCGGAGATCAACCCGCACGCCGTCCGCTACGACAAGTTGACGTACGACCGCTTCATCCACAATAATTTGCGCGTGATGGACCTGGCGGCGGTCAGCCTCTGCCGCGAAGCCCGGCTGCCCATCCTCGTGTTCAACTATAAGCGCGAAGGCAACATTGAGCGTGCCATCGCCGGCCATCCCGTCGGCACCCTCGTCTGTATCAGTGACGGGGTCGAAACGCCGAGGTGAGGAACCCGATCATGACCAGTGACGAGATACTTTTTGACGCCGAAGAGCGCATGGAGAAGGCTGTCAGCATCTTCAAGGACGACCTGCGCGGGCTCCGTACCGGCCGCGCCACGCCGGCCTTGGTCGACGGATTGCGCGTCGAGTATTACGGCTCGCCGACCCCCTTGAAGCAAATGGCCCAGATTAGCACACCCGATCCGCAGCAGATCGTCATCAAGCCGTACGACCAGAGCGTGCTCAAGGAGATCGAGAAAGCGATCCGTTCCAGCGACCTGGGCATGTCGCCGACCAACGACGGCAAGCTGATCCGCCTCTCGGTGCCGCCGATGTCGGGGGAGCAGCGCAAGAAGATGGCAACGCACATCAGCAAGGAGGCGGAGAAGGCGAAGGTATCGTGCCGCAACATCCGCCGCGACGCCAACAAGAACTTTGACGCCGCCGAGAAGGCCAAGGAGATGACCGAGGACGAGCGCGACAACGGCAAGGAAGAAGTCCAAACGCTGCTCAAGCGCTTCGAGGACCAGATCGACGAGCTGGCCGAGAAGAAGACAAAAGAAATCATGGAACAGTAAGACTGACACGGCGAGCGGGGGGCGTGAGCCCCCTGATGAGAGCCATCAGGGGGCTTACGCCCCCCGCTCGCCACGCCCCAGTACAATCGGAACTTACTATGCGAACGCTCCAGGAGATCCAGCAGCAGTTCCCCAGCACGCCGGACACCGGGCTGCCAAGCGAGGCGGTCGCCCGCAGCCGGCAGCAATACGGCAGCAACACCCTGACGCCGCTGCCGCGCGAGCCGCTGTGGAAGAAGTTCGTCGAGAAGTTCGACGAGCCGATCATCAAGATCCTGCTGGCGGCGGCGCTCTTGTCGATGTTCGTCGAACTATTCCGCGGCAACCCCGAGGCCGATCCCCCCCTCAAGGGCAACCCCACCGCTGCCGGCATCGCCCTGGGCATCTTCGCCGCCGCGATCGCTGCCCTGTTCGCCCTGAAGCAATCGCGCTGGGTGCCGTCCTTGATGTTCGGTTCGGCGATCCTCACCTTCTTCCTGGGGCTGATCGTCCCGCCGCACCATCCCTCCGTCGAGGGCCTCGCGGTCATGATCGCCGTCATCCTGGCGACGGGCGTGGCCTTCCTCTCCGAGTACAAGAGCGACCGCGAGTTTGAACTACTCAACGCCCAGAAAGAGAAGATCCGCATCAAGGTGCTGCGCGGCGGGGAATTCCATACGGTCGGGATGGAAGAAGTCGTCGTTGGCGATCACGTTGTGCTGGAGATGGGCGACGAGATCCCCGCCGACGGGCGGCTGATCAAGGCGACCGACCTTTACGTCGACCAGTCGCTGATGACCGGCGAGTCGGAGCCAACGCGCAAGAGTGTGCAGCCCGACGACACCGCCGACGGCCCCGAGCAGCCCGGCTGTCTCTACCGCGGCACGCAGGTCGTCGACGGCGTCGGCCAGCTCGTCGTCACCGAGGTCGGCGATGCGACGTACCTGGGTCAGATCGCCCGCCGCCTGTCGGCCGAGGAGGAAGAGGACGAAGAGGACGAGACCGCCGTGGCCCAGACGCAGGAGAAACGCGTCAAGAAGAAGCTGACCATCTCCAAGGAGATGACACCGCTGCAGCTGAAGCTGACCAACCTCGCCGAGTTGATCAGCAAGGTCGGCTATATCGCCGCCATCGCCATCTTCCTGGCCCTGTTCGTCCTGCGCGGGCTGATCGGCTACGGTGTTGCCGGCGGCAAGGGCGAGTTGTGGTTCACCGAACCGAGCCTGGGGGACAATCTCCTCAAGGCCGGCGGGGCGCTGTTGCAGTACTTCGTCTACATGGTCATCATCATCGTGGTGGCCGTGCCCGAGGGCCTGCCGATGAGCGTGACCGTGTCGCTGGCCCTGGCCATGCGCAAGATGACGCGGGCCAACAGCCTGGTGCGGCAGCTGGTCGCCTGCGAGACGATCGGCTCGGCCACGGTCATCTGCTCCGACAAGACCGGCACGCTGACGCAGAACAAGATGCAGGTGGTGCGCCTCTTCTGGGACGGCCAGGTCCACGAACGCAACACGCCCTCGTGGGTCGCGCTGGATAAAGACCGCCCCTGGCCGCGCGACGGCCAGCCGCTGGACTGGATCGCGCTGAACGCGGCCGTCAACTCGACCGCCAACCTCGAGCAGAAGGAGGGCAAGCTCGTTCCCGTCGGCAACTCGACGGAAGGGGCCCTCTTGCAGTGGCTGCACGAGGGTGGGCTGGCGTACCAGAAGTTGCGCCTCCCGTTTCTTCCGCTGTACCAGATCCACTTCTCGTCCGAGCGGAAGCGGATGACGACGGTTGTCAAGTCCGGCGACCGGCTGGTGACGCTGGCCAAGGGAGCGCCGGAGTGGGTGCTGGCCAACTGTTCGCACTACCAGGCGGCCGACGGCAGCGCTCGTCCCTGGACGCCGGAGGCCCGCGCGGCGGTCGACCGCTGGATTCGCGACTCTGCCAGCCAGGCGATGCGGACGCTGGCCTTCGCCTATGCGGTGCTGCCCGAGACGACCCCGCACGACCCCGAGGCCCTGCACACGCTGCGCGAGTCGCTGGAGACGAACCTCGTTTTCGCCGGCTTCGTAGCGATCCGTGATCCGCTCCGCGACGACGTCAAGGAAGCGGTCGAGCAGTGCCGCCGGGCCGGCATCGAGGTCAAGATGATCACCGGCGACAACGTCGAGACGGCGCGGGCGATTGCTTGCGACATCGGCCTGGTCGACCGCCGGGACGCGCCCATCGACACCGACGACGCCATCATCCTGACCAGCCCGAAGTTCAACGAGCTGTACGCCCAGCTCAAGGAGCTGAAGGAGAGAGGCGATGGCGATCCCGAGGCAGCGCGAAAACGCGAGGAGCTGACCAGGCGATTGACGGGCCTGCGCGTGCTGGCGCGGGCCCGGCCGCTCGACAAGTACAAGATGGTGGACTTGCTCCAGGGCCGCGGCGAGGTGGTGGCCGTTACCGGCGATGGCACCAACGACGCGCCAGCGTTGAAGAAGGCGGACGTCGGCCTGGCGATGGGCATTGCCGGCACCGAGGTCGCCAAGGAGGCCAGCAAGATCGTCCTGCTCGACGACGCCTTCTCGACCATCGTCAAGGCGGTCCAGTGGGGGCGCTCGCTGTACGAGAATATCCAGCGGTTCATCCAGTTCCAGGTGACGATCAACGTCAGCGCCCTGACGATTGCCTTCCTGGGACCGTTCTTCGGCGTGCGCCCCCCGTTCACCGTGTTGCAGCTCTTGTGGATCAATGTGATCATGGACACGTTCGCGTCGATCGCGCTGTGTTCGGAGCCGCCGCGCGCCGGCGTGATGAACCTGCCGCCCAAGCGCAAGGACGAGAACATCCTGTCGCCGGCGATGATGAAGACGATCCTGTCGACCGCCGTCTTCTTCATCGTGGTGATGATGGGGCTGCTGTGGGGGATGGAGCATTGGCGCTGGTTCGCTGGCGACGGATCTGTTAACCCCAAGTTCGGGCTGACGACGCGGCAGGTGAGCATCTTCTTCGCGGTGTATGTGTTCTTCCAGGTCTGGAACGAGATCAACTGCCGGGCCCTGACGCCGGAGACGAGCGGCTTCCACAACATCCTGCACAACTGGATCTTCCTGACGATCGTCGGCACGATTGCCGTCGTGCAGATGCTGATCACCAGCGTGCAGGCCCTGGCCGACGTCTTCGAGGTGGAGCCGCTGAACGTGCTCGACTGGCTGCTGATCCTCCTCTTCACCGCGTCGGTCCTGTTGTTCGCGGAGCTTGTGCGGCAAGTGCGGCGGAGGCAGCGCCAGCCGGCGCCAGCGCTGGCGCCGCGGCCTGTGTGAGTCGATGCATCGACCGCGCCAGCGAGCGATACAGGGAGGGCAGAGGATGCCGAGGCCCGTGATCCTGTTCAGTGGTCCGTGGACGGACCTGCCGCTGGAGGAACTGGCGCGACGGGCCGGCGAGTGGGGCTATCAAGGCCTCGAACTGGCCTGCTGGGGCGACCACGGCGAGGTGCAGCGTGCCCTCAGCGAGGACGACTACTGCCAGCACAAGCTCGACCTGTTGGCCGGACACGACCTGAGTGTCCCTGTGATCGCCAACCACCGCGTCGGCTGTGCCGTCTGCGACCCGGTCGACGGTCGCCACCGTTCGCTGCTGCCCGATTATGTCTGGGGCGACGGCCAGCCGGCCGGTGTGCGCCAGCGCGCCCTGGAAGAGATGATTGCCACGGTCCGGGTGGCCCAGAAGCTCGGCGCATCGGTGGTCAGTGGGTTTACCGGGTCGGGATTGTGGTCCTTCGTCGCCGGCTACCCGCGGCCGTCGCCCCAGGTCATCGCCGCGGGCCTGGACGACTTCGCTCGGGCATGGGCTCCGATCCTCGACGCCTGTGCCGAGTGCGGCGTCGCGTTCGCCTGTGAGGTCCACCCGGGGCAGCTCGCCTTCGACCTGTACAGCGCCGAGGCGGTCCTCGACGCGGTCGGCGGTCGCGAGGAGTTCGGCTTCACGCTCGACCCGAGCCACTTCCACTGGCAGGGCGTCGACCCCGTCGAGTTCGTGCGTCGCTTCCCCGACCGAATCTTTCACGTCCACATCAAGGACGCGAGCCTGGCGCTCAACGGCCGTGCGGGACTGCTCAACAGTTGCCTGCCGCCGGGCGACCCGCGTCGCGGCTGGGACTTTCGCTCGCCCGGCCACGGCGGCGTCGACTGGGAGGCGCTGCTGCGGGCGCTC
>JACOUH010000117.1 GCA_016177925.1 Planctomycetota bacterium | reverse complement strand
ATCTCGTCGATCCGGTTGAGCAGGATGGCGTCGGCCTCTTCAAGCTGCTTGCGGAAGATGTAGGCCGCCTTGGGCGAGAAGCCCCCCTCACCCCTGCCCCTCTCCCCCGGGGGGAGAGGGGTTGGGGGTGAGGGGGGGCAGTGCTACGAACTGAACCTGATCGACACGCCCGGCCATGTCGACTTCAACTACGAAGTATCGCGCAGCCTCGCGGCCTGCGAGGGTGCCATCCTGCTCGTTGATGCCAGCCAGGGCGTTCAGGCGCAGACCGTCGCCAACGCCTACCTGGCGATGGAGAACGACCTCACCATCGTGCCGGTGCTCAACAAGATCGACATGCCGATCGCCCGGCCCGACGAGGTGATCGCCGAGATGGAACACGCCGTGGGCGTCTCCGCCGCCGAGGTGCTCCGCGTGAGTGCCAAGTCCGGGCTTGGTATCGACGAGTTGTTCAAGGCCATCATCGAGCGCATTCCGCCTCCGCCCGGCGACCCGATGGCCCCGCTCACGGCACTGGTCTACAACAGCCATTTTGACACCTTTAAGGGGGTAGTCGTCTACGTTCGCGTCATGGACGGCGTCCTCCGCAAGGGCCAGCGCATCCGCCTGATGCGCGGCGCCACCGAGCACGAGGTCGCCGAACTGGGCCAGTTCCGCCCGGCGCCGACCGCCTGCAACGTGCTGTCCGCCGGGCAGGTCGGCTACTTCATGGCGCAGATAAAGACCATCGCCGACGTCCACATTGGCGATACCGTCACGGATGCCGCCAACCCGACCGACACGCCGCTGACCGGCTACAAGGAGCCCAAGCCGATGGTCTACAGCGGCCTCTACCCGGTCGAAAACAAGGACTTCGAGGAGCTGCGCGAGTCGCTGGCGAAATTGCGCCTCAACGACTCCAGTTTCGTCTTTCAGCCGGAGGTCAGCGAGGGCCTCGGCTTCGGCTTCCGCTGTGGCTTCCTCGGCATGCTCCATCGCGAGATCATTCAACAGCGCCTCGAGCGCGACAGCGAACTGGAACTCGTCCAGACCGCCCCGAACGTGACCTACGAAGTGCTCACGCGCAAGGGCGAGATCCTCGCTATCGACAATCCGCAGAAGGTGCCCGAAGCTGGGCAGATCGAGGAGTTCCGCGAGCCGATCGTGCGCATCAGTTTCCTGCTGCCGGCGGCCAACATCGGCGACCTGATGCAGCTGTGCAGCGAGCGGCGCGGCATCTATGTCCGGACCGAGTACCTCTCGCCCACGCGCGCCATCCTCGTCTACGAGATGCCCCTGGCGGAAGTGATCTACGACCTGTACGACAAGCTCAAGTCGGTGACGCACGGCTACGGCACGATGGACTACGAGTTCCTGGGCTACCGTCCCGCGGACCTTGTGCGTCTCGACGTCCTTGTGCATCACAAGCGCGTCGACGCCCTGTCGACGATCGTGCATCGCGCGACGGCGGACCGGCGCGGCCGCAGGCTCCTAAAGAAGCTGCGCGAAGAGATCGACCGCCATCTGTTCGAGGTGATCCTGCAAGCGGCGATCGGCAGCCGCATCATTGCCCGCGAGAGCATTGCCCCTATGAAGAAGAACGTGACGGCCAAGTGCTATGGTGGCGACATCACGCGCAAGCGCAAGCTGTGGGCCAAGCAGGCGGCGGGTAAGAAGCGCATGAAGCAGGTCGGTCAGGTCGACATTCCGCAGGAGGCGTTCCTGGCGGTGCTGGAGACGGACCAGTAACGTCGTTCACGGCGAGCGGGGGGCGTGAGCCCCCTGATTCGTCGGCGCCATCAGGGGGCTCACGCCCCCCGCTCGCCGACAGTGGTTATGGTCGTTCCCGAGCGCCGCGCGGGCGGCGCTGTTCCGTTTCCTTGCAGAAAGGGCTCACCATGTTCCGCATCGTGGGGGGAGTTCTGCTCCTGCTCCTGGCGCAGCCGGGGGCAGGGGCGGCCGATGACCCCAAGGACAAACCGGAGGAGCAGTACAAGGCGCTGCTCAAGGAGTACAACAACGCCTTGCAGGAGTATTTCAAGGCCGTCCGCGAGGCGAAGACGCCGCAGGATCAGCAGAAAGTCTTCCAGGAGAAGTATCCCAGGCCCGACAAGTACGCCCCGAAGTTCCTGGAGTTGGCCGAGAAGAACCCCAAGGCGCCCTACGCCGAGGATGCCCTGATCTGGATCGTGACCAACGGCGCCCGGATGGGGCTCCCCGGCGGCCAGAAGGAGCAGGACGCCCGCGGTAAGGCCATCGACATGCTGCTGCGCGACCACGTCGCCAGCCCGAAGATGAGCCGCATCGTGCGGATGCTCGGCTCCAACCGCGACAAGAAGAGCGCCGAGTTACTGCGTGCCCTCCTCGACAAGAACCCCAGCAAGGAGGTCAAGGCCGAGGCGTGCCTGGCGCTGGCCCGCGAGATGCAAAACCGCGTCACGCTCGTCAAGCAGCTCAAGGAGAACCCGCAGCTCGCCAGGTCCTACGAGCCGTTCTACGGCAAGGACTCCATCGAGGAGCTGCGAAAGGCCGACCCAGCCAAGCTCGAATCCGAGACCAAAAAGCTCTACGCCGAGCTGACCGAGAAGTACATCCCGGACATGAAGACGGCCTCGGTTGTCAACCTCTGCCAGCAGCTAAGGTACTCCAACGACAGCGCCAGCGAGAAGTTGCTCCGCTCTCTGTACACCAAGGACAAGCGTGACGAGGTCCGGGGCGTGGCTTGCCTGATCCTGGCCCAGGTGCTGAAGCAGAGCGCCGACCGCCATGCCGCCCTCGACCCCAAGGCCGCCGAAAAGGCGCGCAAGGAGAGCGAGGAGTTGTTCGAGATGGCTGCGAACAAGTACGCCGACGTGAAGATGGCCTTCTCCGGGACCGTCGGCAAGAAGGCCAAGAGCGAACTGTTCGACCTGCGCCACCTGTCGGTTGGCAAGCCGGCGCCGGAGATCCAGGGCGTGGACCAGGACGGCAAGACCTTCAAGCTGTCTGACTACAAGGGCAAGGTCGTCTTGCTCGATTTCTGGAGCGAGTTCTGAGGCTTCTGACGGGCCTTTTGGCCCCACGAGCGGTCGCTCGTCAAGACGATGGAAGACAAGCCCTTTGCCCTCATCGGCGTCAACACCAACCGTTACGATCCCAAGAAGCTCAAGGAGGTGATGGACAAGGAGCAGCTCAACTGGCGCTCGTTCGCCGACACGCCGGACGGCGAGGGGTTGGGCGTCATCAGCAGTGCCTGGAACCTTCAGGGCACCCCGACGCTCTTCGTGCTGGACCACAAGGGCGTGATCCGCTACCGCTGGCTCGGCAGCCCCGGCGAGAAGGTCATCGACGAGGCGCTGAACAAGCTCATCAAGGAAGCGGAAGGGAACGACAAGAAGGAGAAGTGAGCCGACACGGCGGGCGCGGCCGTCCGCGTCCGCCGCCCTTTGCCGACCTGGATGCCCGTCATGCCCCGTTGGCCATTCCTCATCGTGCCATTGCTGGTCAACATCCTGGCGAGCGGGGGGTGTGAACCCCCCGGTAGACGACTGGGGGCTGCCACAGTACCGGGGGGTTTACACCCCCCGCTCGCCAATAGTGCCCCTTCCCCGCTGCCCAGGGACATGCTGCCCGCGAAGCTGTCGCTGGCCGACATCCCCCTCGGCCTGGGTGAGCGGCCGGTCCCGAAGGACAGCCCGCTGACCGAGGCGCGCGTGCGGCTGGGCCGCAAGCTCTTCTTCGACCCGGTCCTGTCAGCCGACGGCACGGTCGCCTGCGCCACCTGCCACGCGCCCGAGCACGGCTTCGCTGGCCCCGGTGGCCGGCCCAGGGGCATTCGCGGCCGGCAGACGTCGCGCAAGGCGCCGTCGCTGTTCAACCGCGCCTACGGTAGTGCGTTCTTCTGGGACGGCCGGGCCGCCGCGCTCGAAGAGCAGGCGCTGCGGCCCATCGCCGACCCTGACGAGATGGGCTCCACGGTCGAGGGAGCCGTCACGCGGCTAAAGGACCGCAAGGACTACCGGGCCCTGTTCGCGGCAGCGTTCGACGATGGCGTGACGGCGGCCAACCTGGCGAAGGCGCTGGCGAGCTTCGAGCGTGTGCTGCTGCGCGGCGACAGCCGGGTGGACCGCTTCCGCCGCAAGGGCGAGCACGACGCACTCACAGCGCCGGAGCGGCACGGCCTGTGGCTGTACGAGAGCAAGGCCCGCTGCTGGAAGTGTCACGGCGGCGCGAACTTCACCGACGAGGCGTACCACAACACCGGCGTCAGCTGGGGCAACGACCGGCCCGACCTGGGGCGCGGCGCCGTGACCAGGAAAGACGCCGACAAGGGGAAGTTCAAGACACCGACGCTGCGCGGCGTGGCACTGACTGGGCCGTACATGCACGATGGCAGCCTGAAGACGCTGGAGGACGTGATCGAGTTCTACAACAGGGGGGGTAGCGCCAACGCCAACCTCGACCCGGCGCTGCAACCGCTCGGCCTGTCGAAGGACGAAGTCAAGGCGCTGGTAGCTTTCCTCAAGGCGCTCTGAAGGTCGGGCCCCGGGGCGGTCAAGAGTGAGTCCGGATGGTGTCCCGCCGCCCCCGAGCTTGTCTCGGTGGAGCGGAGGCTTCTGCACCAGAGGGGCAGCGCGGCGCGCCCCCGCCCCCACCGAGCTTGTCTCGGTGGAGCGACGGCTTGTGGACAAGAAAGGGCGGTTCGCCGCCCTTCTGTGCAGAAGCCTCCGCTCTACCGGGGGCGAGCCCGGTGGGGGCGGGGCGCCATCCGGGCGAAGACGAAACAGAATGGGCCACGGACTGCGCACGCAATCCGTGGCCCATTCCTGGCTGAGAGGCGCGTCAGCCGCCGGACGCGGTCGCCCCCGCTGGGGTCCCCCTCTGGGCCTCATGCCAGTGGCGGTCGTGGCCGTTGTCCTTCGATTCCTCTTGGTTCCTGTCGAGCAGCGGGCCCTCAAACACTCTGCCGCCGAGCTTGGCCGTGAAGTTGTTGATCACGTCGCTCAGCTGCGGCTTCAACTGGTCCGGGACCGATGCCGTGAGCATGTCTCTCAGTGCGCCGAAGGTGGCGCCGAGAGCCAGGCCCTTCAGCTTGGACAGCTCATCCCCAAAGGTTTCACCGAGGCGGCCCAACCACGAGGATTGCTCTTCCTCGGGCGCGCGCTCCGGCTCCGCGGCGCGGGCCGGGGCGGAGGTCGGCATCGGCGCCCGGGCCGCTGCCGTGCCGGGCCGCGGGAAGAGATGTTCGTCGCGAGGCTGCCGGCGGCGCTCGCGCCAGCGCTGCGCCCCGCCAAGCAGCCGGCCGCCAAGGAAGCCCACCACGACCGCCCCGCCCAGCATCGCCCACGGGTGACGCTGGACGTGACGGCCCAGGTTGAACGCCTCCTTGACGGACTCGACCGTCTCATGCACCGTCTCCTTGACGGCTTCCACCGAGCCTTCCACCGCCTCCTTGACCGTCTCGACCGTCTCTTCGACCTTCTCGGTCACGTTCTCGACGGTGTCGGTGGCGGTGTGCAGAGCGGTCTCGACATTCTCTTTCACGGTTTCTTCGAGTTTTTCGATCTTGTCGGTAAGCGAGACGCGGGTTTCCGCCATCTGCTCCTTGATCAGATCCGGTTCTTGATCCATTGCACGTTCTCCTTGAGGGCCTTCGCCGTCTCGTCGGGCAACGGATTGAAGGAGTCGAGCTTCTTCTTGCCCTTCAGATAGAGGGCCACGCCGATTCCCGCGAATACACCGCCAACGATGGCGAAACAGACCCACAGGGGAAGGCCGGGGGCGCTAGGGGCAGCCGGATTGAAGGCCCACCAGAGCAGGAAGACGAGCATCAGCGTCAGGTGCAGGGCGCCCACGACAGCCAGGCCAATGCCCACGCCGAGGGCCGCGGCCGCCTCCTTGGTCTTCTTGAAGTCCTCGCGGACCTCGACCTTGAAGAGGGCCAGGTTCTGCTTGATCAGTTCCTGCAGGTCGTCGATGATGCCTGCCACCAGCGGGGCCACGCTGCCGGACGTCCCGGTCGTGGTCGGCTGTACCTGGTCGGCCATGACTAACTCCGGGTCGCGCGGGCGATGAGGAAACCCACCCCGATGCCGATCAGCAGGGCGGGAATCGGATTGCGGCGGATCAGGTCGGTCAGGTCCGAGGCGATCCCGCTGAGGCCGTGGCTCTCGAGGTACTCGCCGGTGTCCTCGAGCGTGTCAGCGACCGCCGAGGTGGCGGACCCGAGCACGCCCGACGACGGTCCGCGATCGCGGACCGTCTCGGCGAACGACTGCATGCCGGTGCCGGCGGCCGAGACGCCGCGGTCGACCTTCTTGCCGACGGTGGAGGCCATCTCGCCGGCGCGGTGGGCCACAGTGGAGGCCGCCTCGCCGGCCCGTTCGGTGAACGAGGTGGCCGTATCCTGGACCTTATCCTTGACGTCGGAAGCCATGTCCCTGGCCTTGTCGACGACCGAGGGAGCAGTCCCCTCCGGCCGGTTCTTGTTCGTGTTCGCCATGATCGTTCTCCTGCACTGGGGTTGATGGAACCCACTCCACCTTTGTGGCGTCCGGTCTCGTTGCAAGGACCCCGGTTCGCGGTGAGTGGCGTCCGGAACCATTCCGGCTGACTGGTACCTTGCTTCACGCAACATCGGTGCCAGACCGGGCGGTCCCTTCCTTCCCTCGATTTTTCCGGGGCTTGGCGCGCGGGGCCGTGTGCCGATCCCCGTCGTCCGACGTCTTTTTTTCAGGGCCGCGTGCAGGTCGTTTCTTCGGGATGCGCAGTGCCGTGCCCAACGGGCTGAGCAACGACCCGGGCAGTCAAGGAACCAGCCTGGCGTGCCAGCGAGGGTTGTAGGACGGATTTCCAATCCGTCCGTGGGCGAAGCGCGGACGGATTGGAAATCCGTCCTACGATCTGCCGCTGGCGCTTCGGGCTAATCGAGGCGGTCTTTTGGGATGGGCTTGCGCGGTCGGAAATCGAGTTGCTGCAGCCGTCGCAGTTCCCTTGGGTGGCGCTTGAAGTATTCTTGCTTGACACGCTCGCGTGCCGCCGGGTCGCGCAGCGACAGCCGCAGCCGGTCGCGCTCCTCCTGGCTCAGTTCGATCCAGAGGAAGTGAAAGAGAGCACGCTCGGGAACCTCGGGCAGCGCCGTTTTGGCCTTGTCGCGGCGCGGCGGGCCCAGCCGCATGGCCTCGCGCTGACGCTGCCGCTGCTCGGCGCGCAGCCGGGTGACTTCCCTCTTTCGCTGGGGGGCGGACAGGCTCGCGAGCCGCTTCTGCGTCGCCGGTGGTTGGCGACGCACCCACTCCTGCTCCCGCAACTCCT
>JACOUH010000004.1 GCA_016177925.1 Planctomycetota bacterium | reverse complement strand
TACGCAAGAAGACGATCTCGACCTCCTTGCGGCCGAAGTCGAAGACGATCCGCTCGCGCAGGCACCTCTTGACCTTCACCTTGCCACAGCCCGACGGCAGGGTGAAGCAGACGTTGACCGGGCAGTTGGTGAACGGATGCAGCAACACGACGCTGTGCGTGCCACAGGTCGGCTGGAACGAGCAGACGAATTCTCTGACCGTCAGCGGCCGGGTCGGCAGGACGGGGACGCTACCGGGCAGCGGGACCGGCTGGGCCGGCGGAGCGATCTCCAGGGGCACTCCCGGCGGCGGCTGCACTTCTACCGACGGCGACTGAGTCTGCACCGGGACCACAACGGGCGGTCCGCCCACGCGGATCAGGACCGGGCCGCCGCGAATGAGGACATCCGCACGGGCGTCGGCGGCGAGTGCCACCACGACCAGGGCCAACACACTTCTCATGCTGCTTCTCCTCCGTACAAGCGGTTCGTGCGGCTGGGTCGGGAGGGCGAGGCTCCTGCCGAGCCGGCTCGGCAGGAGCCTCGCCCTCCCAGCGGTTCGTGTGGCTGGGTCGCAGTTGTTGTATCAAGTATATCGTCATCCAGCGAACGCGGGTGACCATTCGGCTTGCGCAGAGGCCCCAGTTTCCGCAGGCGTGGCGAACAATACCGTAGGGCAGGCGTCTCGCCTGCCTTCGCTGCGGATGGCAGGCGAGACGCCTGCCCTACGAGGACGCCTGCCCTACGAGGACGCCCCCACCGCGTACAATGAGAGACGAAGGCACGTTGGGTACAGGAGATCCCTTCAGCCCACAGCCCCGGGAAGGAGAACCAGTATGAGTCCGGCCGCGCAAAACGTCGACAAGGCCCTCGACCCGAAGGACGCGCAGAGCTTCGCCGAAACAGCGATGCGCCTGGGCGGCAAGAGCGAGGAAGAGGCGCGCCGCATGGGGGCCGTCGACAAGGCCGACGAGCAGGTCGAGTCGATGTTCGAGCAGCGCTATCGGACGTCGAACAGCCCCGTCCACCGGGCCGTTTGGGACGGCAAGGTCCCGCTCGACCTCTTCTCGCCGCCGCCGCTGCCCGGGTCCGAGCCGTGTGACGCAGCGATGGAAAAGTCGCTGGCGGTCGCCCGCCGCCATCGCGAAGCCGGTACTCTCTTTGGCCCCGACGGCAAGCTCAACGAGCAGCTGCTGCGCGACCTCGGCGAGGCCGGCTACTGGGGCATGCTCATCGATGGTCAGTACGGCGGCCAGGGGGCTTCGTTCGCTCGCTTCAGCCACTTCCTGACAAAGATGGCAACCATCGACGCGATGGTCGCCGGCCTGGCATCGGTCCACGGCTGTATCGGCGCTGTCGACCCTATCCGTGGCTTCGGTACGGCTGAGCAGAAGGCCCGCTTCCTGCCGAAGCTGGCCAGCGGCGAGTCGCTGTCGGGCTTCGCCCTGACCGAGCCATGTGCCGGCTCCGACCTGACCGCTCTCCGCACGGAGGCGGTCGACGCCGGCGACCACTTCGAGGTGACCGGCGAAAAGTTGTTCATCACCAACGCGGTCCCGGGCCGCACGGTCGGCCTGGTGGTGAAGCTCGAGGGCAAGCCGGCGGTGCTGATCGCCGAACTGCCGAGAGAGGAGAACGATCAGTTCCGCCTCAAGAAGTACGGCCTGTACGCGCTGCGCCACGCCCACAATAACGGTCTGCTATTCGACAAATTCCGCGTACCGAAAGAGAACCTACTGAAGCCGCCGCTGGGCGACGGCCTGACGATTGCCTATCACGGGCTGAACCTCGGCCGCATCTCGCTGTGCGCCGGAGCGGCGGGCAGCATGCGCGTGATGCTGGCGAACATCCTGCCGTGGGCCGACTTCCGCAAGACCTACGGCCAGAAGATCAACACGCGCGAGCTGGTCAAGCGCCGCATCGCCCGGCTGGCGGGACTGATCGCTGGCAGCGACGCCCTGATCGCGTGGACGTCGTGGCTGATCGACCAGCACTATCGCGGCGAGCTGGAGTGCATCATCGCCAAGATCTTCGGCAGCGAGGCCCAGAAGGAAGCGGCCATCGAGCTGTTCATGAAGACGCACGGCGGACGGTCGTTCCTGAAGGGCCACCCGTTCGGCGACAACGTCCACGAGTTCCTGGCCCCGTGCATCTACGAGGGCGAGGGCGAAATGCTCGGCATGGCGTTCTTCAAGTCGCTGGTCAAGGAGCACGGCCGGCAGTTCTTCGAGCCGATCGGCAAGGCGCTGCAGCAGTACGGCATGAAGACACTGAACCAGTTCAACCCGGTCCACCTGTGGCGGCTGCGCCGCGAGCTGGGCGCGTACACGCGCTGGTCGCTGGGACAGAAGCTCAAGGGTCGCGACCGCCAGCGGCTGCCCGGCATGGACACGCGGCTGTCGGGTCACGTCGACTTCGCCCTGGAGCAGTTCGGCCGGCAGCGTAAAGAGCTGAGTGCCACGATGGTCAAGCATCAGCTCAAGCTCGCCGACCGCCAGTGCCGCATCGCCGAGCTGTCGCAGCGCGTGCAGGACGCGGTGACGATCCTGGTGACGGCCCTTTGGGCGCACGGCAAGAAGAACGAGGTGTCGATCGCGTCGGCGGACATCCTGTGCCAGGATCTGCATCGCAAGCTGACGGGGCAGCGGCCGGCGGACCGCTACTTCCGCGAGGTGGGCAAGCTGGCCGACGTGATCATCGGCGGCGGCTACGATGAGCTGTCGGGCATCCCGCGCGCCGAGATCCTGATGCCCTACGAGAACCGCTGATGGGGCTTGTCAAGCAATTCGGGCGGGCTGAGTCGAGGGGAGCAATTACCCATTAGCGAGACGGCATGACTCGCCTGGAAAGTTCCCTTTTCCGCCTGGTTCCGACGCGTTTTTCACCCCTTTTCGGTGAGTCCGCCACCGGCTGGCCTCGGCGAAGCGGGCACCGAAATCCTCGGTTGTGGCCCAGGGCCAGCGCGGTTGGGGATTTGCGGCGACGCCGAGGATGTCTAGGTCCTTCCTGCCTTCGACTTCTGTCCAAGCTTTGATGAACACGAGCAGCTGGGCGGCCGACACTCCGTGGGCGAGTTGGAGGCGGTGCGACGGCAGCTGGTAGCAGGCTAGCTCCCCTTCCTCGCGCGCCCAGGCGGACAGGAATTCCAACTCGTCGTACGTCAGCTTCATGGTGCGCCGTCCTCTATATAGGTATACCCTTGAAGGGCGCCGGGCATCAACTTCTCTTCGGCAACCCATTGTTCGGGCGTCATCGCCAGGTCCGGGGGACTTTTTTGGCTTCCGTAATCCCTGGCGCGCAATTCCATCTTCGCCCTTGAGTACCGCAGCGGCGTCCGCGCGGATACAACCAAAGACTGGCCGTCCCTGTCGTATTCTACGGCTCGTTGGCAGTACGGACACGTAATCGCTCCGCCCGGTGTTTGTCCGACCACCGCCCGGAATTCTGGCTTTGCTTGATCCGCGTTTGACACCATCTCGGCAAGAAGGTCACGGATCTCTTGCCCGCAGTCGGGGTGAGGACAAGGTTGGTGAGGCCACGGAGCCATGAACGCCACCAGAAGTAACCGCGCAACCGTGCGTCATCCCCGAGGTGGGGTTAGTTTTCTCCATTTCCATCTACAGCGATGGGTTTGGACCGGCTACGTTGACCACTCGCCGCTATCCCACGGTGGATGAAACATCACGTCCCGGGGCTCAAGAAAAACGCCCTCGAACACCGGCCCGTCCTCTTCGGGCTGCGTCGCCCGATAAACCAAGCCGTGGGTGATCTCATCAATGACCACGGAGAACGGCTTGACGAAAATGTCACAGCGTTTCGGGCTCTTGACCCGGTGGGGAGTAAACATGGAATGGACTTCGTCCCATGCTCTATCGCAGGCCGCATCCCAGCCCTCAATGTCATAGCCCCCGTGCCGCGCCTCGCTCTTGAAGTGGTTGCCCTCAGCGTCGAAGAGGTGCAACACCCCGATCCACCTCTTGACTTTGCGCCAGTCCGAGTTGTCGAGATTGAGGATGTAACCATCCGGTACCGCGCCGGTGATAAAACTCATGTACTGGGTGCCATCATTCAACCAGCCGACATATTCAATCGGCCCTTCGGCCGGGATGCGCAGCCTTTCCGGAGGTCCGAACAACGCGTTCTCCACGACACGCTCCTGAGGCCGAACAAGGGTGGAGAGCAACCGGTGCCGGTTGCCCTATTGGGGCTGCGCGCCCCATGTCGTCCAACCAACCTCATCCTGACTGCAAGCCGACCCGCCGTCAAGCAGAAAGGAAGTCCCGCTGCTACTTCGCCGGCAGGTGGTAGAACGACAGCGCCAGCATGAAGTAGACCGCCAGCAGCATCACGCCCTCCATCCAGTGCGACTCGCCGTCCTGTCCGACCAGCGCCAGCACGCCGACGGCGATGACGACTGCTACCACTTCCATCGACGAGAAGTGCAAATCGAGCGGATGCGGATGTCCCATCACCATGCTTGAGAAAACCAGCACCGGCGCCACGAACAGGGCGATCTGGATGCTACTACCAACCGCGATATTCAGCGCCAGGTCCATCTTGTCCTTCAGTGCCACCATCACTGCCGTCGAGTGCTCGGCGGCGTTGCCGATGACCGCTACCACGATGACGCCAACGAAGACATTACTCATCCCCAGCTTGTGGGCGGCACCCTCCACCGAGCCGACCAGGAACTCGCTCATCAGGGCGACGCCCGCCGTTGCCACCAGCAGGACCATGAACGAGACACGTCGTGACCACTCCGGCTGCCGCTGCGCGCCCGTCGTCGGCAATTCCTCCTCCGGGCCGGCAAACAGGTGGCGGTGCGTGCGCAATGAGAAGACCAGGCTCAGGACGTAGGTACAGAGCAGGATCGCTGCGATCTCCTCGCTGAGCAGCTCGACGCGGTGCGCCTGTTCGGGATCGCTGGCGGCGCCCGACAGCCGGTAGTGCAGGGTCGGTAGCAGCAGCCCAATCGATGCCAGGGCGAGCAGCGTCGCCCCCATGCCGGCCGCTGTGCGATTGAAGGTCTGCTTCGTGTATTTCAGGCCGCCAGCCAGGATTGACACGCCCAGCACCAACAGGATGTTGCCGACGACCGAGCCGGTGATTGAGGCCTTGACAAGATTGAACATCTCCGCATTTTCGCCCGCCTTCGACAGAGCCACCAGGGCGATGATCAGCTCGGCAGCGTTGCCGAAGGTGGCGTTGAGCAGCCCGCCGATGCCGGTGCCCATTGTCTCGGCGAGGTGCTCCGTCGCCCGTCCCATCAGTCCTGCCAGCGGGATGACGGCGACGCACGACACGAGGAAGGTCCACACGGCGGGCACGCCGGTGAGCTTCAGGACGACGGCGACGGGGATCGCCAGCAGCAGGTAGTCGAGCGGCGTGACCTCGAAGCCGTTGGCGGGGGAGTTGGCGCGCGTCATGGGTCGTCCTGCTCCTGGGCAGCGTCTTCGCTCCAGCGGCGGAGTAGACCGTGCGCGATGCCGAGCTGGTCGCAAACGCGGCCGACGACGAAGTCGACGACATCCTGCAGCGAGCGCGGCTTCGTGTAGAACGCGGGCATCGCCGGCAGGATGACCGCCCCCGCCTCGGCACACGCCGCCAGGTTGCGCAGCTGAACCAGGTGGAGGGGCGTCTCGCGCGGCACCAGGACCAGCTTGCGCCGCTCCTTGAGATGGACATCCGCCGCACGGTGGATCAGGTTCTGCGACAGACCGTGGGCAATCGCCGCGACGGTCCCCATGCTGCACGGGCAAATCACCATGCCGGCGGTCAGAAACGAACCGCTGGCAATACCGGCCTGGAAGTTTTGAAAGTGGTGATAGTGTACTTCGCCGTCCCCGAACCTGTTCTCGCTTCCCATCAGGTCCGCCAACTCAAAGCGATCCAGGCGGACGTGCCGGTCAAGTTCGCGCTCGATCACCTCGACGGCGGACGGGCTGATGCTGAGATGGACGGTCCGTCCGGCTTGCAGTAAGACCTCGAGCAGGCGCACCCCGTAGGGCGCGCCGCTGGCGCCGGTGAGGGCCAGGACGAGGTCGGTGGCAGCCATGCGATGCCATCCCCTTTGCCGACGTACCAGCCCGAGGTTGTAGGACGGATTTCCAATCCGTCCTCGGCCTGAAGCACGGACGGATTGGAAATCCGTCCTACAACCTCGCAGCGTCCCTCGCTGGCGCGGCGGGCTCGTGTCACTTCACCGGGTTGGTCAGCGTGCCGATCCCGGCGATCTCCGCATCGATGATGTCACCGGCCTTCAGGAAGATCGGTGGCTTGCGCCCCTTGCCGACCCCGCTGGGCGTGCCGGTCGAAATGATGTCGCCCGGCTCGAGCGTGATGAACGTCGACAGGATCGACACCAGCGCTGCGACGGGGAAGATCATCTGTGCCGTGCTGGCGTCCTGCATCACCTGGCCGTTGACCTTCAGCTTCAGCGGGAACTTCTGCGGATCGACGTCGGCGTCGGCAGCGCGGACGCACGGGCCGGTCGGCAGGAAGCTGTCGTGCCACTTGCCGTGCAGCCAGTCGAAGAAGCCGTCCTTGTCGCGCTTCTTGCGCTTCGCGTTGATCTTGAAGTTGCGATCGGAGATGTCGTTGCACACGGTGTAGCCGGCGACGCAGGCCAGGGCGTCCTTCTCGCTGACGTCGCGGCACCTCTTGCCGAGGATGACGCCCAGCTCGATCTCCCAGTCGATCTCGTTGGGGGAGACGGCGGGGATGCGCACCGGGTCGCCGGGATGCGTCAGCGTCGTGCTCGGCGGCTTCCAGAAGAAGTAGGGGAAAGTTTCCTTCTGCGCGGGCGCCTGCCCGCCGCCCTCGCGGATGTGGTCGGCGTAGTTGCCGGCCAGCAGGATGACCTTCTTCGGCTCGGCGATCGGCACGCGCAGTTTGGCCCCCTTCAAGGGCAGGCTCAACCGCGCCTGGTCGGCCTCGGCCATTTTCGCGAAGCGCTCGGCAAGGTCGCGCGTCGCCCTGGCCGACTTGCCGTCGGGCGGAAGGTAGTCGAGGAGGTTGTCGGACATCGGCGTCGGCAGCTTGACGCCCAACTCGGCCGCCAGCCGATTGAGGCTGACGATCCGCGTGTCCTCGTACAGGGCCGCCTCCACGTTGCCGTTGTGCTGATAGCGGCAGAGTCGCATCGCTGGTCCCTCCGGTAGGTGAGTTCGGTGTGCGGGCGAGGCGCGGGGCCAAGCTGCAGTGTCGCCCGCCGAAGGGCCCGATGCCAGCAGATTTTTCCTTAGCCCGACGCGCAAGCGAGGTTTTCTGCGTTCCTCGCTTGCGCGTCGGGCTAAGGGTCAGCCGATGCGAAGGTGACGCAGGATGTCCAGCGAGCTGATGACACCGACCAGGGCGCCGTCCTCGTCGACGACAAACAGGTGGTGGACCTTCAGCGACAACATCTGCTCGACTACCTGTTTGCACGACGCGTCCAGAGCGACAGTGAAGAGGATCGGCGTCATGATGTCGCGCACCAGCGTGCTGTCGACCACCTCGACCTCGAAGCCCTCGCGCGCCCGCCGCGGCGGAACGTCCCACTCGGTCTGGTCGAACAGGCTGGCGTGGCGGGTGTACTCGCGCTGGTGGATGAGGATGTCGGAGCGGCTGAGCACGCCGACCGGCCGGCCAGCCTCGTCGATGACCGGCGCGGCGCTGAAACCGCGGTCGGTCAACAGCGCGATCGCTTCCTGGACCGAGGCGCTGGCGCTGATCGACACCGGGTTCGGCGTCATCAGCTGCTCGGCGGTGTCTGCCGCTAGGGTCAGGC
>JACOUH010000003.1 GCA_016177925.1 Planctomycetota bacterium | reverse complement strand
GGCGGTCAGCTCGGTACGCGGGTCGCCGTCGCCGGAGGTCAGGGCCCGGGCCTGGAGGAGCTCCGCCTCGAAGCGGCGCTTCCGCTCCTGCAAGCGGCGGGCGGCGCGGCGCACCGACTGCTGCAAGCCGGCGAGGCGGTCCCGGCCCTGGCGGTAGCGCTGATAGAGCCGCTGTCGCAGCTCGGTCATCTCGCGGCGGACGCCGTTCAAATCCTCTGCTTGCTTCGCCAGCTGCTCCGTTCGCTCGGCGATCTCGTTGCGCTGGACGGCAAGATCGTTCCGCTCTTCGCGCAGCGTCTCCTCGCGATGCTCCAGTTCCGCTCGCACTTCCGCGAGTTTTTCGGCGCGCTCGCGCAGCAGCCGGTCCGGCGCCTCCGCCGGGCCTTCCGACCCGTCATAGAGCCGCACTCGCATGACCGGCACCGGGGCCGGGACCGAGAGGGAGACGGTAATCTCGACGGGGCCGAAGGTAATGCGGTCGCCATCCTGGAGGGGGCTGTGGGTGACCGGGTGGCCGTTAAGCAGCAGTCCACCGATGGGAGCGAGCTTGCGGACGCTGGCGCCGTTGGCCTGGCGAGCGATGAGCGCGAGCACAGGTGGGAGGTTCGAGCCGGGCAGCCGCAGGTCACAGCCCGGCACGCTGCCGAGGAGGAAGCCGATTTCGCCGACCGCGTAGGAGGTGACGGTGCTCGTGCCGGTGCGGACGTCGAGGCGCACCGTGGACGGGGCGCCGGAGGCGGGCGCCGGCGAAGGAGAGCCCGGTGAGGGAGGGGAAACCTGGGCCATGCTCATCGTTTGCGCAAGGGGGTGAATCCGGCCGTCGGCGTGGCTGCGAACGCAAGAGTGGCGGGGGGATTGAACCCGATTCGGCGCTTTTTTGGAAGGCCAAGTCGATGAGCAAGGAGCGTTTCCGAGCGCGCGACGTCTTGACACGGTCTGCCCCGGCTGCTACTTTCCCGCCCCCTTCCGAAGGGAGGGAAGACCCAGGAGCAGCCGTTGAGGTCACTCATGATGTGGCGCGATCGGATTCTGGCGTGGGGACTGGGGCTGGCCGCAGGCCTGCTGCCGGGTTGCTTCGGGCACCACATCGACAGCATCCCGGACGGCATCGACCTGTTCAATGTCGGCGAGAAGTCACGCGGCACGGCCGAGTCGCCTTTTGACCGCCGAACTTCCCCGCCCGCACCGCAGCAACCGTCGGTGCCGGTGCAAGCCGGGCCCGAGCCACCGCCCTACCCGCAGGCCGCGGCGGCGACCGATCAGTCGCCTCAGACCGCCTCGACCGCTGCGCCGACGCCGCCCACGCCTCGCGGCCCGGCGGGCGGCAGCGAACTCCAGGCGGTCGTCCACGAAGACGCCCGCCCGAAACGGGCCCCGACGCATCCGCCTGAGCCCGCGCTGCTGGCGGCCCTGCGCTGCTACCGCGAGGGGCAAAAGGACGAAGCCCGGAAGCACCTTCAGACGTTCGACCCCTCCACCCGCGAGTTGCTCGAGCGTCTGTTGCTCCTGGCCGTCCGTGTCAGCAATGTCAACCTGGACAAGGTCCCGCCGTTGTAGTTGTCGGCCTTCGTCCAACAATTCGACGCGCTGGCGCAGATCATCCGGCCGAGGGCAGGACTGGAGATCACGGAGGTGCGTTTCTGCCGCCGGATTCGTCGTTTCGGCGACTACGACCCGCTGCCCGCCGATCACGCGTTCCAGGCCGGCGCCGGCGACCGGCCTGGCGACTTCGTCCAGGTCTACGTCGAACTGCGCAACTTCACCTGCTGCAAGCACGGCCCCTTCTACGAAACCGCCCTGGCCAGTTCCGTCACCATCCGCGATGCCAATCACGTGCTGGTCTGCAAGCTGGGCGAACCGCTCGGCCAGCCGGCCCAGGTCGACCGCCTACTCAGCCGCCGCCTCGACTGTTTCCTCAACTGTCACTTCTACGTCCCGGTCGGCCTACCGCCCGGCGAGTATCAGCTCGCCATCCAGGTGAAGGATGTGACCGGCCTGCCGGAGGGGGCCCGCGTTCCTGTCCAACACGTCGCCGAACAGGTGGTGCCGTTCCGCGTCTCCAGCCCGGCCTATGCCGGCGGGACATGGGCAAACACCGACGGCGCCGGTTCCGAATAAGACAGAGGACCGACACCAGCCGGAAGCGCGAGCAAGGTTGTAGGACGGTTTTTCAAACCGTCCCGGCTTCACGCCCGGACGGTTTGAAAAACCGTCCTACAACCTTGCAACGATCCTCGCTGGCGGGTCGGGGTGGTTGGGGGCGTGGCTCGAAGGGGGACTGCGGCCGGGGAAGGAAGACTCAGGCGGAGGGAGCGAAGCGGGCGGCCAGGCGGCGGCTGTTGATGTCGAGCGCCTCAAGGATTTCCAGGACCGGCTCGATCGGGATGCCCCATTCCTGAGCCCAGACGATGATGTCGAGGTTTTCCTTACCTTCCTTGAGGCGGTCGAGGATGCGGTCCAGAAGAAGGGATTCGTCAACGAAGCGACGTTGCAGCAGGCCAAAGTCACCGCGGTCGAGTTCGACCCAGAAGCGTTTGCCCTGGAGATGCTCCAGCCAGCGGGCTCGCAGGTAGCCCCACCAGTGACACTGGACCCAGCGGCGGATGGCCGCCTCGCCGAGGTCGTGGCCGGCGCGCTCGCTCTCGATCCATTTGAAACGTAGCGCTTCTTGCTCGCCGTCCACGTAAACGCTTGCCTTGTCCACGGGCATCATGGATGGACCCCCCGATCAACGCGGCGCGGAGGCAACGGAGCGTTGTTTCCCGCTCACGGTCGACCCGCTTCTGAAACTACTTCTGGAAGGAGAAATCTCCACTTCTCAGACGCAGTCCCCTCATTTTAATCGTACCTTCAACCTCCCCGTGGTGCAAGCCTGCTCTCGGTCGTTCCCTGATAGGACGGGCCGCGCAGGCCGGCCCGGCGACCTGCGCGCGAGGGCGGGCGCGGGGCATTTCTCCCGTACCCTTGCGAGGGAAAGTTGGGGTGCAGAGGAGGGAGAAGACGCACGTTCTACTCAACGTGGGGCGAGTTGACCAGTGGGAAGGGAGGAGGCCCTTCCCCTCCCTCCCCGTTGTCGCACGGAGGTCCCTTCCCCGGCACTATGGTAGGGTTTCCCTCCCGGCAGAATTACGCCCTTGCGGGAGCGAACAACGGGCACTCAGCGCAGGATCAGCGCGTCCGCCACGTCGAGGTCGAGCGTGAAGACCTGCTTACCGCCCTCGTTCTTGTGCCTGACTATTCTGCCGCTCGCCAGTGACACCTTCGCGGACGGCACGTTGAGCGACACCGTCACCGTCAGTCCCTTCACCGGCCCGGCGCTCCAGTTGACTAGCGGGATGACGACGCCCGACTTTGCCTCGATGACCGTGTTCTCGACCAGCGGCTCGGAGCAGACGACGGGCCACTCGATTTCCTTGGCGCCGTAAGCGCCGCTGGCAGGGAGCTTCACCAAGGCGGACGCGACCTCGTCGAACTTCGTCGGGATGAAGTGGGCCATCGTCTCGTCGCTGGCGCCGCGGTCGACCGGGCGCAACGGGACCGCCGGCTTGAAGTACGATAGGCCCGGGAGGAAGCCGCAGTAGAATGCTCGCCCCTTGCCCACTTTCCGCATCCCTACCGCCGGCGATCCACCGCCGAAGTCTACGATAACCTCAACGTCCTTGGCTGCTTTGAAGCGACTCCTCGTCCCGAAAACCTGTGTCCTCGGCATGGTGCCCCCTATCCCCAGCCACCATCCGGTGCCGAGCGGCTTCGCGAACGGCAGGTCCTGCTTCTCGAACTTGACATCCTCGTCCGCATGGATCAGTGCCGTCTCGTCCGCGCCGAGCAGTTCGCGCAGCACCTTGTTCGGCTGGTTGAACTCGTCGAACATGCCAGCGCCGGCGGTGGCGAAGAGGTGGCCGCCTGCCTTCACCCACTCCGCGATTGCTTTCGAGCCAGCGCGGCTGACGTGACGGTCCGTCAAATAGAGCACCTTGTAGGATTTCAAATCGTCGCCGTCGAGGACACAGTCGAGCGGCAACTGCTGATGACGAATCGCGATGTACAGGCTGCGCTTGCCGGCGCCGAGCGAGTGCTGGTAGTCGTCCCAGGCGTCGGCGGCCTCGCTGAACCACAACGCCGTCACGCCGGGCCGCACCTGTCCGTCCTGGACGATGTCCTCGAACTGTCCTAGCTCATGGAGGGCCTGGCGGATCGTCTGGTACATGCGCGGGTCGCTGCAGTGGTTCTCGGTGTAGGCGGCCTGGACCGGACGGTACTCGAACAGGTTCAGCACCTTCGCTCCGTGGGCCAAGTCGCCATAGAACTGCCGGCGCCAGCTGTTCGGCGTGTTGCCCGGCGTGTGCGGCATCACGTAATAGTGGATCTTCGCCCCCGGCTTGCCTTTGATGCCACAGCGGAACATGTCGAGCATGAGGAAGTTCATCTGCTGCGTCCCGACCGGCACCTGCCAGATGTAGTCCTCACCCCACGGCATCGTCATGCCGTCTTCGCGAAATGTGCTGATCCAGTGCGAGGTGTCGCCCAGGTACAGCGTCTTGTGGTGCGGCGAGAAGTTGGCACCGATCCCCGCGTTCGGCAGGTGCTTGCGCAGCACGTCGGTCAGCGCCTTGAGCTGCCCGATCCCGTACCGATAGCGATAGATTTGCGAGTAGTAATAGAGCTTCGGCTTCGCCACGGCGGTGTCCTTGTCGGGGCTCAGCTTCACCTGCTCCCAGTTCGCCGCCGACTGATCGATGTCGGCCGGCTTGAGTCCTTGTTTCTGCAGCCAGGCGCGGAAATCGGCCTGGACTTTCGGCGTCGCCGGGGGGACGTCGAGCGGGATCTCGTCGCCGAGACTGACGACGGCGACGCGGTCGGCGAGGCCTTCGGCCTTGAGCCGCTGGCAGAACTTCTCGAGCTGGGCCGGAGTCTGGCCGCGCCAATCGACGTAGCCGCGCACGAGACCGCCGCGGTCGATCTGCTCGCGCGAGGTCTGATACAGGACCGTGGCACCGGACAGGGCGATGAACTCGTCGATCGCCGCATTGTACTTCGGGTCGGCGGGGCGGCGATCGAAGGTGGAGCCGTAAATGAGGGTACGCTTCGGGGCCGAACCGCGGACCGGCTGTTTCTTCAGATAGGCGAGCAGGTCGTAGAGCACTTCCTCCTGAAGCCGGATGCGGCGCGAATAGCGCGTGTCGGCATCGTAAGCTAACGCCACGTCCCCCGACAGGTCCTTGAACTGTCGCACGCTCTCGATCTTGCCTGCCGCGTCGCGGACGCCGAACGCGAGGCTGAATCGGAGCGCTCCACCCGGCTTGCTCGGCTTCGCGGTCAGCAGCCACTGACCGTCGTTGAGCGAGTCGAGCAAACTGCCTACCTCGACCCAGTCCGTCGACTGTCCCGGTGTCGCGGTAATGGTCTTCGACTTCCAGGTGCGGATGTGGACCCAGTAAGGCGAATGTTCCGTGCCCGGTGGCACGGTCAGCGTCAGGGGAGCGGAGTCCTGGGCATTGTGTACCTTCAAATAGACGTCACCAGCCTGGGTCAGCATCCCGTCCAGCGGCAGGTAACCTTCCTTGTCGATGCGGTCCTTCACCTGCTTCTCGTCGCTGGTCAGCAAGATGAGGTCGACGTTACGTTTCGCGGTGTTGCCCGTCTGCCGGCCGGCGACGAGTGACAGCTTCGCCCGGCCTGCCTCAAGACGCACCGCCGCGTCGTGCCCCTCCCAGACGACGTTCTCGACGGCGCCCCAGCCCCAGGCGATCTCGCGCTTGAGCTTCTGCCCGAAGGCCCAGACCTTGAGGTTGTCGCGCGCACCGTAGAGGCGATCGAAGAGCGGCTTGCCGTCCTGCTCGACACGGATGCGGAACGATGTCTTGAAGCGGTAGACGCTCTCGTAGCGAGCCAGGACGAGGTAGCGCCCTGCCTTCGGCACCTGCACCTCGATGGTTGCAATCGACTCGTCGCACTGCTCGGGAGCGCCGAGGAAGGCCTTGCGACTGAGGAACGAGTTGGCGAACGTCGCGGTGAAGTAGTTCTCGCCCCACCCCTTCGCCTTCCAGCCGTCTGGCTTGTCGACCTTGAACTCCTCCGCCTCGGCGATGATGGTCGTGTCCGAGACCGGCTGAACGAGTTGTCCGCTCCCTCTTACCCTCCCCTCTCTCCCCGTAGGTGCCGCGAGCCGAGCCGGACCGGTGCCGCTCGGCTCGCGGCACCTACCGGGGGGAGAGGCTAAATAGCTCCCCCCAAGGGGGAAAGTGCCAGGTGGCGCAGGTGGAAGCCCCGGGGCCGTCCGGGGCTTCGCGGACTCAGCCCCGGCCACGAAGCACTTTCCCCTTTGTGAGCACCTATTTAGGGTGAGGGGGGAATCGGCGGCGCGGGTGGCCATTGGGACGCCGCACGCGCACAGGAGGACGATCGGCAGGACGAGATTCGGCTTGGTGGGGTGCATGGCTGCGCTCGTGAACGACAACATGTTGCCAACTTCAGACTTGACAGGAACCTTTTTCATCCCGCCGATAGTGCTATACAAAGAACGAGAGAGTGTCCACTCCGTGGGATTCCTGTCCCGTCCCAACGATCCCAGGAGGGGAGAAGCCATGCGCCAACCGCGCATGCTGATGTGTCCGCCGGATTACTCCGGCATCGAGGACGAGATCAACCCGTGGATGAGCCTTCTGCGCAGTACCGCACCACAAGGCCCGTGGCCAATGGCAGGCGCTCGACGACAGGCTGATCGGCCTGGGCGTGACGGTCAAGCGAAATGCTGCCGCAGCCGGGACTACCCGACCTGGTGTTCACGGCCAACGCGGGCCGCGTCGAGTATCTGCCTCGTTCGTTGATGGTCAGCGGACCACGAACCCCCCGTCGACGATGAGCGTCTGACCAGTAATGTAACTGCCGGCGTCGCTCGCCAAGAGCAGGATCGGGCCGGCCAGTTCGTTCGGCTCGCCCCAGCGGCCGAGGGCGGTGTGGTCGGCGAATGCCTTCTTCTCGGCGTCGGACAGGAGGGTGCCGGGCAGGTCAGTCAGGAACGGGCCGGGGGCAATGCAGTTGACCGTGATGCCGAACGGCCCCAGGTCGACGGCGCTAGCGCGGGCCAGCCCCAAGAGCGCCGCCTTGGTCGCCGAGTAGACGTTCCGCTTCTCCTTGGACAAAAAGCCCATGACCGACGAGATGTGGATGATGCGTCCCCAGCGGCGTTCCTTCATCTGCGGCACCAGCGCCCGCGTCAGGGCCATCACCGAGGTCAGGTTGATCTGCACGACGTTGTCCCAGACCTCGTCGCTGATCTGGTCGATCGACTGCGGCCTGTTGGTGCCGGCGTTGTTGACGAGGATGTCGACGCGGCCCATCTGCTCCAGGACTGTCTTCGCCAGGCGCGTCACGTCGTCGCGGCGGCTCATGTCGGCGACGGCGTAGCGGCCCTTGCGGCCGGTGCCACTCAGGACCTCGTCGAGAGCGGCGCGCAGCTCGTTCTCGTGCCGGCTGGAGATGAAAAGGTCGGCGCCCGCCTCGGCCAGCGCCCGTGCCATTGCCTTGCCGAGTCCCTTGCTGCCGCCGGTGACGAGCGCCACCTTGCCATTGAGGTTGAAGCCGTTGAGTGCCATGACATCTCCCTGGGTGCTGGGCGTGGTGTTTCCCTTGGTTATAGCCGTTCCAGCGGCCTCGGACACCTGGTTTCTGAGCGTAGGCGAGTCAGGGAGTGACTGCTCGAATGCTTCTTGCTCTCACAGGGTGAGCATCAGGCCGGCGTCGAGATCGTTCTTGACCTGTCCCCCCAGCAGAGTGAAGTAGGCGGTGAAACCGTCGGCGTTGACGTCGCTGTCCTTGGTGTCGTCGGTGCCCTGGTCCTCCGGGCTGAAAGTGTTGCTGGCCGGCAGCACGACGTGGACGTAGTACGTCCCGGGCGCCACCGCCGTGAACTGGTACTGCCCGGTGGCGTCCGTCAGGACGGTGGCGATCAGGGTGCCCAGGCCGTCGTAGAGCTGGAGCTGCACCCCCTGCACGCCCATCTCGCCGGCATCCTGAATGCCGTTGCGGTTGGTGTCGCGCCAGACGAAGTTGCCGATCGTCCCGGACGTGTTGCCGCCGGGGTTCGGCACCAGGCCGGCGTCGAGGGTCGTTCGCGACGCGCCCGCGGCCAGGGTGAACGAGGCGGTCCGGCCGGTCATGTCGGGATCGCTGTCAATGGCATCGGTGCCCAGGTGCGGGGGGCTGAAGAGGTAGCCGCTGGGGAGGGTGAACCGGACGTAGTAGCTGCCCGGCACCAGCCCCGTGAATTGATACAGGCCGTTTGAGGCGGTTTGCGTGCTGTCAACGAGGTCCCCCTGCGGGTCGAAGAGGGACACGTGGACGCCGGCTACCCCGAGTTCTCCAGCGTCCTGGAGGCCGTTGTCGTTGGCGTCGTTCCAGACGAAGTCACCGAGGGTGGCCGGGGAGAGCGCCGGGTTGGCGATCAAGCCGGCATTGACCGTGAGGTTGGATTGGCCGGAAATGAGAGTGAACGGCGCGGTGCAGCCCGTCGCCGGGTTGACGGCGCTGCCGAAGTAGGGGTCGCTTCCCTGGTTGGGGAGCGTGAACTGCTGACCGGGCACCAACAGGAAGTGGACGAAGTAGCTGCCGGGCGTCAGGCCCGTGAACTGGTACAGGCCGTTGCTGTCCGTGGTGGCGAGGGCGACCAGGTTGCCGTTGGCGTCGAACACCTCCACGGAGACGCCGGGTACCCCGGGTTCGCCCTCATCCTGGATGCCGTTGCCATTGAGGTCCTGCCAGACGATTTGGCCGACCGAGGCGGGCCGGCCGGGCACGAGGACCAGCCCCGCGTCGATGGACGTGTTCACCTCTCCCGCGGAGATGTGGAAGATGCTCGTGCTCCCGGTGCTGTCGGCGTCGCTGTCGAGGCTCGGGTTGGTCCCCTGGCCCGGCAGGCTGAAATCGTACGAGTCGTCGAAACCGTAGGGCTTGCCGAAGGCGAGGTAATAGTCGCCCGGGTCGACGTCGGAGAAAGAGTAGTCTCCGGAGGCATCGGTAATCGTGAAGTCGACCGGGGTGTCGTCCGGGTAGTAGAGCCAAACGGGCACGCCGGCGCAGCCGGGTTCATCGGGATCCTGGATGCCGTCGCCGTCGAGGTCCTGCCAGACATCGCCGCCGATGCTGCCTGGGGTGATAGGCGGGTCCGCGACGAGGCCGGCGTCGATGGTCGAGTTGTACTCACCGACACCGATGCTGAACACCGCCGTTTGCCCGGTCGCCGGGTCGGGGTCGCTGTCGATCGTGTCATCGGTTCCCTGATCCTGGAGGGTGAAATGATACCCCTCGGGCTGACCGAAGATCAGGTAGTAGCTGCCGGGCTCGACCGAGGGAAACAGGTAATGGCCGGAGGCATCCGTATACACCACGTCCAGGCCGGTACCGTCGGCCTTGTACAGGTAGACCGCCACGTCGGGGATGCCAGGCTCGTCAGGGTCTTGAAGGCCGTCGCCGTTGAGGTCGTTCCAGACGTAGTCGCCGATGCTGCCATACGGGACCGAGACCAGGCCCGCATCAACGCAGGGAGCCTGATCCGAGCCGATGGAGAAGATCGCGGAGCGTCCCAGCGAGTCCACGTCGCTGTCCAGGTCGTCGTTTCCGCCCGCGTGCTCGATGGTGAACTCCTGGCCGTCGGGGTGCGTGACGACGACATAGTAGTCGCCGGCGGCAATGGAGTCAAAATGGTAGTTCCCCTCGGCGTCGGTAGTGGTCGTGTCCATCCAGGTGCCGGAAGCGTCGTACAGGTTGACCGTCACGTTCGCCACCCCTGGCTCCGTGCCTTGGTGGATGCCGTCACCATTGAGGTCTTCCCAGACGGCGCAGGCAATCCCAGAGGGCGGAGGCTGAACGACGACGCCGGGTGTCACCCACCAGGCGAGAGCGTAGGGCGTCGGGCCCGTGTCGCTATGCTGCCGGACCCAGACCTCATACTGCTTGCTCCGGTCCGGCACCTTGAAGTAGATGTGCTCGACGTTATCCACCGTGCTGACGGACGACCACACGCTCTTTTTTTCCAGCGGGTCCCCCTGCACCTTCAGGTATAAATCCAGGTCCGCGAGGGGATCAGCGGCGAACTTGTCGCCCTTGGCGAACCCGCCGCTTATTTCATTGCCGTCCTTGTCCGTGAGCCGCACGTCGCGATTCCAGGTGAGCGTGAGGGTGACGTAGGTCCCGCCTTTGACGAGCCCGAGGGCGTATTTCGTAATATCTCCTCGGCCTAGAGTTAGGTTATAGTCCCAGCCGATCGGGGGGACGGTATCCCCAAGGACCGTGGTCGGCCTCGTCTTGCCGCTGTAGCTGAGTTGAGTCAGGGCGCGCTGGGCGTCGAGTTGTCCGGTCCCCATCTCTCGGTCGAGAGGGATCTCCCTCCCTAAGTCGTAGCCTTCCTCGTCTCGGGCGTCGGAATTGAACCAGTCGCTCATCCCATCCTGTTTGACTATATTAGCAAGAACACCGTTCCCGAAGTCTTTCCACTTGTCGGCCGAGTTCAAGAGGACGGCCTTCATGACCAGGGCCCTCTGGGCGTCGGGGTCCCAGCCAGCCGCCCCGGCCTGGATGCGTTCCGCGGCATATTGCTGCAGAAGGGCGACCGTGCCGGCCACGTGGGGCGCGGCATAACTCGTTCCCGAGTGTCTGGTATAGGCACCGTTACGGAGAGGGGGAACGAGAATACCGGACCCAGGCGCGGCAAGGTCGATCGCGCGACGCCCGCCGACCAGTCTGAACGTTGTATCATTATTGGCAGAGAGACGTTCGTAATTACCGGCCGGCACCATCCGCGTGGCAGCGACGGTTATCCCGTTGAAGTCATCCGCCGGCAGCACCTCGGGGCTCCCGACTTCAGGGCCTGCGACGATGTAGAGTGTGTTATTCACACGCGCTCCCCAGTCCACGCCCTTGGTCAGGAAGGAATTGCCATCAAGAACGGCTCCCCCCACGAGGCCCGCTGCAATGCTGACGTTGATAGCGCGAACGGGGGAACCGGCGGCTGCGCTCTCGGCGGTGACCTTCTGGAAATCTAGAATGAAATCTTCGTAAGACTTCGGAGCTCCGATGGCGTCGGCATACAGTTTTGCTTTCGGCGCGATGCCCTTATTCGTCGGCCCATCCGCGATCATGACCCCGGCCACCCCCTCTGCGTGGGCGCCAATAGCCTCATTCACCCTGGCGTCGCGAACCTGGAAGTAGACCTTGGTTGGTTTGACGTCACGATGAATCCAGTCCGGGTCTTTGTCATACCCCGGTTTGCCGGGGCGATCGACATCGACCTCGCCGATAGAAACTCCCGAACCGTCCAGCGCCCCGCCACCGAACAAGGTCAAGCCCCTCGCACTGATCCCTTTCAGGCTGGCAGAGGTATCGTCGAGAACGGTGCGGTCTTCCAGCCGCTCCAAGGAGGGGATGAAAGGGTGGCGCCTTTGAACACCTGCCAGAGACTTTGACCGCGGCCGCCGCCGTGAGAAGAGCCACTGGATGAGTCCCATGTTTCCCTTCCTTCCCAATGATGGTCATGTGGTGGCCTCGCCGTTCAAGCAAGCACACAAGACGAGCAACTCACTTCCACTTGAGCCGCCAGAGCAGGACCTGCTTGTCGGAGCCAGCGGAGGCCAGTGTCCTCCCGTCCCTGGCAAAGGTGAGGGCGTGGATTTGGTCGCTGTGCCCCTCGAGGGTGCCGGCGAGTTGGCCGGTCGCCACGTCCCAGAGCTTGACCGCCGGGTCATCGCCTCCGCTGGCCAGCAGCTTGCCCCCCGGGCTGAAGGCAAGACAAAAGAGGAGGTACGGATCGGCCTTCCAGCTACGGATCAAATGTCCTGTTCTCAGGTTCCAGAGATGGACCACCCCCCGATTACCTCCACGCTCTTCCCCTCCGGCAGCGAGCAATTCCCCGTCGGGGGAGATGGCGATGGCATTGGCGTTCCGCGGCCCGGTAAGGGCAAGGAGCTCCTTGCCGCTGTTCAGGTCCCAGACGCGGACCACGGCGGAGGGAGGTTCGTCAATAACGGGTTTGCCAAAGGGCTGTCCGTGCGAGAAGCCCGCGGCCAAGAGCTTGCCGTCCGGCGAGAACACGACCCTTTCCCCACGGCCGACGACCGTCTCGGGATACTGGAAGTCGTGGAGCTTCTTGCGGAGCCGGAGGTCCCAGACCTGAACTCCTTCCCCGGCAACCGCCACTTTGGCCCCGTCGGGAGAATAGGCCAGGTCGATCGACCGCGCGATGGGGATTCGCAGCTGGACCTCCTTCAAGGTGTCCGCCTCCCAGAAGTACAGCCGATGGGCCGGCGGCGCGTTCGGCGGGCGGTGGGCCGCGTACCAGAGGGCCAACGCCGCTGCGAGCTTGCCGTCCGGAGAGAAGGTCGCCGCGCCGGCCCAGCCCGCATCCCCCTCCAGGGGATCGATCTGAACCGTTCGCACCTGGGTCCCGTCGGGGATGCTCCAGAAACGCAAGGTCGGGCCGTTGCCGCCGGAGACGGCGAGCTTGCCGTCGGGAGAAATCGCGACGGAGCTGACGGAGGTGACGGAATCCTTGTGCCCCAGACATCGCGCCAGGAGCGTCCCCGAGACGCGCAGGGGCTTGGTGGGATCGGTGGGGCCGTCCGTTCCCCGCTGGGTCGGCGGGGCGCCGTCGCCCTCGGTCGCCGGCCCACACGCCGAGAAACAAGCGAGCAGGAGGGCAGGGCCGGCCAGGGCGACCGCGAACCTTGTTTTGCTGCTCATGAGGTTCTCCCTGCACAGAACACCTGCCGATTTGAAGGTTGAGGTCGCTTTCTCGAATTGTCACCTACAATTTGTCTAAAGCTACCCGCCGAGCGCCCGCGGGTCAAGCCCCTCATCAGAATTTTTTTCTCTGCGAGTTGAGTGAGGATTCAGAGAACGTCCTGAGTCGCTTTTCCGAACGCCTGCCCGGGATTTCGGCCGCGCCCGCCGACGTGAGAAGAACCACTGGATGAGTCCCATATTTCCCTTCCTTCCCGGAGTGCCGGGTGGTGGTCCCAGCCGCGCGGTGCTCCGGCCGGCACCAAAACTTGCAACTTGGTTTCTTTGACGTCGGCCACTGGGGCAGATCACCGGGATGTCGCTCTCCGATGCCGATGGCTTTGCACCGAGGCCTTCGCGGCGGCTGAAGATTGCTGCCTTTTCCGCGAAAGGACTGTTCGGAGGTCCCTGAAAGAGGTTAAACACCGCCTCACAGGGACGGCACTTGCGCGACGGGCCTCAGACGGGCGAGGAGAGAGGCGCTCCGCTCACCGAGCGGCGCCGGCCAGCCTGTGACAAGCTTCCCTTCACTCTCGTAACCCACCCGACCATCAGGTATACTGACCCGGGTGTTCGCCCAGGATGTATGGAGGTGGTATGACGGCGATTCTACAGCAGTTAGGGATTGATCGGATGACGGTCGCGGAGCGGATCGCCCTGGTCCAGGAAATTCTCGACAGCGTGGTCGCTGAACAACCCCGCCCCCCGCTGTCCGAGGCGAAGCGGCGGGGACGCGGGCACGGCTGGCGGTGACGTTTCGGCAGGGAGGCATCCTGTACTGGGAGAACTTCTATCACCGCGGACTGGCCGAGACGTTTGCAACCGAACTGGCGGGCCCGGTGGCGGGTTTCACAGCGGGCGGCGACCTGGTGGCGGCGGCCACGGGCGGCTGCGAAGTCTACTCGACGCAGGATCGCCGCGTCCAGTTGAAGGCCGAGTTGAGTGGCCTGCGGGCCCGTCCGCTGACGGTGCTGCCGTTGCCGCGCCCCGACCAGTTCGCCCTGTTCAGCGAGGATGGCGAGTTGGCGGTCTACCAGGTGCCGCCCGGCTGACGGACATGCGGCCCGGCGGCGGCGCTTCGGCGGTGGAAGCAAAGGCTGGAGAATGTTCCAGAGTTCATCGGAAACAAGGGGCTTAGCCATGACAGCACCTCCTTCGGACGCTTTGGGGTTGTCGAAAGGAGAAAATGCGAAGGGCGTGCCGATTGCCTCATTTTGTTAGTGCCTCTAAGGTGGTCAATTCATCGTTGATGTTGATTACTTCCAGCCTCGCACCCGCCGGCCGGTTATGGATGTAGAGGACATCTTAAGGAGATGGCATTCACGATGTCCCCTTCTCTCCCCGCGAATACCGGGCGGGGACTTCGGCCCCGCCCGTCTTTGGGAGGCTTGTTCCGCCTGCGAGACCATATCTCGCCGGTTACACCACGAAGATGGAAAGGTCGTTGTTGATGGCGTCGAAGACGTTCTTCAGCCCCTGGTCGTATGGCTGCCAGGCGTCGCCGCTAGAGGCGGTGGGGTGGGCATTCAAGGTGGCGATGGCGGCACTGATCAGGTCCTGAATCTGCACGAATGCGGCGCCATTGTACGTGTAGTACGTGGTCAGCGTGGAGAATGAGCCGCCGAACGTCGAGGTCGATTGAATACCGTCCACGCGCACGTATTCGTTCGGGTTGACGTAACCGATGAGTACGTTGAGCTGCGTCGTCGCCAGCTGTGCCGAGAGCATGTTGCACATGTTCGTGGCCGTGGCGCTCAGCAGGAAGTTGGCGAAACTCGCATAGGCCGTGGCGAAGCTGGTGCTGCCGAGCGGTACGGTGTACAACGAGCCGTCGGCATTCCGCAGGCCCAGGCCATTGAGTACGACGCGCCAATTGGTCGGCCCGTAGTTGAAGGTGCCGTTGCTGATCGTGCCGGTAGTGACCGTGCAGCCGAAAACCGACGTGGCGGTCGTCTGCGCGAGGTCGCCGGTCAGCTTCCCGCCGAAGGTAATCGTGTAAACGTAGTTGGCGGTGGTGGTGCCCGGCCCGGTCCGAGTTACCGTGACGGACCCGCCCGAGCCGCCGATGCTTGGCAGCGCGTTCAGGGCGGACTGGACGGCCGCGGCCGGGGCGTCCCAGGCAATCGCGCCGGTCGTCTTGTTGCCGAACGTCAGCTTGGAGGAGCCGTTGATCGTCCCGGGGGCGACCGTCACCGTCTGCACTTCGTAGACGGGCGTGGCCGTGGCATTCTCATTGGCCAGCAAGTCCGCCTGGCCGATCTTGTTGGACCAGTAGCCGAGCGACTTGGCGTTGTTGCCGTCGGTGTTGGTTTGCACGTCGCCGAAGTTGTTGGCGAAGTCCTGGCTGACCGCGAACGTCTTGTCGAGGTCGCCGGTCGTCTCGATCGAGCCCGATGGGACGACTTCACGAACGTAGTAGGTCCCGGGCAGCAGGCCGGAGAAGCTGTAGTTCGGGTCGGTGATCTGGGAAGCCGCCAACGTGTCCCCGCCGGCCCCGGTCTGAAGGCCCGGGGTGTCGTTGCTCTCTTGGTAAAGATTGATCGTCCATCCGTAGAGCTGCGATTCCGTGCCGTCGTAGAGCCCGTTGGTTACGGTATCGTGGAACGTGAAGCCGCTGATCGTGAACGTGAGAGCCAGCGTGCTGGAATCCGTGGCGGTCGCTTGGTTGTTCTCATCGTCGTAGGCGGTGGCCGTGACGGTATTCCTGTGAGTCGTACCGGAACTCGGCATGGTCACGGTCAGACTATAAATCCAGGTTTCGTCGCTCTGGAGGATTCCGTCGTTGTTGGTGTCGCCGCTGACGTAGGTCGGCGTGCCGTCGGTGTCGCTGAGCGAGACGCCGAAGAGCGGGTCGAAGGCGCCGGCCGGGCTGGTGTTGGTGACCGTGTAGGTGTAGGTGACGCTGCTGCCGACGTTCGCCGAGCTGGGACCGCTCTTGACCACGTTGATGGACGGCAGCACGTCGGTGTAGGCGATCGAGACGGAATCGTTGTCGTCAACTTCGTCGCGCTGATCGTGGGTGCCGGATGCGGTCACGGTGGACGTGTAGAAGTCGTTCGCATCGCCGGGCGGCACAATCGCGCTCAGCGTATAAAGCCACATCTCGCCCTGGTCCAGGAGGCCGTTGCCATTGGTGTCGCCGCTGACGTAAGTCGGCGTGCCATCGGTATCCGAGAGGTCAACGGCCAGGGGGACGTTGCCGCCGGTGCCCGTGTTGGTCACCTCGTAGCTGTAGGTCACCGATTGATCGCCGACGCCGCCCTCGGCCACGGAGGGCACGCTCGCCTTCTTGGTCACGGCGATGGCCGCGGTACCACTGTTGTCGTCGCCGGAGTTGCCTTGTTGTCCATCCGGCCAGCTGAATTCCAGGTCCGGAATGTTGTGGCCCGCGATTTTCCCCATCTCAATTTTGAAACCGTTGTTGTCCACCTCCGCGGTAGCCTTGATGCTGCCGAGGCCGTCGATCTTGGCCTTGGCCTTGGCCTTGCCGCTGATGTCGAATCGACTGCCGTTCCATTGGAACGCCAGAGCGAGGTCGAAATCGAGGGAGACCTTGATGCCAGCGATGTCGAAATGCGTGCCATCGCTGAAGGTCGCCGTGAAGGAGAAGTCGTCCGAGGTCGCGCTGCTGCGCGACATCGAGTACTTCATGTGGGACTTGAAGGTGACAAATCCGAGGTCGAACTTTTCCTTCGTCGAGAAGGTCAGTGAGTACCCGCCATCGGCGTTGACCGAGCCGGCCATCATGAGATCGGAAGTAGTTGCAAGTCCGAGCGGGTCCTTCACCTTGCTGAAGAGAGACACTCCGGAATTGGAAACGGTGAATTCGGTGTCGCTGCTCTGGACGCCGATCCCGAAGAACCGTGCCTCCGTGAGGGCGATACCGGTCACGGAGAAGCCGGGCGTGGACGACGTGACATTGGTGATGTACCCATCGACCGCGTAGGTGGAGTCGCCGAAGAGTTTGGTGAACAGGCCGGGGTTCGTCACATTATTCATCCGGAACGCCGCCTGGTCCTGGATGCCGTCGTACATGAACGTTCCCTCGGCAACGGGGAACGAGACATCGATAGCGCCGGCATCGAAATCGGCCTGCAATTGGCCATTCACACCGACCTGGATGTCCCGGAGCCCTTCGCTCGCCAGGTCGGTAAGTCCTGCGCGACCCTGAACGACGTTGGCCAGATCGTCGGCCGTGATGTTGGCCAGCACGCCGTCCTGATTCGCATCCAGGTTGACGACGATCGCACCATTGACTTCGACCGGCAGGCGCTTCAACGACACGCCGCCGGCCGAGTAGAGGTGCCCGTAAATGGTTTCGGTCGCGTGACTGGGCGTGGTGTTCGGATTGAACGGGATGTACCCGTGCGACGAGGCGCCCGCGGCCAGCAGGTCCACGCTCGATGTGGTAGTGACGCGGACGTAGAAGGCCGGGTCGCTGGGGTCCAGGACCAGGGAGAGGGTCTCGTTACCCTGTGACTGGGCGGTGACGCTGCCGTACAAAGCGGAAAAGCCCGTCTGCTCGTGGAAATAGAGGTAGGGCACCGAGGCGTCGAGCGGCACGCCGAGATAGCCGAGGTCCTTGCCCAGGGCGATTCCCCAGGTCTGTTCCGGCGTGCCGAGGTCAAAGTGGACGCCGGTGGTACTGACCAAACCGGAAAGGGCAGCGTAGATGTCGTTGTTCGACTGCGTGTCGCTTGACCTGTCGCCTGGCCCGGCACCGAACGACGAATGGGTGACATCGACCTTTCCGGCGTTGTCCCACACGTCGGGCTTGGTCACGATCTCCCAGGCCTTGTCTGTGGGGATGTAGAAGGGGACGTCAGTGGTCCCGATCTTGATCGAAGCGGGGCCGCTGAGGGTAAATGTCTCGCCGCTGTTATCCACCGTTCGCTGCCACTGGCCAGTGCCGTCCGGCGCCGAAACCGTGAACCCGTAACCGTAGGCATTAGCCAGGGTCAGATCGTTACCATCCAGGAAGGCCGAGAGATAGCTGTCGGCTTTCATCGACGAATCGAGGCGCCGCCCCGACGAAAGGCCGACCGAGAGGAGGTCGTTCCCCACGGCGGTCCCCTCCCCTCCGCCGTCTCGGACCAGGAGCACCGGCTTGGTCGTGCCGCTGGCATCCAGGCTGTCGTCGCCGCCGCCACTAGAAAAGATGATCTTCGCCACGGCACTGTCATCATAGGTCGCGGTGTCGTTCGTGGTCCCCGACACCACCGCGACGGAGAGCTGCCCATTCGACGACGCGATCGTCACCTGCTCGTTGACAGTCGTCCCCTGGATCGTCAGCAGACCACTGGGGTTCAAGGACATGGTCGCGGGTGCGAGTCGGTCCTCCAAGAGTTCGACTTGGGGGAGACGGCGCAAGCCTCGGGTACGGCCGGCGGGCTGGCGGTTTTTCCGGGAACGACGAAGAAACATGGCTCATTTCCCTTTCGGAGAGCGGCTGCGGGTAAGGGCAAGGCTCTCGAGTTCACTTCCCTTCGCGAGTCGAGTCGCCTGGCTCATTGACAAGTACGATTGCCGGCCGTTAAACTTGAATCTTCAATCCGGGTTTTTTCCCCTCGGGTTCAACTTCCAGGGCGGCAAGGAGTATCAGGTAATGAGGGATGCTTCGGTTTCGCGCACACACGCCAGCCTGTTGGCGCGGTTGCAGCAGGAGCCGAACGACGAGTCCGCCTGGCGGGAGTTCGTGGCCCGGTACGGCCCCCGTATCAAGGCCTGGTGCCTGCGCTGGGACTTGCAGGAATCCGACGCGGAGGAGGTCACGCAGCGGGTCCTGGTGCAGTTGGCCGTGAAAATCCGCCGCTTCGCCTACGACCCCTCGAAGAGTTTCCGGGCCTGGCTCAAGACCCTGACGCAGCACGCCCTCAGCGACTTCCTGGACGACCGCCAGCGGGAGCGAATGGCCTCCGGCCAGCCGCTCACGGAAGCCGCGCTCGAGGGCCTGGAGGCGCGCCAGGACCTGGAGGCGCGCCTCCAGGAAGTCTTCGACCTGGAGCTGCTGGAAGAGGCCTGCCGGCGAGTCCAAGAGCGCGTCGAGCCGCGAACCTGGCAGGCGTTTGAATTGACGACCGTTCAGGGCTTGTCCGGGGCCGAGGCCGCCGCCCGGCTCGGCATGAACGTGGCCGCCGCCTTCAAGGCGAAGAACAACGTGCAAAAACTCCTGCGCGAAGAGTTGAACCGGTTGGAGGGAGCGGACCCGCCATGATCCCCTGCCCCGATCGTGATCAACTCGAAGCGTTTTTGAACAACCGCCTCGGCGCGCACGAAGAAGGCCCCCTCAGCCTGCACATCGAGAGTTGCCTGCGCTGCCAGGCGGAACTGGAGCAGTTGACCTCCGTCCGGCAGGGGCCGGGCAGTGGCCCCGGAGATCCTTGCCCCGCCGACCCGAGGAAGACGCTTCCGTACGCCCCCCCCACCGCCGCAACGAACCAGGGCGACACGCGACCGACCAGTGACATCCTCCAGGCCCTCGGGCACCTGATTCCTGCCGGCGCGCCCACTGCGAATCGGGCGGCCGACCCGTTGGCCCGGCACGGATCCGCGCTGCCGGCTCTGCCGGGGTTCGAGGTGCTGGAGGAAATCGGGCGCGGCGGCATGGGCGTGGTTTACAAGGCCCGGCACCTGCGGCTGAACCGCGTCGTTGCCATCAAGATGCTTTCCCGGGACTATGCCGACACGCCCGATCATCTCGTCCGCTTCCATCTCGAGGCGGAGGCGACGGCGCGCCTGCAGCACCCGGGAGTTGTGCAGATCTTCGAGTTCGGCACGCACGGCAACCAGCCCTACGTCGTCCTGGAATTCGCGGAGGGCGGATCGCTGGCCCGCCGCCTCCAGGGCCAGCCGTTGCCCCCGCACGAGGCGGCTCGGCTCGTCAAAGCCCTGGCGGAAACCGTGCAGGCCGCCCACGACCTGGGCATCATTCACCGGGACCTCAAGCCTGCCAATGTCCTCCTGGGCGAGCACGGGACGCCCAAGATCGCCGATTTCGGCCTCGCCAAGCTTCTGCACCTCGATGTCAAGCTCACGCAAAGTGGGACGATGGCGGGCACCCCGAGTTACATGGCCCCGGAGCAGGTCCTCGGCCAGCAGGACCGGGTCGGCCCCCCCACGGACGTCTACGCCCTGGGGGCCATCCTCTACGAG